>JBBANV010000012.1:5030-11002 GCA_040401775.1 Ilumatobacteraceae bacterium
GCGAACGGGCTTTAGACATGCAGCGGGTTCATCGCTTCGGGGTTCAGTCCGTAATGAGCAATGGCATCAGCGACCACTTCGGGCTTGATTTCGCCGCTCAACGACAATGCGTGCAACGTGGCAACCACGATGTGCGGCATGTCGACTTCGAAGTGACGTCGCAACGCCTCGCGGGTGTCGCTGCGACCAAAGCCGTCGGTGCCGAGCGGAACGAACATTCGGTTCGGTACGAAGCGCGCAACTTGTTCCGGCACGATTCGCATGAAGTCGGTGACGGCGATGATCGGGCCGCTGCCGTCGTCGAGCAGCCGCGTTACGTCTGCTTGGCGTGGTGCCGAAGTGGGGTGCAAGCGATTCCAGCGCTCCACATCCAACGCATTTTCGCGAAGTGTCTTGTACGAGGTTGCCGACCACACGTCGCAAGACACATCCCAACGCGATTCCAGTTCGGTGACTGCCTCGCGCGCAGCGGAGTGCGCGGAACCCGAGAACACCATCGTGGCGCGATGTTTGGCATTGCCGGCATCCGCCCAGCGGTACAAACCGCGCATGATTTGTGCGTCGAGGTCGGCAACCGCCGGTCGAGCCGGCATCGGATAGTTCTCGTTGTACAACGTGATGTAATAGAACACGTCGTTGGGCACTTCGCCGTACATTTCGTGCAGTCCGCTACGGATGATGGCGGCAACTTCGTAGGCGAATGCCGGGTCGTACGCCTTGCACGGTGGAACCGTCGAAGCCAGCACGAGTGAGTGTCCGTCTTGGTGTTGCAAGCCTTCACCCATCAAGGTGGTGCGGCCGGCCGTTGCAGCAAGGAGGAATCCCCGAGTACGCGCATCGGCGGCCTGCCAAATGAGGTCGCCCACTCGTTGGAAGCCGAACATGGAATAGAACGTGTAGAACGGCACCATCTCCACACCTCGCGTGGAATAAGCGGTGCCAGCGGCGATGAAACTGGCAAGGCTGCCGGCCTCGGTGATGCCTTCTTCGAGAATTTGTCCGGAAGTGGACTCGGTGTACGACAACAACAAGTCGTGATCGACTGGTTCGTACTTCTGGCCCTGCGAGGCATAGATCTTCAATTCACGGAACAGTGAATCCATTCCGAAGGTGCGAGCTTCGTCGGGAATGATCGGCACCACACGCTCGCCGAACGATGCATCGCGCGCCAAGTTGCGTAGCAGTCGTGTGAAGCCCATGGTGGTGCTCACCGACTGCTGACCACTTCCGGCGTCGAACTCGCGGAAGGCGTCGTCGCTTGGCAGCGTGAGCTTGCGACGGGCGGTGGAGATGCGTCGCGGCACGAAACCGTCGAGTGCGCGGCGTCGCTCGATGAGATACTGGTACTCCACCGAGTCTTCCGGTGGGCGGTAGTACGGGGCTACGTCACCCTCCAGCATCTGGTCGGTGATTTCGTCGTTGAGGTGCAATCGATCGCGCAATTGGCGCAGCTGGTCGACGTTCATCTTCTTGATTTGGTGCGTGGCGTTGCGACCCTCGATCTCCGGGCCGAGCGTCCAGCCCTTCACCGTCTTGGCGAGAATCGCAGTGGGACGGCCCGAGCCGAGGTTGTCGGCTGCAGCCTTGAAGGCGGCATACACCTTGCGATAGTCGTGACCGCCACGGGGGAGTGCCTGCAACTCGGCATCGGTGAGGTGCGACACCATCTCACGCAAACGTGGGTCTGGACCGAAGAAGTTTTCGCGAATGTAGTTGCCGTCCTCCACGGTGTAGCGCTGGAATTCGCCGTCGACGGTGGTGTTCATCTTGTTGAGCAGGGCACCCGACACGTCGCGGGCAAGCAATTCGTCCCACTTGGAACCCCAGATCACCTTGATGACGTTCCAGCCGGCTCCGCGGAATACCGCTTCGAGTTCTTGGATGATCTTTCCGTTGCCACGCACCGGTCCATCGAGTCGCTGCAGGTTGCAATTGACGACGAACACCAAGTTGTCCAAGTGTTCGCGCGAAGCAAGTGAGAGCGCGCCGAGTGTTTCGGGTTCATCGCATTCACCGTCGCCAAGGAATGCCCACACACGACTTTGCGTGGTGTCATCCAACTTGCGGTTGGTGAGGTAGCGATTGAATCGTGCGTGGTACAACGCGGTGATCGGGCCCAGGCCCATCGACACCGTGGGGAATTCCCAGAACTCGGGCATCAACCGCGGGTGCGGATACGACGACAGTCCGCGACCACCACGACCGATCTCCCGACGGAAGTGGTCGAGGTCCTCCGCCTCGAGACGGCGCTCGAGATACGCGCGTGCGTACACGCCGGGGGCGGCGTGTCCTTGGAAGTACACGTGGTCGCCGGCGCGGCCGTCGTCCTTGCCGCGGAAGAAGTGGTTGAAGCCCACTTCGTACAACGAGGCCGACGACGCGAACGTGGAGAGGTGTCCGCCGATTCCTTCGGCGGTGGCATTTGCGCGAACCACCATCATCGCCGCATTCCAGCGAATGTAGGCGCGGATGCGTCGCTCCAGATGTTCGTCGCCCGGGAACCATGGCTCGTGCTCGGCGGGAATGGAATTCATGTATGGAGTGGACACCGTTGCCGGGAAACTCACCTGGGTTTCGCGGGCGCGCTCCAGCAATCGCGAGAGGAGGTAGCGGGCACGCGTTTTTCCCTGCACATCGACGATGGCGTCGAGTGAGTCGAGCCACTCCTGTGTTTCCTGCGGATCGGTATCCGGAAGCTGGTGTACGGAGCCGTCAAACAGCATGTGCCCATTCTCGCACGACAATCGGCGAGTGCCACGCCGTCGTTGGCAAGTGCTGCGCCGGCTCGGCGATCGACCACGGCAATTGCCGTCCCTGCGCCTACCCATCGGTAAGTATCTGAGGTGATGACGAGCGTTCGTGTCGTGTACACCGATGGTGCATGTTCGGGGAATCCGGGACCCGGCGGCTGGGCGTGGGCCGTGGCACCCGACGGTGAGCCGCACGACAGTGGCGCTGAATCACCGACGACCAACCAACGAATGGAATTACTTGCGGTGCTCCAAGCGTTGCGAACGCTGTCGGTGAGCGACGGACCAATCGAAGTGGTGTCCGATAGTCAGTACGTCGTGAAATGTTTCAACGAGGCATGGTGGGAAGGTTGGTTGCGTCGCGGTTGGAAAAACAGCCAGCGTCAGCCGGTGGCGAATCGTGATCTGTGGGAGCCGCTCATTGCTTTGGTGCGCGAGCGTGGCGACATCACTTTCCGTTGGGTTCGCGGACACACCGGTGAGCCAATGAACGAACGAGTCGATGCTCTCGCCGTGGCTGCCATCGCAATCGTGCGCTAGCGTTCGCGGTCATGGAACTCACCAACTCAAGCGCCATCGTCACCGGAGGAGCCAGCGGAATTGGAGCCGCAGCTGCTCGATTGCTCGCCAAGAAGGGTGCCAAGGTGGTCATTGCCGACCTGCAGGCTGACAAGGGTGAAGCACTCGCCAAGGAAATCGGTGGAGCCTTCTGCAAGGTGGATGTCACCAACACGCAAGACATCATCAACGCAACCGAGATGGCCAAGTCGATGGGCCCAATCCGTGCGTTGGTGAACTCCGCCGGCATCGGCTGGGCGCAGCGCACCGTGGGTAAGGACGGCACGGTGGAGTCGGCTGCCAACTTGGACGCTTTCAAGAAAGTGATCGCGATCAACCTCGTCGGTACGTTCGACTGCATTCGCGTGGTTGCCACGGCAATGAGCCGCAACGAGCCGCTCGAGCATGGCGAGCGTGGCGCCATCGTCAACATCGCATCGGTGGCTGCTTTCGATGGTCAGATTGGTCAGGCTTCGTACTCGGCATCCAAGGGTGGAGTCGTCGGCATGACTCTTCCGATTGCGCGAGACCTCGCAGCCATCGGCGTGCGCGTCAATACCGTGGCACCAGGCTTGATCGACACTCCCATTTATGGACAAGGTGATGCGAGCGAAGCATTCAAGAGCAACCTGCAGAAGGGCGTGCTCTTCCCGCAGCGTTTGGGTGCACCGGAGGAACTCGCCTCCATGGTGTTGGAGTGCATCACGAACAGCTACATGAATGCTGAGTCGATTCGTGTTGACGGTGGCATTCGTATGCCACCGAAATGACCCCATTCGTCACTCATAGCGACCCGTTCACGCCGTTTGATACGGCGCCACCGACGCCGAGTGTCAACGCTGGCTACGTAGCCCGCATTCCGCACGACGAGATCTTGCCGCAAGTCGTTGGCGATGCATTTCGTCATCGAGTTGGCACCAAACCGCTCGATCTCCACCGTTGGTTCGTACGCGACCCTGACTGGGAGCCCACATTGGCCATGAAGCGCGCACTCATCGACGAACGTCGCAACGATGTGGTGTGCTATCGCGATGATGCCCACGACGTGGCACAGGAGGTGGCCGAGTTGATCTTGGGTTGGTTGGGCAAGACCACTTCGAACACCGGCATCGATGCGTTGGTGGATGCAGCACGAGAAGTGCCCGACGATCTCACGGTGCTGCGATCGATTCCGGGCGAAGTTGACGAGCAGCTGCCGTTCGTGGCCGGCGTGGTGTGCTCTCCGAGCCGCTGGAAGTTGTCGGAAAAGATCGGCCACGACATGCTCACGGTGCACAAACCCGTGTCGCTGTATGCCGAGCACATCGGTGCAGCAGTTGATACGACACTGACGCGACTTTCACCGGAAAAGCCCATCTGGAGGTCGAACTGGACGTTGGAAGATCATCCGGCCCTCTTCCAGCCGTATTCGCCGAACAAACCGTTGGTGGAGCATCCGTCGCAGTTGTGGATTCGAATCGAGCGTGAAACACTGCGGCGTCTTCCGCGCACACGCGGCATCTTGTTCACCATCCGTGGTTTCCAAGAGCCACTCACCACGTACGTGCAGCGAGGCCCGGAAGCGATCCGCGCGTTGCGTGAACTGGTAGCGCGACTACCTGACGCATTGGCGCGGTACAAGAGTGTGTACGACTATCGAGCCGCAACCATCAACTGGCTCGACTCGTTGCTCACCTAGGTGGTGTAATCGGCGTTGATTCGCACGTAGCCGTCGGTGAGATCGCAACCCCACACGGTGGCGTCGCTGGTGCCGGTGCCGAGTGAGACGTGAATCAGCACATCGGCTCCTTTCATGTACGAGCTCAATTGTGCGAGCCCGGAACCATCGATTTGTCGTGGGAACACCTCTTGACTTCCGAACCGGATCACCACACGTTCCTGGTCGATGTCCGAATACTGCGAGCACTTACCGACGGCCATGGCGACGCGCCCCCAGTTGGGGTCGGCACCGTGCACCGCAGTCTTTACCAAGGGTGAGTTGACGATGGCTCGCGCCACGGTGACCGCTTGCTCGGTATCGCGCGCACCGTCCACCCGAACCTCGATGAGCTTTTCGGCGCCTTCACCGTCACGAGCGATTTGTTTGGTGAGCGACAGCATCACTTCGTACAAAGCATCCTCGAACGCCGATTCGTTCACCGCGCCAGCGGCACCGCTGGCCAAACACACCGTGGTGTCGCTGGTGGAGGTGTCGGTATCGATGGAAACCCGGTTGAACGTGCGCTCCACGCATCGGCGATAGGCAACCTCCAGCGCGCCGCGGGAGATCATTGCATCGGTGAAGACCATGGAGATGTGCGTTGCCATGTTGGGCTCGATCATGCCGACACCCTTGGCAACCCCCACGATTCGTGCGGGTGTCCCCGTGTGTTCGGAAGGGCCACCAACGACGGCTTCCGCCAACTTCGGCTTGGTGTCGGTGGTCATGATGGCTCGCGCGACGAGCGTTGCGTCAGTGGACTCTGGTAACGACGCGACTCCGGAGATGCCGGCACGGATCTTGTCCATCGGATACTGGCGGCCAATCACACCCGTGGAGGCGATGACGAGTTCATGATCGCTGCAATGTAACTGTTTGGCAACGCCTCCCACGATTTCTCGAGCGTTGCGCATTCCTTGGTCGCCCGTTGCCACGTTGGAGTTCTTGGAGAGCACCACCACGCC
>JBBANV010000012.1:11102-13238 GCA_040401775.1 Ilumatobacteraceae bacterium
TGCCGACAGTTCACGGCTCAACACCACACTGGCGCCGGCGAAACGGCTCTGGGTGTACATCGACACGCCGGTGGTTCCGGGTTGTCCCAGCACGACGACGAAATCGAGCGTGTTGTCCTTGATACCGAAATTCGCTGTACGTGCGACGAACCCACGGGGGAGCAGCGTCATGATCCCGCCGACGCCAAAGTCGTGACGATCGGCCGCGTCACGAGAATCGTTTTGCGAGGTTCAGCAGTGTCTTTCGCATTGCCACTTCGTTGTTCACGATGGCGTTCATGGCCTTCAAGAACCAGTTCGCCTTGTTGGTGGAATAATCGAATTGTTCTGTCACCAACGTGCCACCCTCGACCGGGGTCAACAGATAACGCCACACGTGGCCGCCGAAGTGGCGCCAGCCAATTCGTTTTCCTTCGTCGAACTCCACCACCGTATTGGTGATGCGATACGGCAGGAGCAGGAACATCGACATGCCGAACTTTGCACCGAGAGAGAGCCGCTTCGGACCCTTCAATCCGCGACGCAACGTGCCCGAGCCGTCGATTTCGGGATGACGCTCCGGCGACGCGAGCAGTTCGAAGATCTCCTGCGGTGCCGCAGGTACGAACTGCGACACGGAGACGAGTTTGCGTTGCGGGTCGTGTGCCGGCGAGTCGCCACTATTTGGAGTATTCGTCATACGTATGACGCTAGGCGAGCGCCCCAGCAACCAACTCGCCGCAACGTCGGCCGGAGAACAAGGCCCCCTGCAACGAACCCGTATCGCGATGATCGCCGCACACGAACACACCGTTGCCGACTGCAATGTTGCGCTTGGGGGAGAACGGTGGTCGTTGCTCCACGCCAGCGTGGGCAATTCGATAGGTACGCAGGTGCCGCCATCCGTCGACCTGGGGACCCCACCATGTTCGCATCTGGTCGCGGGCCATCGACTCGAGATCGCCATCAATCACCTGGGGAAGTGCCGCGACGACCAAATGCTTCCCCACGGGGGCGTAGCTGGTTGCAACGTTGCTCATGACGGCTGCGTTCAACACCGGGCCCTTACCGGTGCCATCGAGAATCACCAGGCGTGAATCGGTTGGTGGTGTGTCGGCTGCGAAATACACGGCACCTGCCGTTCGCGAGGAACGCTCGGGGAGTGCAATCAGGTTTCGTGCGGCAGGAAGCTCGGCTGCCACGACGACGGCTCGAGTCTCGATACGTCGACCATCAGCCGTCACGACGGTTCGACCATCGATCGATGCCACCTTGGTGTTGAGGTGCACGAGTCCCGGTAGACGGTCGGCCATCTGTTTGGGTAATGCACCCATCCCCAGGCGGGGAACGGCAGCGTCACCTTCGCCCAAACTCCGGAAGATGATGTCGAACATTCGACGCGACGTAGTGAGCGAAGGATCCAATTGGATTCCGCCGAACAGCGGTCGGAAGAATCGATTGATGATGGCTTCGGAGAACCCGGCGCGTCGGAGCGCCACGATGGTGGGCAAGTCTTGACCGCGCAACAATTCGCGAGGGTCGCCACGCAGGGTGCGAGCACGCAGCAGCGCAATCCGTGCCTTGTCGGCGATGGTTCCGATGGGTGCTCGCGCAGTACTGAATGCACTGCGTGGTGCGCGAAACGGGTCGGTCACTGCATAACTTCGCCCGCGCATCATCACCAGGGCACCTGGATCGAAGTTGTGCAAGTCGAGGGCATCGAGATCGACCTGACGCTTGAGTTCCGGGTATGCCGTGAGCAGGATCTGAAATCCGCGGTCGAGGCGGAATCCGTCGACGATGTCCGTTCGAACCCGCCCACCAACGTCATCCTGTGCTTCGAGTACCGCAACGTTGAACGACTTCGAGTGCAGGTGTCGCGCGGCCGCAAGACCAGCCAAGCCCGCTCCGACGATTGCAACGTCGACGCGGGCAGGAAGTTGACTCATCGGCGCACCGAGCAACTGCTCACTTGTTCAGCAGTGCACGCAGCGCAATTTCCAACGTGGGATGCGCAAATTCAAAGCCGGAGGCACTGAGCGCAGCAGGAATCACGCGTTGTCCGGTGAACAGCAACGCATCGGCCAACTCGCCGCCGAGGAGCAGCTTTGGTCCGATGGCTGGGACGGGCAACACTGCAGGACGTCGCAGCACCTT
>JBBANV010000012.1:13338-24420 GCA_040401775.1 Ilumatobacteraceae bacterium
CCGTAATAACCGATTGCCGACCCCGAAAGAAATACCGACGGACGCTTTGCCGCACCAGCAATGACCGAAGCGAGCAACTTGGTGCTCTTCACTCGACTGTCGAGAATCTCGCGCTTGTAGGAATTCGACCAGCGCTTGTCTCCGATGCCCGCACCAGACAGGTGGATGATGGCATCGGCACCTTCGATGACGTTGGCATCGATGACGCCACGTGCCGGATCCCAGGTGGACTCACCCTGTTTGGCCGAGCGCCGCACGAGACGAACGACATCATGGCCGTGCGCGGCGAGTTGGGGGACGAGTGCCGAACCGATGAGACCACTGGCCCCGGAAACCACTATTCGCATGTGGTCAGACTACGCCTCACGAGTTTCGTGCACCGTCACTCTGCCCGAGGTTGGGCCGGCGAAACGTTTCTGGAGTTACGGAATGACGATTGGTACGGAAGTCACGACGGTGTTGGGGCGGAAGAGCAGTCGAGCCTTGATTGCAAGTGCCGACTGATTGTGCAGCCATTGCGACCGGATGCTGGTGACGAATTCCGGAATCACCACGGTGATGAGGTCGTCTGACTGCAGACCATCGAGTCGCTCGACCTCTTCCAACACCTTGTCGGTGAGATTGCGGAAGTCGTCGATCGGCGTAATGAGTTCGACATCCGCAAAGTTCTGACGCCAAACTCGATCGAGCTCTGCACCTTCCGTGTCGGATCCAACGACGCTCAGTGCCAGCAGTCGATCCGGCCGCAGGCTCTGGGCATACTTCACTGCCTGGACGACTCCGGCATTCACCGAGCCAACGAGCACAACGACGAAGTGGGTACGGAACGGAGGAACTTCCTTGTCGGCAACGGCGAGGAACTTCTTGACCCGCACATAGTGGCTATTGATACCGGTGAAGATGAAGATCATCGACGGAATCACCACCGCAGGAATCCACGCACCATCGGTGAACTTCACGATGACGACCGCCATGGCGACCGCAAACGTGGTGAAGGCACCAACACCGGTGAAGAACGCCTTGATCGGCCACTGCTTCTCTTTCAGTCGCAGGAGCCGGACCAGCATTCCGGTTTGACTGATGGTGAAGCCGGTGAACACTCCCACTGCGTAAAGAGGAATGAGGGCGTTGACGATTCCACCGAACGCGATGACGAGGCCCGATGCAGCAAGCCCGAGGAAGATCACACCGTTACTGAACACCAATCGGTCACCTCTGTTGGAGAATTGCCGCGGCAGATAGCTGTCCTTGGCAATCACCGACGACAATCTCGGGAAGTCCGCGTATGCGGTGTTTGCGGCGAGAATCAAGATGCCGAACGTTGCAAATTGGGTGACGAAGAAGAAGAGGTTGCGACCGCCGTACACCTGCTCGGCCAGCTGAGCCAGAACGGTGTCTTTGATCCTCCCTTCGTGGTCTTTGAGTGGTTCGAGATGCTTTGCGAGGAGGCTCAATCCGAAGAACGATGTTCCGAGAATGACCGCCATCATGATCAACGTTCGGTTGGCATTCTTCGGCTCGGGCTTCTCGAATGCCGGTACGCCATCGGCGATCGCCTCGATGCCGGTGAGTGCGACCGCGCCCGACGAGAACGCCTTCAAGAAATAGAACAGCGTCAGCGCTTTCTGGCCCTCAAGCAGCTCCCGCTCCACTTCACCGGTGTGTGAGATCGGGCCGAGGTCCTGGAAGTACACGCGATACAAACCGACGAGGATCAACGCCGCCAAACTGACGATGTACAAATACGTCGGTGGAGCAAAGAGCGCACCCGATTCGCGAATTCCTCGAAGGTTTGCGAATGTGATCAGTGCGATGAACGCAACACACATCCACACGCGGTACGGCGCCAAATCGTTGAATGCCGAGATGATCGCCGCAACTCCACCGGAAACCGACACTGCGACCGTGAGAATGTAGTCAACGAGCATTGCCGAGCCTGAAACGAGGGACGGGTACTTGCCCAGGTTGTCCTTCGCGACGATGTAGCTACCGCCACCGTGTGGATACGCATTGATCGTCTGTCGGTAGCTGTTCACGACGATCGCCAACAAGACCACGACCATGATTGCAATCGGCACGAGGTTGTCGAACGCGGCGAGTCCGATCGCGGCCATCGTGAGGAACACGATGAGGATTTCTTCGGTGGCGTATGCCGTACTGGAGATCGCATCGCTGGCAAAGACGGGTAGTGCGACGCGCTTCTTCAGGCGATGATGTGCATCGAGATGAGTCTCGATCGGTTTGCCGATGAGCACTCCCTTGAGTCGCGCAATTGCGGTTCGGTTGTCTTTGGTTTGAGGTGACATTGGAACGAATCCTTGCGCTACGACGAGGTAATCAGGCGCGGATACGATGGTAGTTCGTGCACGTCGTCATCGTTGGTTGTGGGCGAGTGGGCTCGACATTGGCACGTGAGTTGTGTGCACTCGGCAACACCGTTGCGGTAGTGGACCGCAAAGCCGATGCATTCCTGCGTTTGGGTGACAACTTCAGCGGCCAGACGATCGTCGGAATTGGATTCGATCCGGACATCCTCATTGCAGCCGGAATAGAAAAGGCTTCGGCACTGGCAGCAGTTACGAACGGCGACAACTCCAACATCATGATTGCGCGCGTGGCACGTGAACGGTTCGGAATTCAGAGCGTCGTTGCCCGAATCTACGATCCCAAGCGCTCGGAGATTTACGAGCGACTCGGCATCGCCACCGTTGCCACCGTCAAATGGACCGCCGAGCGCATCATGCGACGAATCATCGTCGATCGCCCGGCCGTGGAGTGGACCGACCCCAGCGCTGCAATGGTCGTGGTGGAGCGAATCGCGGGCGATGCGTGGGTGGGTGAGCGCTCAAGCGTCCTCGATAATGGGCCGGCCAAAGTGATCGGGCTTCGTCGCTACGGCACAGCGATGTTGGCGAGCGACGAGGTGCTCGTGCAACACGGGGACACGTTGTATCTGGCGGTAATGAACGAGGACATTGCGTCACTCGATGCGTACTTGGCGCAGGGACCGGTGGAGTCGAAATGACATGTGAGGCGGCTCGATGAAGGTGATCATCGCCGGTGGTGGCAGCGTAGGCAGGTTCACCGCACGAGAGATGGTGGCTGCCGGTCACTCCGTCACCATCATCGACAACGACCGAGCAACGATTCGTGAGTATCAATCACGTCCGGAATCCAATGGCATCGAATGGCACTTCGGAGACGCGTGTGACTACTTGGTGTTGGACGCCGTCGGCGTTCGAAACGCCGACGTGGTTGCCAGCGTCACGGGCGATGATGAGGACAACCTCGTGATTTCGTTGCTGTCGAAGCAGGAGTTCGGAGTTCCTCGTGTCGTAGCGCGAGCCAACAATCCGAAGAACTATTGGATGTTCAACGAGATGTGGGGAGTGGACGTTTCGGTGTCGACGCCACACCTCATCACCAGTTTGGTGCAGGAAGCCACATCGGTGGGAAATTTCGTGCGACTCATGCAACTGAAGGGTGGCAAGGCGGAATTGGTGGAGGTGACACTCGCCGAATCATCGCCGGCCGTGAACAAGGCGATTGCCGACTTGGTGTTGCCACGAAGCGCAACGATTGTTGCAGTAGTGCGAGCCGAACGTGTCATGGTGCCCACGAAGGACACCGTGTTGCGGGTGGGCGACGAGGTGATGGCGCTCATCACCGAAGACGCCGAAGCTGCTGTTTCGAAACTGCTCGTCGGCTAAACGTACGTCGGTCGACTGCAAGCCGGCTAACTGCAAGTCGGCTGATTGCTCGTCGACGCCGCGCTCTGGCTGTCGGGGTTCCTGGTTACTGACCCGGTTTTGGAAGTAGGCGATACAGCGGATTCAGCATCACGCGCCGTGAACCCTCCATGTGCGCAACGCCCGACACGGTGAGCCCACGATTGTGTCCGACACCGGGAATGCGTTCTCGGCCGGAGAAGATGACGGTGAGTTCTCCAGTGCCATCACTGATCTCGATTTCCACCGCGGGGATACCGGCACGTGGCTTCACCGTCATTCGGCGAATCTCTCCGCACACATCCACCCGTTGACGCATTGGCATCGTGGCCAAAGACACCATGTTCATCTCGCCAAACTTGGCGCACAGGCGCTCGGAGACCAATTCCTCCTTGGTTTGGGCGGATCGGCCGAGCAGATTACGCAATCCCATGAACGTGCAGACACCTTTCTTCGTTCCACTTCACGACGCTGTGATGTGGAACAACGTTTCCAGCGTACGCTCAACGGCGTGAGCACGCGGAAACTCATTCTCGCCAGCCTGATTTGCGGCGTTCTCATCGTGGTCGCCGGAACGGTGAAACTGCTGCAAACCGCCAACGACACGGGACGTACCATCGGTCTCTTTCAACTTGGCACGAACGTGGAAGTGGCTGGGGTGGATGTTGCAGTACTCGACGTTCAGGTGAATGACACAAATACCTTGGTGGAAGTCGCCATGCGAGGGTCGGAAATGACGTCACCGGTCGCCGGATGGTCGATGTTGGCCAATGGCGAGATCACCACACCGCTCGAGACGACGGTTTGCCCGGCTACCGACGCGAATCAGCAAGTGTCGTGCACGCTCGAGTTCGTCGTGGCGGTCGGCACACCAACGCTCATCTATGCGCGTGACGATGAAAAAGCGCAGTGGTTGGGCGAGTAAGTCGGCATAAGCGCTACCGTAGATAGCCGTGTCTAGCGAACGATTCGACCTCGTCGTCATAGGCGGGGGACCAGGTGGCTACGCGGCTGCCTTCTATGCGGCGTCCGCCGGAATGAACGTTGCATTGGTGGAAAAAGACACCATCGGTGGAACGTGCCTCAATCGCGGGTGCATTCCCGCCAAGGCGTTTCTCGAGAGCTCGGCGGTGTTTCGGCACGTTGCCCATGCAAAAGACTTTGGAGTGGAGTCCAGCGCCCCAACGGTGAACTTTGCGGTCACGCAGGCCCGCAAGCAGACCATCGTCAATGGTTTGGTGAAGGGATTGACGGGTCTCACGAAGAGCAAGAAGGTCACCTACATTCTCGGCACCGGCTCGCTCGGGGCGGGCGGAACCGTGACCGTCAAGTCGGCCGATGGTGCGACGCGTTCGCTGGTTGGAACCAATGTGATTTTGGCGGCCGGATCCGTGCCTCGCACGATTCCGGGTTTCTCCGTTGGTGGTCCGGTCATGACGTCCGACGAGGTGTTGATGCTCGACAAGGTTCCGGCGCGAATCGCAGTGATCGGTGGCGGCGCGATCGGTTGTGAGTTTGCATCGTGCTTCGCCGACCTCGGTGCGTCGGTGACCATCCTGGAGGGCTTGCCCAAGATCCTTCCTGGCCTCGACCCGGACGTTGCCAATGTCGTCGTGAAGACGTTCAAGAAGAAGAACATCGACATTCGCACGGGTGTGCAGGTCACCGGACACAAGCCGACCGGATCAGGTTCCACCGTGGTGTCGTTCGGAGCAGGGGAGTCCATCGAGGTGGACGCCGTCGTGGTGTCGGTCGGTCGCCGGCCGTATTCCGATGAGCTCGGTCTTGCGGGCACGCAAGTGAAGGTGACCGACAGGGGATTCGTGGAAGTAGACGGGTATTGCCGCACCGGCGAGCCCAACGTGTATGCGGTGGGCGACCTCATCGCCACGCCGCAATTGGCACATGTTGCGTATGCCGAAGCAATCGTTGCCGTAAAGCACATGCGTGGTGAAGCGGTGTACCCCGTGATGTACGACCGCGTGCCGTGGGCGATCTACTGCCATCCCGAAGTTGCGTGGGCGGGGCCGTCAGAAGAAGAAGCTCGAGCAGCAGGTCACGATGTCGTGGTGGCAAAACATCAGTTCCGTGCAAATTCGCGAGCGATGATCCTCGGTGAACCTGACGGACTCGTGAAGGTGATCGCCAAGAAGGATCGCAACGGACGCGCAGGGCAAGTACTCGGCGTGCACATGGTGGGTCCTTGGGTGACCGAGCAATTGTCCGGTGGGTATTTGGCGGTGAACTGGGAAGCCACGGTGGATGAAATTGCAGAATTCCTCCAGCCACACCCGAGCTTGACGGAATTGTTCGGCGAAACGGTCCTGTCACTTACCGGTCGAAGCATCAACGCGTAACGAAGGAGCAACTTCTCATGGCTGACGTCATCCTCCCGCAACTCGGTGAAACCGTTACCGAAGGAACCATCACGCGTTGGTTCAAGAACGTCGGCGACACGGTTGCCGCCGACGAACCATTGTTCGAGGTGTCCACCGACAAAGTGGACACCGAGGTTCCCTCGCCGATTGCGGGAACGCTGACCGAAATCCGTGTGCCGGCTGGCGAAACGGTTCCTGTTGGAACGGTGATTGCGGTGGTCGGTGCGGCAAGCGGTGCTGTCGCGGCACCGGCACCGGCTCCGGCGCCAGCTCCTGCATCGAAGGCCGCACCTACTCCAGCACCGGCACCAGCACCAGCACCGAAAGCCGCACCTGCTCCGGCACCCGCGCCTGCTCCGAAGGCCGCTCCTGCTCCCGCACCGAAGGTTGCACCTGCACCGGCGCCTGCTCCCGCAGCCGCACCAGCGGCTCGAGCAAGCGTGTCAAGCAATTTGTTGTTGTCGCCAGTGGTGCGCCGTCTCGTGAACGACCACGGCATCGACGTGGCACAACTCGCAGGTACCGGCCCTGGCGGCCGTATCACGCGCGAAGACGTGCTCGATTACATCGATGCACACGGGCTGACACGAGCAGCTGCTGCACCAGTTGCTGCGCCATCGCCCGCGCCTGCACCAGTTGCCGCGCCGGCGCCAGCACCAGTCGCCGCTCCTGCTCCAGTACCCGCGCCGGTTGCTGCACCGTCACCAGCCGCCGCACCAGCACCAGCCGCTGCACCTCGCGTTGCTATCGGTGCGCGCGACGAAGTCGTTGCATTGTCGAAGATTCGCCGTCTCACCGGCAGTCACATGATCGTCAGTAAGAGCACGGCTCCACACGCATTCAGCGTGGTGGAAGTGGATTACGCCAACGTCGATGTGGCGCGCAACGCGGTGAAGGATTCTTTCAAAGCCAGCGAAGGTTTCTCGCTCACGTACTTGCCGTTCATCAGTCGTGCGATCATCGACGCGATTGCGGAATACCCACACATGAACGCCAGCCTCGACGGTGACACCCTCGTGGTGCACAAGTACATCGACTTGGGCGTGGCGGTGGATCTCGACTACCAGGGTTTGCTGGTGCCGGTCGTGCGTGGCGCCGAAGGCAAGCGACTGCGCGCCATCGCACGCGAGATCTCCGACTTGGCCAACCGTGCGCGAAACCGCAAGTTGTCGCCGGACGAGATCTCCGGGGGCACGTTCACCATCTCCAACAACGGTTCAGCGGGCTCGGTGCTCACGATGGCAATCATCAATCAGCCGCAAGTGGCGATCATCAGCACGGATGCAATCGTTCGCAAGCCAGTCGCGGTGAAGCTTCCCGACGGCAGCGAGAGCATCGCCATTCATCCCGTTGGAAACATTGCGATGAGCTGGGATCATCGGGCCTTCGACGGCGCCTACGCCGCCAACTTCCTGGCCAAGGTCAAGCACGTGCTCGAGACGCAGGACTGGTCGGCGGAGCTCTAAATGCGCGTACGTTGGCTCGGGCGGGTCAACTATCGCGACGCCCTCGCACTACAAGAGGGTCTCTTTGCCTATGCAAAGGACGACTACCTACTGATGCAGGAGCACCACCACGTGTTTACGTACGGTGCGTCAGCCGACCTCGAGAAGAATCTTCGCTGCACACCGCACGAGGTGGGGGCCGACTTGGTGCGCGTCAATCGTGGGGGAGATGTTACGTATCACGGCCCGGGGCAACTCGTGGTGTATCCGATTCGTTCATTGCCGGGAAAATTCGGCGATGCTTCACCTGCCGACATCACCGCCTACGTGTGCAGCGTGGAGCAGTTGGTGATCGATTCGCTCGCCGAATTCGGCGTCGTGGGCGGGCGTAAGGTCGGTTACCCGGGCGTGTGGCTGGATGCCGATACGCAACGTGCCCGCAAGATCTGTGCGATTGGTGTGCGAGTTGCACGGGGCGCCACGGCACGCCGCACGATGCACGGCTTTGCGCTCAACGTGGATCCCGACATGCGCTACATGCGGGAACACATCGTGCCGTGTGGAATCGGCGAATGGCCGGTGACTTCGCTGCGCGAGGAAGGCTGCAGTGCGACAATGCGCGAGGTGGCCGACGTCGTATCGAGGCTGGCGGTGGAGCGTTGGGGTGCCGTTGCTCCCGCAGCTGCGCTCGAGTTGGCTGCCACGGATCGGGTCGATGTCGCTTGGGAATACGAACCCGATGTCGTTGGCTTGCACATCAACGAGCGCAAACCCGAATGGTTGCGTCCACACGTTCAGCACGGCACCGAGGTGTTGGCAACCAAGAAGACGCTCCGTGACCTGCAACTGGTAACGGTGTGCGAGGAGGCTGGTTGTCCGAACCTTTCGGAGTGCTGGCGCGATGGCACCGCCACCTTCATGGTGCTTGGCGAGCGCTGCACTCGCGCGTGCGGTTTTTGCTTGGTGGATACCCGCAAGCCCGCGCCGCCGGCAATCGACGAACCGCGACGCGTAGCCGAAGCAGTTGCAAAGATGGATCTGCAACACGCGGTGCTCACCATGGTGGCGCGTGACGACCTGCCCGACGGTGGCTTCGCGCACGTGGCGGCTTGCATCGGGGAAATTCGATCGAACAATCCATCAACTGCGGTGGAAACCTTGGTGTCCGATGCCAAGGGCGACGATGCTTCACTGCAACTGCTCTTTGCGGCGAAGCCGGATGTGTTCAACCACAACATCGAGACGGTCGCCCGCCTTCAGCGCGTGGTACGTCCGTCGGCTGGCTACGCAAGAAGTTTGTCGGTGTTGGCACGTGCCCGTCGTGCGGGCTTGGTGACCAAGTCCGGCTTCATGCTCGGCCTCGGTGAAGAACGACACGAAGTGGAGTCGCTCCTCGCCGATCTTGCGAGTGTCGGCGTGAGCATCGTGACGATTGGTCAGTACCTGCGACCCACGAGCGATCACTTACCCGTCACTCGGTGGGCGTCGCCCGATGAGTTCGCTCACTATCGCCAAGTTGGCGAGCGCCTTGGCATCACCCATGTAGAGGCAAGTCCACTTACGCGGTCGAGCTATCACGCCAAACGCGCAGCTGGGGAAGCGGGCGTTACCGTGCCAGTGTTGGTAAGACGATGACGAATCCCGAGGTACATCCATGACGAGTCGAACACTCGATCACATCATCACCGCGGAGCGAACGGTGGAGGGTGGTGGCTTCGTGGTGCGCCGTCCGTTTCCCACGGCACGCGTGAGCCACATCGATCCATTCCTCTTGCTCGACGAAATGGGTCCGGTCGACTACGCGCCCGGCAAAGCCATTGGTGCGCCCGAACATCCACACCGCGGATTCGAAACGGTCACGTACCTCATGCACGGAGCCATGGAACATCGTGACACCACCGGCGCAGTCGCCACCATCCGTCCCGGCGGTGTGCAGTGGATGACCGCTGGCTCTGGAGTGGTGCACAGCGAACTTCCAACGACGGACTTCTTGCACTCGGGCGGGCGAATGCACGGATTCCAGTTGTGGGTGAACCTGCCGGCAGCGTCGAAGATGATTCCGCCCCGCTATCAAGGATTCGAATCCGAAGAATTGCGACGAGTGTCGCTGACCAACGGCGGGGAAGTGCGCGTGGTCGCAGGAACCGTGATGGGTGTGACGGGTGCCGTGCAAACCACGAGCCCCATGACGTACGCGCACGTGTTGTTGCGAGCCGGCGAGGAAGTCACCTGGGACCCAGCCGATGGTCATACCGCACTGGTGCACGTGTTCGATGGTGAATTGTCGGCAAATTCCCACGCCGCAGAATCCGGACAGATGATGGTGTTCTCCCGTAAAGCCGGCTCGATCACCATCACCACGTCGACGTCGGCGCAGGCGTTGTTGCTGGGTGGTGAACCGCTCGGCGAACCCGTGGTTCGTTACGGACCTTTCGTGATGAACACTCGCGAGGAAATCGTGAAGGCCTTCCAGGACTACGAGGCTGGCCGACTCGTTCAGAGTCGATAACGCTGCACCATGACCGCACTGTACGCCTCACGTCTGACCAGGGTGCGGGCTCAGATGCAGACACAGCACGTCGACGCACTCGTGGTGTCCGTCGGCTTCGACCTTCCGTACTTGGTGGGATACCACGCCATGCCATTGGAGCGACTCACCGCGTTGGTGGTAACCGCGGATCGGGCCACCTTGGTGGTGCCGCGCTTGGAGGCACCGCGTGTCGAGCACCATCCCGAAGTGTTCGACATCGTTGCATGGAACGAAACGGAGGATCCCGTTGCGATCACCGCCGCGTTGATCGGTTCTGCGCAACGTATTGCCATTGGCGACCAGATGTGGTCTCGATTCCTCGTGGAGATGCTGCCGCGACTGTCCGGTCGGCACTTCGTGCGGTCGGTGGAGATCGTCGGCCCACTTCGTATTCGAAAGGATGCAGCAGAAATGGCCGCACTCGCAGCCGCTGGTGCGGCTGCCGATCGCGTGGCGGCGCAACTTCAGCGGGGTGACATTCCACTCGTTGGTCGCACCGAAGCCCAGGTGTCAGCCGATATCTCTGCGCGGCTCCTCGCCGAGGGTCACGATGTGGTGAACTTTGCGATCGTGGCTGCCGGCGACAACGCAGCAAGCCCTCACCACCATCCAGGTGAGCGAGTCATCACGCATGGCGACATCGTGTTGTGCGATTTCGGCGGCACGATGCGCGGCTATTGCAGCGACATCACTCGTTGCGTCCATATTGGTGAGCCACCGGCAGACATTGCTCGCGCATGGAGCGATCTGCGTTGCGCGCAGGAAGCTGGTGTGATGGCGGGAGTCGTCGGCGCAAGCTGCGAGTCGGTGGATGCAGCGGCGCGTGCAGTGTTGGTTGATGCAGGCTGGGGCGACTATTTCATTCATCGAACCGGTCACGGCATCGGGATGGAAGCGCACGAAGAGCCCTACATGGTGAGTGGCAATGCCCTTCCCATCGCAGCCGGTCACGCATTCAGCGTGGAGCCCGGCATCTACGTGGCGGGCAAGTGGGGCATGCG
>JBBANV010000012.1:24520-28426 GCA_040401775.1 Ilumatobacteraceae bacterium
GGCGTATATGCAGGAATTGCGCTCATCGGTGTGGCGTTGGGGTTTGCATTCGATCACGTGCCGGTGCGTGAGGCGGCCGGAGTGGGGCTGGCAGTCGTTGCGCTCGCAGCATTCGCTCGCCGCGACACGATGCTGGACCGCGTTGCCACGGTGATCGGCTTCGTTGGCGTGATCTTTGCGTCGCTTGCCAGCGATCATCCCGACGATCTGCTGTGGTTGGTTCGACTCCTGGTTGGGGCCGTGTTTCTTGGCGCAGTCAGCGATGCAATGTTGCTGGGTCACTGGTATCTCGTGCAGCCGGGGATGCCGCGCAAGTTGCTGAATCAACTCACCAACGTGTTGCTCGTGGTGTGGCCGATCGAAGTTGCAGTGTTTCTCCTACCCACCGGCATGGTGAGTGTGTTGAATGGTTCGATCGACGACGGGTGGAACGGTGTACTCGGCTGGTTCTGGCTGGCGTGCGCTGCGCTCACGGGTGTGCTCGCATGGTTCACCCGTGCGGCGCTTCGCGAGCGGAGTTACTCCGCGGTGATGGCGGCAACGGGATTGAGCTATCTGGCGATCCTCATGGGGTTTGGCACCGACCTTGTGGCACGCGCTCTCTTGATGGCCTAGCGCGCCCAGTTGATGGCCTAGTGCCCTGCGGAGCCTGCGAGGTTCGTCTAGATCGGTGCGACCAGCGGCCATGGGCGCGAACGCTCGAAAGCCAATGCCAGTTCCAGCAACAACGGCTCGGTGAAGTGTCGCGACATCACCTGCAACGCAACGGGCAGTCCATCCACGGTTCCGGCAGGAATGGAGATCCCGGGGTTGCCGTAAATGTTGCCTGGAATCGTCAGCACACCGTTGTTGCCTGCTCCCGCAACCACGCCACCGAACGTGTCGGGCAGGGGACCTTGCGCGTTGAATGCGACGTCGGGATTGGTGGCGGTGATGATGACGTCGACGCTCTCGAAGATCTCTGCCATGCGACGGTTCAGTTCGACGCGTCGCATCTCGAACTTGCCGCGGGCTTCGGTGCCGTACAAACCGTTGGTTCGCTCCAGCCCGAATCGCATCTCGGGTGTGAGAATGTCGGCGCATGCCGGCCAGTGGTCGCGCAACTCGTAGGCGAGAGCAGCCATGCCCGAGATCGACCACGCGGCACCAAGTCGCGGGAGTGACGTATCGACGTTGTCGACACGTCGCAAACCAGTGATGGCAACGAGGTGTTCGGCTGCTTCCTCCAACACCTCCCACATCGCTGGTGACACCACCGCCGAACCCCAGTTTTTGACCACCGCAACTCGCAATCCGCGAGTCGGAACGGATCCCAATCCAGCTTCCCAGCCGTCCACTCTCGGCAAGCTGAGTGGATCGTTGTCGTCGTGACCGTTGCACACGTCGAACCATCGAGCGGTGTCCCTGACGCTGCGCGTCAAGCAACCAGTGGTGGTGGTGAGATTGCCGAATGGTGCACCCGGGCCACGTGGGATTCGTCCGTACGTTGCCTTCAATCCGACGAGGCCGGTGAATCCGGCGGGAATCCGAATGGAACCGCCGCCGTCCCCACCCGTTGCCAAGGTGACGAGACCACCCGCGACGGCTGCAGCACTGCCACCCGACGAACCACCGGGAGTGCGACCATGTTGCCAAGGGTTGTGGGTTGCGCCATGCAACATGGTGCGGGTGAGGTTGACGCCTCCGAATTCACTCGAGGTGGTTTGCCCCACGAGTACGGCTCCAGCTGCTCGTGCGCGCAACAGCATGGTGTCGGTGAATCCCGCGATTCGATCCTTGAACACCAAACTTGCGTCGGTGTCGGGCCAGCCGGTGACGTGGTCCAGCTCCTTCACACCGATCGGAACACCACCAAACGGACGAGTGACATCGGCAGTCGTTGCAGCGACAAGGGCAGCGTCGCGATCAAGGAAGCAGAATGCATTCAAGTTGCTGCGATCGATCGCGTCGAACGTGGCCGTCAGTTCCTCGACTGGTGAACGTTCTCCACGCCGGAATGCATCGACGAGCGAAACGGTGTCACCTTGCCACGGTGTGTCGGTCACGCCCCAAGCGTAGATGGCGAACCGCCACGGTCTGCCGTTGGCACGTACACAGTTAGCCTGCTCGCGATGGATTCCCGCGCGTTTCTCGGTCTCGAGCAACACGGGAACACTGCCTTTTCGCTCTCCGTCGTTCCGCGCGTCACGACGAGTGGCGGTTTCCTCTTCGGTGGCGCAGGTCTCGGTGCCGGAATCGCCGCACTGGAAGCCGTGTCACAGAGACGATGCACGTGGGCGACTGCGCAGTATCTGTCGTATGCCCGCCGCGACGAGCGTGTGGACATCGACGTGGTCATCGCCGTTGCCGGCACCAGTGTTACCCAGGCTCGCGCAGTGTGTCGCGTGGGCGACCGTGAAGTACTGACCGTCAACGCAGCCCTCGGGGACCGTGACTTCGACTCGAGTGGACAGTTCGTACGGATGCCCGAGGTCGCACCGCCGGATCAGTCCAAGCCCCGCATGTTGCGCACCGTGCACGCAAACTCGATCATGGAAGCACTCGACATGCGATTCGCAAAGGGTCGCGACATGGAGGAACTCGACGGCACGCCCAGCGACGGTCGAACCATCATGTGGGTGCGCATCAAATCGTTGGTCGATGGTGTCGATGCGGCTGCACTCGGCATTCTCGGTGACTTCGTACCGATGGCTGCAGGTCAGGCGTTGGGTTTGCGTGCTGGCGGCAACAGCCTGGACAACACCATTCGCTTTGCCACGCTGGTGCCCACGGACTGGGTGTTGCTCGACATTCAAATCGAGTCGGTACAGCGTGGTTTTGCGCACGGAACCATCCAGATGTTCGCTGAAAACGGCACTCTGTTGGCCACCGCCAGTCAGAGTTGTATCGCCCGAAAGTGGAAGAATTAGCCCATGCAACGCCGCGACGGGATGACGGTTCCACTGCCCGGCCATTTGCATGCTCACGAAAAACAACTTCGTCAACTCGCCGATCTCGGCTACAGCGACATTTGGTCGGCTGAAGCCGACGGGGTGGACGCATTCACACCACTGGCGATGGCAGCCGCCTGGGAACCACGGTTGCGTTTGGGTACGGCAATCGTTCCCGCCTACACGCGAACCCCAGCACTGTTTGCCCAAAGTGTGGCGTCACTTGCCGATGCGGCGCCGGGACGCTTCGCCATCGGTATTGGTTCGTCGAGCAACGTCATCATCGAGCGATGGAACGGCATTCCCTTCGTGGAGCCGTACAAGAAGGTGCGTGACGTCGTGCGATTCCTTCGTGACGCACTGAGTGGTGAGAAGATCACCAAGCAGTACGACACCTTCAAGGTCGACGGATTTCGCCTCGGTGTTCGACCCGAGGTGAAGCCACCAATTCTCGTCGCAGCATTGCGTGAAGGAATGTTGCGACTCGCCGGACGGGAAGCAGATGGCGCAATCATCAACTGGCTTTCGCCCGACGACGTACGCACCGTCACCAAGGTGGTACACGAATCGGCGACGAAAGCCGGGCAAGATCCTTCGACGAAAGAGATCGTCGCTCGTATCTTCGTGTGTCCGAGCGAGAACGTCGACGTTGTGCGAGCTGGTGCTCGCTATGCCATAGCCGCGTATCTCAACGTCCCGGTGTATGCGGAGTTCCACCGCTGGCTCGGGCGCGGTGAAGCACTGCAAGGTATGTGGGACGCGTGGAAGAGCGGCGACCGCAAAGCCGCACTCGCGGCGATTCCGGATTCCGTCGTCGACGACTTGGTGGTGCACGGTTCGCCCGCGGAGTGTCGTGCCAAGATCGACCGCTATTTCGAAAATGGAGTGAATACGTCGTCGCTGGCAATTCTGCAATTCGACCCCGCCGTCGACTTTTGGTCGTCGGTGGAGTCGCTGGCGCCGTCGGCCACGTGAC
>JBBANV010000012.1:28526-30229 GCA_040401775.1 Ilumatobacteraceae bacterium
CAACGCAACCTGGGCTGGCAACTGCTGTGGCGTGCGTTGTTGGACCAGAAGCGTGCGCTGGTGATCGGAGTGGCAATCGGTATCACCTGGACTGCAGCCAAGGTTGCGGTACCGCAATTGACGAAGGCCGCCATCGATCGCGGTATCGAACGCAACGGGCCGCTCCTGGCGTGGTCGCTGTTCATCGCCGTGGCAGGAGTTGCAACCGGCATCCTGACCGCAGGGCGTCGCTATCTGGCATTCCGTGAAAGTCGATGGACAGAGACGCTGCTTCGCGAGAGGATCTTCGCCCACATCCAGCGGCTCCACGTGGGATATCACGATCGAACCCAGACAGGGCAATTGATGAGCCGAGCCTCGAGTGACTTGCAGCAGGTGCAGCAGTTCGTGGTGATGATTCCCATCACGCTGAGCAACGTGGCCCAGTTGTTTGCAGTGACGCTGATTCTCGCGCTCACCGACTGGCGTTTGGCAATCGTCGCCTTGGCGCCGCTGCCGTTCATCAACGTTGCGTCGAGGCGATTCTCGAGTCGGATCCACCCTGCAGTGCTGGCGGTGCAGAACGAACAGGCGCAACTTGCCAGCGTGGTGGAGGAGAGTGTTTCCGGTGTTCGAGTGGTGAAGGGTCTCGGCACCGAGAGCGTGCAGTTCGACAAACTGCGCAAGGAGGCCGATGACATCAGGGCGGTGTCACTGAAAGCAGCCGGCATCCGTAGTCGATTCCTTCCTGCCATCGACCTCCTTCCATCGTTGGGACTCATTGCGGTGTTGGGATACGGCGGTCATCGTGTCGTCAACGGCGATCTGAGCATCGGCGACTTGGTGGCGTTCAACGTGTACCTCACCATGTTGGTGTGGCCGCTTCGCAACATCGGAATGATGGTGGCACTGGGTCAGCGTGCCGCTGCAGCACTCGTTCGGGTTCACGAAGTGCTGTCGACGGAGCCTGCAGTACGGAGCCCAAAGCAGCCTCGGTCACTTCCGGCTCGACACACATCCCAAGCGGTGGGCGCGGTGTCGTTCGAAGACGTCGTATTCGGGTACGGAGACGTGCACAAAGTGCTCAACGGTGTGAGTGTCTCCATCGCACCGGGGGAGTCGGTTGCGTTGGTGGGTGCCACCGGTGCGGGCAAGAGCACGATCGTTCGGCTCCTGCTGCGCTTTTATGACGTGGAACAAGGCCGCATCACGTTGGACGGCATCGATCTGCGCAAGCTCGATGTACGCGAATTGCGTCAGAACGTCGGTGTGGTGTTCGAAGAAACCTTCTTGTTCAACGATTCCGTTCGAAACAACATCGCCTTTGCCAAACCCGATGCGGATATGGCAACGGTGGAACGCGCTGCGCGACTTGCCGGCGCACACGACTTCATCACACGGCTCCCCGAGGGATACGACACGCCGATCGGCGAGCGCGGGTTCTCGCTCAGCGGAGGCCAACGTCAGCGAGTGGCGATTGCACGTGCCATCGTTGCCGACCCACGCGTGCTGGTGCTCGACGATGCAACGAGTGCGGTCGACCCCAGCAAGGAACACGAGATTCGCGACGCCATGCGCACCGTGATGGAGGGGAGAACCACCATCGTCATTGCGCATCGCCCGGGCACCATCGCACTGGCCGATCGAATCGTGTTGATCGACGAAGGTCGCGTCGTTGCAGTCGGCCAACATCGTGAGTTGCTCGACACCTGTGAGCGCTACCG
>JBBANV010000012.1:30329-32053 GCA_040401775.1 Ilumatobacteraceae bacterium
GTGGGAGGCGAGTAGATGTTCCAGATGGGTGGTGGAGTCGCACCAGAAGACCAGCTCGACAAGACCCAAACACGTCGTGTGATGGCACGCGTGATTCGCATGGCCTCGCCATTCCGACGCACCGCATATGCCGCGCTCGGCTGTGTGGTGGTGACCACGAGCGCAACGCTGGCCGCACCAGTGCTCGTGCGACACGGCATCGATGCGGGAATTCGCGCTCGCGATCTGTTCGAACTCAACTTGTCGGTGGGCTTCTATCTGGCGATCACCGCACTCGCATACATCTTTGGACGTATGCAATACGTATTCCTCAATCGAACGGGTGAGTCATTCCTGCGTGAGCTGCGACTCAAGGTGTTTGCCGCGATGCAACGCCAGTCGATGGCGTACTACGACCGCAACAAAGCCGGGGTGCTCGTTGCACGAATGACCGCCGACATCGAAACGATGGGCGAACTCATTCAATGGGGTCTGTTGCAGTTCCTGGCGAGCGGATTCCTCGTGGTACTTGCGTTCGCCGTGCTGTTCACGTTGTCGTGGCAGCTCACCTTGGTGGTGTTGATCGTGTTCCCGGTGATCGTCGTTGCTTCGGTGAAGTTCCAGCGCGACTCCAATACGGCATATCTCACCGTTCGCGAGCGGGTTGGGCAAAATCTCGGCACCTTGCAAGAGGGCATTGCTGCGGTTCGAGTGATTCAGGCGTACGCCCAGGAGGATCATCAGATCAAGCGATTCGAGAAGTCCAACCGATCGTTGTTCGACAGCCACGTGCGAAGCATTCGAATCAGCACCTGGTACTTCGGTCTCGTCGAATTCTCGGGTGTGATTGCCACGTCGCTCGTGGTGGGTATCGGTGGCTGGTTGGTGCATGAGGGAGTGGTTTCGCTCGGCACGGTGGTGGCGTTCATCCTGCTGTTGTCGAGTTTGTTCGACCCCGTGCAACAGCTGTCGCAGCTGTACAACGGTGTGCAGTCGGCGGCAGCAGCACTGCACAAGTTGTTCGCGATTCTCGACGCCACGCCCGAGGTGGACGAAGCACCCGATGCGCTTGCTCTACCTTCGCGTGGAAATCTGCGCGTAGATGACGTGACGTTCGCGTATCAAGGTGGATCCACACCGGCGCTCGACCACGTGAGCTTGGAGGTTCGTGATGGTGAACGCATCGCACTCGTCGGGCCCACCGGCGCCGGGAAGAGCACGCTCGCCAAGTTGATGGCACGGTTGTACGACCCCGTCACGGGCGTGGTGAGTTACGGGGGAGTTGACCTGCGACGTGGAACCCACAAGAGTTTGCGACAACGCATCGTGGTGGTGCCGCAGGAAGGCTTTCTGTTCAACGGCACCATTCGCGACAACGTGCGCTTGGCTCGAATCGAAGCCACCGATGCCGAGGTGGAAGCCGCACTCGATCGCCTCGGCGTGCTCGCACACTTCGAGCGGCTACCAGAAGGGCTCGATACCGAGGTTCGCGAGCGTGGCACACGTTTGTCGGCTGGTGAACGCCAACTCGTGGCGCTCGGCCGCGCAGCACTGGTGGACCCAGCGGTGTTGGTGCTCGATGAAGCGACATCCAACCTCGACCCCGGCACGGAGGCCGAAGTGGAAGCGGCGTTGGAACGCTTGATGCAGGGTCGCACCACGATCGTGGTGGCACATCGTCTCACCACCGTGCAACGAGCCGATCGCATCGTGGTGGTGAACAACGCGCGAATCACCGAAGTTGG
>JBBANV010000013.1:0-2656 GCA_040401775.1 Ilumatobacteraceae bacterium
GACTATTCGGTGGGAATTCGTAAATCGACCACGGTTCCCACCTGGCCACTGCCGTCGTCGAGTGCGGCATCCACCAAGTCGGCGTTGCGTGCAGGCCGCATGGAGATGGTGCCACCAAGTTCGGTGGTGACCAACGTTCGCACGATCGACAACCCAAGACCCGTTGCTCGTGAGATGTCGAATTGCTCGTCGACGCCAACACCATTGTCGATCACGCGAATGTGCAATGCATCATCCTCTTGATCGCGCGCCAGGAACACGCGTACGACGCCATCGCGGCGTTTGTCGTCGAAGGCATGATCAACCACGTTCTGCAGCAACTCCAAAATCACCACCGACAACGGTGTGGCGATGGTTGCAGGAAGCCGACCACCGTCACCCCGAACCTCGAATCGAACCGGACGATCGCTCGATTGCAAACTTTCTTGCGAGAGTTGAATGAGTGGACGGACGATCTCGACGAACGCAACGTCTTCGCCAGGTTCACGCGACAACGTTTCGTGCACCAGTGCGATGGTGCGGATACGACGCACCGAATCGGCAATCGCGTCCTTGGCTTCGTCCGAAGATAGTCGACGTCCCTGCAGGCGCAACAACGACGAAATGGTCTGCAAATTGTTCTTCACACGATGATGAATTTCCTTGATGGTCGCATCCTTGGTGAGAATCAGGCGATCACGACGGCGTAGTTCGGAAACATCGCGCATCAGGACCACTCCACCAATCACGTTGGTGGCCCGTGCGCCACGCTTCAAAATCGGAATCGACCGCACCAGCAACGTGACGTCGTGCTCCTGATCGAGCTCCTCCACGACCGGCTCGCGACGCTCGAAGGATGCACGTGCAGCATCGTGGGCGAACCCCAACTCCGCCAGGCTCTGCCCAACCGCATTCGCACGTATCCCGATGCGATGCAACGCTGAAACGGCGTTCGGCGATGCGTATCGCACCCGCGCACTGCCGTCGAGGACGATGACACCGTCGCCGACGCGTGGCGCCACACTGGAGTCGGCAACGCGACCCGCGTACGGGAAGAGACCCGTTGCAATCATGTTGGCGAAGTCGTCGAATATCGACAGATACGTGCGCTCGAGTTGCCCAGGACGACGGCCGGACACCGTCGACACTTCTCGCGTGAGAACGGCAATGGTCTTACCTTCGTGCATCACCGGAATGGCGGTCATGTTCACCGGGTCGGAGAGATAGGGCAACGTGATCTCACCCTTCTGAATCTGCCCGCTCTGCGCTGCTGCAGCGATGAACGGTCGATCGGTGTCGTCGGCGTACTCGCCCACCAAGTCGGATTGATAGAGCGTCTGACCCGTTGCCGCTCGCACCTGTGAGGCAGTCAGCCAATTGGTGCCACTGGCTGACGCAATGGGCACGTACAACAGCAGGTCGGAAAACGAGAAGTCGGCAAGCATTCCCCACTCGGAAATCAGCGACGTGAGGTGTGCGATGTCGTCATCCGACAATGCCGTGTGTTCACTGGCAAGCTCGAGGAGCGTTGGCATGGTTGTGCTCCATTCTTGCCGTTCGACGGGTTCGAGGCGGAGTGCTCTGCGGCTAGCCGCGAATGGCCTCACCGAGAGCCAGCAGCGACGCCACGTCGGTGATGTCGCCTCCGCGTGACTCGCTCGTCAACACACGAGCCCCCCATTGATTGATGCCCGAGAGTGCGTCCGCATGCTGATCGGCAATGCTCGCAATCTCGCGCTCGGCCGTGGCAAGACCAACTTGCTGGGCAGCCGAAAGTACCTCGGCGCGCTGGACGGCCCCGGCGGCCAGTCGGGATGGCACCAGGCGATTGGCCACAACGGCTTCGAGTCGGTGGTTCCTGCTGCGCAACTCGTCAGCGAGGTACTTTGCCTCGCGCATGGCTACGGGCTCGGGGCTGGTAACCACCACGTACGACGTTGCCGGATCGGACAGCAATGTGCCGACGCGGCGCGCTCGCGACACGATTGGAGTTTCCATCGTGCGAAACAACGTGAAGAATTCCGCGATGTCGGTGAGGAACGCAGCACCAAGAATTCGATCGGCCACGATGAAGAACGGCCGTGACGCCAAGGACAACAGCCGGGACTGGGTTGGAGCCGTCAGCAGCTTGAGCAATCGACTCGAGAAGAACTGCTCCATGCGGCGCGGTGCATCCAGCACCGACAGCGCACTGCGTGAAGGGGGCGTATCCACCACCACGAGGTCGTACATCCCGCTTTCGCGGGCTTCGTACAGTCGCTCGGTTACCACGTAGTCGTGACTGTGCACGAAACGTGAGGTCAAGGTTTTGTACAGGTCGTTGCTCAACACCCGATCGCATGTCGTTGGATCTGGCGCATGACGTCGCACCATGTCGTCCCAACTCGCTTTGGAATCGATCATTGCAACGCTGAGACTCCCCTTCGCATCGGGGAGATCCACCGGCACTTCGGCGTTGCCGAGTGCATCGATTCCCAGCGCGGTCGCAAGACGACGCGCAGGGTCCACGGTGAGCACCAACACGCGTTTGGCAAAGTCTCGGGCAGCCACCACACCGAGCGCCGCTGCGGAGGTCGTTTTGCCGACTCCACCCGGCCCGCAGATGATGATCATCCTGGAGCGCTCGAGCATGTCGAGCACGTTCGGGTCGAGCGCCGACGTCATGCGTGTTCGTCCA
>JBBANV010000013.1:2756-5214 GCA_040401775.1 Ilumatobacteraceae bacterium
CGACGTCATGCGTGTTCGTCCAGGATTCGACGCATTTCATGTTCGAGATGTTTGGTGATCGACTCCGGCGAGTGGGTTCCGGCTGCTGCTTCGGAGATGGTCTCCACATTGCCAACCTCCAACGCCTCGGCCAAGCGGTTGGCGTGGTGTTCGGCATTCATCCGACGCTCGTTCAACCACTCACACACCTCGAGTGTCGGCGCCACAGAAGCACCGGCAATGTTGGATCCGTCGTTTTTAGCTGCGACGGTCATCGCACGTGCGGCCTCGAGTAGCGCCGCATCCACCAGTGCTGCCGGCATCCGGTTGATCACTACGCCGGCGAAATCGATCGGCGTTGCTTTTCTCAAACGTTCACGCAATTCGATGGTTTCCACCACCGGCATCTCCTCCGGCGTCACGACGGCCAACACCGTGGATACTGCGGGGTCATGCAAGAGGTCGCTCATCCACTTGGTTTGGTCGGCCACGATGCCGATTCGCACCAACGTGGCAAGTGCATCCGGCGCCGATACTTGCGCAACGAAGTGTCCACTTGCCTCGGAATCAACGATCACGATGTCGTAGTTGTGTTCGCGAACCTCGTAACACAACTTCCCGACTGCCAGGATCTCCTTCACCGCCGGTGCCGCATTGGCGACGAAGTCGAAGATGCGTGCGAGCGGTGTCAGGCTTCCAATCACGGGCACCCGCAGGAACAAGCGAATGTATTCCCGCAGTGAATCCTCGGTGTTCATCGCCATGGCGAACAGATTTGGCGAAACCTCCGCTGGCGTGAATGTCAGGGCGTCTCGCCCCAAGTACGCAGCAAGCGAACCTTTGTCGTCCATCTCGCACACCAATACCCGCTTGCCCTCACCGGCAGCAACCCTCGCCAATGCAGCGGCAACGGCGGATTTACCTACACCACCTTTTCCCGTGACGAAGACGAGTCGTCGGGAAAGCAACGCTCGAAGCGTCAGGCTCCGAACCCCAGCCGACGCTCACCGTCCGGGGCACCGAATTCCACGAAGGCGATCTTCTCCGCCGGCACGGCAACTTCGCGTCCACGCTTGTCCTTCAGCCAGAGCACTTCCACCTTGCCGGCGAGTGCTTCTTCGACTGCTTTGTGCGCTGCGGCCCGCGACTGCTCGTCGTTCTCAATCTCCAAGCTGATGTCTCGTGGTGAGTGGGTAACTCCGATACGTAGGTCCATGGTCACCAGTGTGTCAGGTCAGTTGACCTTCAGCGCTTGACTGAAGACCTTTTTCGGGCGCATCTCCACGATTTTCTTGGCAAGTTCGGCGAAAATCTGACCTACTTCGCTCTGTGGTGCGATCGCCGCAATCGGCTTACCATCGTCGCCGCCCTCTCGCAGTTGGTTGACGAGCGGAATCTGGGCCAGAAGCGGAACACCAAGTTCGTCGGCCAGCATCTTTCCGCCACCTTCACCGAACAACTGATAACGCTTTCCGTCATCACCGGTGAACCACGACATGTTCTCGATGACACCGCGCACGGTCATGTTCACCTTCTTGGCCATTGCCGCCGAGAGTCGCGCCACCTTCTGTGCGGCTTCCTGCGGAGTGGTCACCACGTACACCTCGGCCCGAGGTAGGTACTGGCTCAGGCTGAGTGCAATGTCGCCGGTGCCCGGCGGCATGTCGATGAGCAGGAACTCCGGCTCATCCCAATACACATCGGTGAGGAACTGCTCCAATGCCTTGTGCAACATCGGGCCACGCCACACCACGGCTTGGCCCTCTGGAACGAAGTAGCCGATGGAGATGCAGCGAACTCCATAACTCTCCGGTGGCAACAGCATTTGATCGATCACCACAGGATCGCGATCGGCTCCAAGCATCCGAGGGATGGAGTAACCGTAGATGTCTGCGTCGACGACGCCAACCGTGTGACCGGCTGCCGCCAATGCGACTGCCAAGTTGGTGGTGACACTGCTCTTGCCGACTCCGCCCTTGCCCGACGAAATGAGCAACGGTCGGGTCTTGGAGCCGGGTTGCGCGAACGATATGGCACGACCCTGAGCGTGACCTTGCGCTGGAGTGCTTCCCGCCGTGGCCCCGGGCGAACCATGCAATTTCTCCCGCAGTGCAGCACGCTCATCGTCGGTCATCACTCCGAAGCTCAACTGAACGTCGCGTACCCCGGACAGCGGCCGAATGGCGCCATTGACGCGATTCTGAATCTCGCTGCGCAACGGACACCCAGCGATGGTCAAGGTGACCGTCAACGACACCACACCGTCGTTGATGACAACGTCACGAACCATGTTGAGATCCACGATCGAGCGGTGCAACTCCGGATCTTCAACGGGACGCAGTGCTTCGATGACGATTTCTGGCGAGAGTGTGCTCATGTGCGCTCGTTAGGCTAATCGCGTGACGCGCAACAAGGCCGCGGCGAGCAGCGTGACGGGTGGCGCATTCGCATCTCAAGTATCGGCAATTACCTCGGCTTT
>JBBANV010000013.1:5314-30663 GCA_040401775.1 Ilumatobacteraceae bacterium
ATGCAATTCCCCGTGCGCAGCGATGATCTCGTGCTTTCCCTCTTGGGCGAAGCACTCGAACGTCTGCCACGCGACGCGGCAGAGTCCATGGCCGAAGAAGTGGGTCGCAAGTACGGACAAGCGATGGCAGCGGGACTCACCGGCGACGATGTCGCCGCCGGTCAACGTTCGTTGCGCTCGGCTCTGCAGAAGGTCGCCGATGCACTCACGGCCCACGGCTTTGCGGCGCACGCCGAGAAACGTCAGAACAAGTTGCGGATCATCAACAACCACTGCCCGTTTGGCGATGTCGCCATCGAACATCCGGTGATTTGTGCCGTGGATCGCGGCATGGTCAAGGGAATGCTCGACGCACTGTACGGCGAAACTTCACCCGAAACATCGGCGTCGCTGCCGCAAGGTGATCGCTTCTGCGAAACGACGCTGCACGACCAAGTGCAGTAACGCGCGCGAAGTTGCGTCCGGCAGCGCCCGCAAGGTTGCGTTCAGCAGCACCCGAAAAATTTCGTTCAGTCGCCCCAAAAACGTTGTTCGAGGAACGGATCGCCGTACATGTGGTAACCGTTCTGCTCCCAAAACCCGGGCGCATCCTCGGTGGTGGCTTCGAGCCCACGGAGCCATTTTGCGGACTTCCAGAAATACAGATGCGGAATGAACAGCCGCACCGGTCCACCATGAATCGGTTCGATATCGGCACCGTCGTATTGATACGCCACGAGCGACTCGTCTCGAGTGGCGTCGGCGAGCGGCAGGTTGGCGGTGTAGCCGTACTCCGCATGCGCCATCACATGCGTGGCACTCGCGTGGATACCAGCACGCTCGAACACGTCGCGAACTCGCACTCCCTTCCAGACGGTGTCGAACTTCGACCACTTCGTCACACAGTGGATATCAGTGGTGAGCGTCACCGAAGGCAACTCCACCAACTCTTCGTACGTGAGCGTGAACGGTGCTGAAACTGCACCACCAACCTGAAGCGACCACTCACCCGGGGCATAGGAAGGCACATCACCCACGTGCAGCACGGGGAAACGCTCCGTCAGGTACTGACCCGGAGGCAGGCGTTTGGGGTCGAAACCCTTGGCCTCCACTTCTGCGCGGTTCCGATCGAAAAATCCCACGCCACAGTGTGCCATGGCGTGGGTTCGCCACCGCTAGCCCTGCCCGTGTGTTCACCTTCACCCAGTAGGTTGCCGCGGTGCCTTTGTATCTCGTGCGACATGCCAAAGCCGGTTCGCGAAACGACTTCGACGGCAACGACATCGATAGACCGCTCACATCCTCGGGACATCGGCAGGCAGTCGACCTCTGCAAGCGTCTTACAGCGATTTCACCCAGCGTTCTGGTGTCGAGCCCGTACCAGCGATGCATCGAAACGCTCGAGCCACTCGCGGTGGCGATGGACGTTGCGGTCGGTGTCGACCAGCGCCTCGCGGAGTTCGGAAGCGAACATGTGCAGGCGAATACCGAGTTGTTCGACCTTCTCTACGGCGTGGCCGACCGGGCCGTGTTGTGCAGTCACGGAGATGTGATTCCTGCAATCGTCAATGGTCTTGCCGCGGCGGGTATGCGAGTGATTGGTGCTCCACAATGGGGCAAGGGCAGCGTGTGGGTGTTGGAGCGCTCCAACAACCGCTTCGTCGAAGCACACGCGTGGCCACCACCAAGCGACGACTGAGTCGAGCGCCGCGCAAACGCCGCAGTCACTCGCCGAGTGCGGCGTCCACTTCCTTCTGCAGCGACTCCACCAATCCACGCACCTCCGCCGGAGGCTCGCGATCCAGACAACGATCGATGAATTCCTTCGCCGATGCCGCATCGCCACCATCCCGAAACACCACGATGCCAAGGAAACACATGGCGTCGGGGTAACCCGGATCGAGTTCGATTGCCCGTCCCAGAGCGGTGATGGTCGATGCGTACGCCTGGCTGCGCAGCGATTCGTCGAACTGTCGTGCCGACAACATGATCAGCCAGGCACGGTAGGTGATTGCTTCCACATTGTCGGGATCCGTTTCCAGGACTCGTCCGTACAACTCGATTGCCGAAGCCACGTCGGAGGCTCCCGCGAGCCGTGCCTGTGCAAGCAGCGATGCCGTGCTGTCTTCGATCCCGCCGGTGGCGGTTTGCAGTGGCAAGCGTTGTCCCGCTTGTTGCGCAACCAGCACGCCACCACCAACTCCCACCACCACGGCAAGTGCTGCACCAATCAGCCACGAGCGGCGGCGCGATGTCGTACTCACACTCGCGTCAGAATCCGAACCCGCATCCACGGCGCGCCAGCGTCGAAACGCAGCGGTAAGTCCGACGATCAATACCACTGCAAGCAACACCGGCAGAACCCAGATGACTGCGTCCAAGCCTTCACCGCGCGGCACGAGCAGCACTTCGCCGCCGAATCGGTCGGCGATGTACGCAACGATCTCGTCGTCGGTGCGCACACCATCGCCCACTTGTCGTGCCACTTCGGCGCGAATCGCTTGCGCGGCAGAAGCCCGAGAAACGAACACGCTCTCGCCATCGCATGTCGGACAGGCGATTCGTTTGGTGACTGCATCGATGCGGTCCTGTTGGGTGAGCGGTCCGGTGTCACGCAGGGAACCCAGCGCCAACACTCCCACGGTGACGACCGCAAGCACACCCCACACGAGGCGCCGCACGGGGCGGGACATTTCGATCGTTCGTGTCGGCATCGGGGTTACCCACTCGCCCGCAATGACGCAAGCTGTGCTTCCAACACACCCTCGACCACCGAACCCATGATTCGAAGACGAACGAAACCGTTCGGGTCGATGATCCAGGTTTCCGGCACCTTGGCCACGCCGAATGCCACCGCAATCGCACCATCACTATCGCGGAGCTTGGGCCAATCACCCGAGTTGGCGCTGAAGAATGCACGCACCGCGTCGTCGGAATCGTCGTTCACCACGGTGTAGATCTCGGCACCGTCGGTACGTGCCGCTTCATCTTCCGCAAAGGCCAGCAGTGCCGGATGTTCGGCAATGCACGGCACGCAAGTGGAGTTGAAGAAGTTGAACACCACCCAGGATCCCTTGCGACGCGCAAGGTCGAATGACTCGTCATCGATCGTGCTCGTCACTACTGCGGGTGCCGGCTGTCCCAACAATGGCGAGCGCGCACCCACGCCAGCGTCGCCGTCGGTTCGCAACAGCAACACCACGAAACCCACCATCACGACGGCAACGCTGAGCGCCCCGACACGCGCCAGTTTCATCGCTCGACTACCTCGTCGCGAATTTCGTGGATCGATCGGCGACGACTCGGCAGTACCGCAAGCAACGTGCCGAACGCCATCACGAACGTGCCGACCCACAACCACAGGATCATCGGCTTGACGAACACCTTGATTCGGGCCTGACCAGAGTCCTGTCGCACGGGTGGCTCGAGTGTGAGATACACGTCATGAGTAAAGCTCGTGCGCACCGATGGCGTGCCAACGTTCATGCCTATGCGGGTGAACTTGGTGATCGATGGCGCATAGGCCTTGCCTCCGTCCACGCTCACGAGTGCGCGCACGGAGGTGCTTCTCGTGTCGCGCTCCTCCACCACATCGATGAGTTCGAACGTGTGCCCAGCGAATCGCGCCACCTGCCCGGTGACCAGATCGATCTCCTGGCTTCGTGTGAATGAGTTCGACGCGGCGAGTGCCACGCAGATGAGGATCACTCCGAGGTGCACCACCATGCCACCGTTCGCTCGCCCTACGAAGCCACGCAATCGCTGCACGCGAACCGCGTGCACCAAGTGGCGAAGTGCGCTTCCTGCCGCAAATCCACCGAGACCAAACGCCAAGAGCGGCGCCAGTCCCGTTGCACCCACTGCTACGGAGAACACCAACGATGCAACACCCAGCAACGCCGGCAACAGCAGTCGACGCGAAAGCAAATCGCGACCATCGCGACGCCACGGCAACACCGGGGCCACAGCCATGATGAACAGCATCGTGAGCCCGATTGGAATGGTGAGTCGATCGAAGAACGGCTCACCCACCACGATCTGGCGCTGCTGAATGGCCTCCACAATGAGCGGGAACACCGTTCCCAACAGCACCACGAAGGCGAACACTGCGAACAACACGTTGTTCACCAGGAACGCACCCTCGCGGGAAAACACGGAGTCCACCGAACCACTTGCCCGCAGTTGATCGCCGCGGAGAAACACCAACACCAGCGACACCGCAACCACGACGGCAAACATCGCCAACAGCCATGGGCCGATGTCGCTCTCGGAGAATGCGTGCACGCTGTTCAGCACTCCCGAGCGCGTGAGGAACGTGCCCAAGATGGTGAGGCTGAACGTGGCGATCAGGAGCGACACGTTCCATACACGCAAGAGTCCACGACGCTCCTGCACCATCACCGAATGGATGTAGGCGGTTCCCGTTATCCATGGAAGTAACGACGCGTTCTCCACCGGGTCCCACGCCCACACGCCACTCCAGCCGAGTACCTCATAACTCCACCATCCACCGAGCGCAATACCAAAGGTGAGGAATCCCCACGCGGCAACGGTCCACCTTCGCGTGATGTGCAACCAACCGTCTTCCACCTTTCCGGCGATCAACGCGGCGATTGCAAACGCAAACGGCACCGTCATGCCCACGTAGCCGAGATACAGGATCGGCGGGTGGAACATGACGAGCAGGTGGTTCTGCAACAACGGATTCGGGCCAGGTCCATCGAGCACGCCTGGGGGCCCCACGACGAACGGATTGGCGGGACCAAACGACAACAAGAAGAAGTACGCGAGCACCGCCAACAACACCGCGAGCGCCCAGCCGACGAGTGGCTCCGCAAATCGCTTGCGCATCCACCACGCGACGGCAGCAACATACCCCGCCAAGACCAATACCCACATCAAGATGGAGCCTTCGAGTGCGCTCCACACTGCAGCGAAGTTGTACAACGCAGGCGTGGAATACGAACCGACCTTCTGCACGTAGAGCAACGAGAAGTCCCGGGTGATCATCGCCCACTCCATCACCGCGAACGCCCCAACGGCCATGGATGTGGCCAGCACAACGAAACGAGGCACCAGCCGCAACGTCTTCACATCACCGCGACGCGCCCCAACTGCGGCAGCAAACGCACCGAAGAATGCTGCGAGAAAACCAACGAGCAGGAATGCTCGCCCCAACTGTGCCGTCAGGCTGGCTACGAGCATGCCGACTTCTCGGCTTCGTCGAGTCGGTCGGCATTCTCCGCTTCGTACTCGTTGGAGTGCTTCACTTCGATGCGAGTTGCCAAGAGCACTCCATCGACGATCCTTCCGTGAGCCACCACGGGAATGCACTCCTGAAACACGCCACCCGGTTCGCCTTCGTAATCGACCGGAAGCGATACTCCATTGAACGACATCACGAAGGAGGTGTTGCCCGCCCTCGATTGCAGGCTTCCTTCATCGACCGACCCTTGGACGCGTACGCGACGGGAGTCGTCGCAGCCTTCACGCACCCCGACCTCGTCGACGTTGCAGTAGTAGTCGATTGATGACGTGAGGAACATGACCACGATCGCCAATCCAGCCACCGATGCAAGCACGGCAACGACGATCGGCAGCAAACGACGGTTCGAGCGCTTGGGCTCGGGAGCACTGCGTGGTGTGAGATCCATCGTTGCGTCACACCCAAGGCTTGTGTTCGTCGGGAATTCGTGACGACATCTCGCGCCCACGTCGCAAGGTGATGAGCGCGAGCACTCCGATGGAGCCCAGCGTTATTGCCCAACTGGCGAGGATGAAGCCGAGATCCTTCATGACACTTGAACCCCGTTCATGCTTTCGGCGCGACGCGCGGAAATTGCCGCATCCAAACCGACTACCCGCTCCAGATCGCTCAACGCGGTGAGTCGTTGGCGGTGCATCACGAGCCATACGAAGATCAAGGTAAATGCCACCACTCCGGAAAACAGCGTGAAGAGCATGAGACCATCCAGTCGAACGTCTCCGTCGGTGTTCAACACGCTGGCCTCTTGGTGCAACGAACGCCACAACACCACCGAGAAGTGGACCAAGGGAATCTCCAGCACCGCCAAGAGCGCAATCACCGCGCTTCTGCGCGCGCGCCGAGCGGGGTCGACATCGACTCGACGGATTGCTAGATACCCGACGTAGGTGACGAAGAGAAACAGTGTGGTGGTGAGACGAGGATCCCACTGCCAGAACGTTCCCCAGGTAATGCGTCCCCACAAGCTTCCGGTGATCAGCGTCATCGCCATGAACAACACACCAACCTCCGCCGACGCCCCTGCGACACGATCGAAGCCGAGCGTGCGGTGCTTACGAACGAGCGAAAAACCCGACGCCACTGCAGTGGTGATGAATGCGAGATATGCGATCCACGCCGTAGGTACGTGTGCATACATGATGCGAACCGAGTCGCCCTGCACCACGTCGGCGGGCGTAAGGAAGAATGCGCTCACCACCACCCACGCAGTGGTCGCGATGGCGAGCATTCCGATGACGCGTGTGGTCGCGGTGCCGGTGGACATATCAGGAGTCACTTTGTGCCAACGGCGCAAACGCCACGGCTCCAGCGGAACCGAACACCACTGCGTACACCGCGAGAAGCGCCGCCCACGCCCAACCGTTGGCCATGTCGATGGTGTCGCTGCCGAACGCTGCTTCGGTGGCTCGCGCCGCACCGATCAACAAGGGGGCGAGTACCGGCAGGGCGAGCAGGGGTAACAGCGAATCGCGACCGTTCAGGTTGGCAACCACAACGCCATAGAGAGTACCTACGAGAGCCAGCCCGAGAGTCGCCGTAACCAGCACCGTGACCAACAGCACCACACCACTGCCGTCAATTCGTGCCCCGTACAGCACCACCGCCGCACACACGAGTACCACGGCGAGCGCGAACAGTTGCACAAACAGCGCAAGGGCCTTGCCGAAGAACACCCTCGATGGCGACGAAACGAATCCAATCAGCGCGTCGAGTGCCGAGTCGACCGTCTCCAGGTCGAATGACCGCTGCACCATCAACATGGTGGCGAACAGCATCGCCAACCACACGAGACCCGCGGCAGCTCGCAGGATGAGCGGCTCACTGTCGAGCGCGACCGCAAACAACACCAACACCAACAAAGCAAAAGGCACGACGCGTGCCAGCAACGTACGGGTTCGCCATTCGATGACGAGATCCTTCCGCGCAATGGCAAGCACCGTGTTCATCGCAAGCACTGTGCTTTCGCCGTGTTCATCGTGGGCACTGCACTTTCGCCGTGTTCATCGCTGTTGCTCCGACTGCACTTCGCCGGTGTGCGAGACGCCGACCCGTGCGGCCACATCGCTCGCAACCACTCCGTTCGCGAGTGTGATTGTTCGTGGAATGTGCGCTCCGATCGCATCCGACTCGTGCGTGGTGTACACCACCGTGGCACCGCTACGCGTGGCTTCGCGCAGGATGCCGTCGAGTTCGCTTCGCGCCGTGCTGTCGAGACCCGCGTGTGGTTCGTCCAGAAGCCACAGCCGAGCCCGCCGCACCACCAGCGATGCCAACGCGGTACGACGACGCTGCCCTGCCGACAGTGCGCTGGCACGAGTCTCTGCAACTCGCGCATCCACACCAAGTCGAACCAATGCTGCATCCACATCGGATGGGCCGGCACCAACCAGTTGCGCCACGAACTGCACGTTCTCGCGTGCCGTCAGGTCGGCGTACAGACCGTTGTCGTGTCCGAGCAACCCCACCATCGACCTCACGGCGTCGCGTTGTGTCGCCAGATCGAGCCCCAGCACGCTTGCACTGCCACGTGTGAGTGGCGTCAAACCTGCACACAAGCGCAGAAGCGTCGACTTTCCGGTGCCGTTCGCGCCGCGTAATGCGACGAGTTCGCCACTTCGTACCAGCACATCCACGCCAGCGAGAGCGGGAAATCCGCCAAGTGCCACCACCACGCCGTCGAGCCGAATTGCCGTCGTGCTACCAGCTGTTGCCGTGTCACTAGCCACAAAAGACGTCACCGATTCGCTGTTGATAGAACCTCAGCCTAGATTGACTTTCAGCTCATGGACTCCGCACAACTCCACTCTGCAACCGACAACGACCCTGTCGTCGCGCGACGAAACCGCATCGATCGCTGGAACAAGGTTGCTTCACGAACGGGCTACGGGTTGTACGCAGTTTCCGTGGTGGCATTCTTCGGTGGACTGTGGACTTCGTTCACTTCCGAATTCCACTTCGTGAGCGGCGTGGCGTTGGTGGTGGGCTCCATCATCTTGGCTCCTGCCATCGTGATTACCTACGGCATTCGCGCGGCACGTCGCGAGGATCAACAGGCTGCCGCAAACCAGATGTCGAAAGTTGCGTCCAGCGAACACACACCGACATCGTGAGTTTGCGTCTCCCCGCAGCCGAACGACGGTCATTGATCCTGACGGTTGCACGACACGAGTTTGCCGAGAAGGGATACCACACGACATCGATGGACGACATCGCCGAAGCAGGCGGTGTCACCAAGCCCGTGTTGTACCAACATTTCGACTCCAAACGTGCCCTCTATCTCGCACTGATCGACGACTTGGCAGCGAACATGCTCAAAGCAATCGGTGACGCCACCGCCAACGCGCCGGATGGTCGCACGCAAACCGAGCGTGGCATCATCGCCTACTTCGAGTGGATGTCGGCCAATCAGGATGCTTTCGTGGTGTTGTTCGGAAGTGGTTCACGCAACGACGAGGAGTTTGCCTCCGCTGTTCGCAACGTGGAGCGCCTGGTTACCGAGGCAATCGCACCACTGATCGACGCGGGGCTCGATCACGAACATCAACGACGTTTGGCGCATGCGCTCGTGGGGATGTCCGAAGGTGTGAGTCGGTACCTCATCGCCAGCGGAGAACCATTCGATCCCACGCTGGTGGGATCTCAGCTCGCCAACTTTGCGTGGGCCGGATTGCGCGGCGTCGAACCTCAATCGCGCAGTACGAACCCGCGATAACCGCGCACGAATCGATGCTGCTCCAGCATCGCCACCATTTGCGTGGTGGTCGGTGACGAATCATCACATGCGGCACCATTGATCTTTCGCACCTCGATGCTCTTCGTGCGACCATCCTTCACCAAACTCCCGAGTGCTTCCACCAGTGAGGAGAATCCATCTTGCTCGAGTGTTCGTGCGAATGTCACCAGATGATGGCTACGCACGTCGTACCACCCGAGCACATCGCCATGCTCGAGCAGCACCACCGCGCCGGCGCTTCGCGTAGGTCGCCCGGTGGTGGCGGGCCAATCAAGGCTGGCACCATACGGTTGTGCCGGATCGGTGGCAGCCAGCACCACCACGTTGCCGGGTTGTTCATCCGTCGTGATGCCCGGGTCTTTGCATGCACGCAGACGATCCACTGCACCAGGCACTGCGAATTGCGCGGCGCCCAAGCCATCAACGAAATATCCGCGGCGAACCGTGCCGCGTTCTTCCAACGCCTTCAGTACCCCGTAGACACCTGCGAACCCACCCCGTACATGTTCTGCCAGCACTGCTTCGCGCGTCACCACACCGTGACGTTCCAGTAGCTGCATCGCCAATGCATGCAACGCCTGAGTGGTGGTGGACTGCTGTTCCACCAACTGCGACACCAAACTCCAGCGTCCTTGCGCCGATGGTGGCCCGACACGAGTCGCGTTGCCGCCGCGCACGTGTCGCGGGCGCACCAACCGTGCCGCCGCACGTCGGGTGGTTCCCGTGGCGGGAAGTGCCCGTGCGCTCTTTCCGCTTTGCGCACCAAGCAACACGGCGCGTAGCGGCGTCAGGGAGTCGTTGGTAACTTCGCCCGACCACACCAAGTCCCAGAGTGCGGCGAGAAGTTCGGCATCCGTGGCGCCGCGCACACCGGCACGGAGCTGGCCCCAAAAACACGCACCGCGCTGTGCAAGTGCGGCACGAATCTGATCGTGCACACCACCCTGCGGAGCATCGAGCGGTTCGAAGGCAGGAAGGAGCGAGCCGAGCTGATCGGCAAAGAACAAGCGGATTCGTCCGTCATTGCCGCCGAGCGAACCCGCACCAACCCATACCACTTCGCCACTGGTGCACAGGTCGTCCAGCATCGAGGCCCGATAACCACGTACTCGCAGCGGCAGAACGTCGGTTTCCAAGGTGGATGCCACGAGTGCCGATCCCGACAACGCGGCAAGTGCTTCCGCCAGCGCGTCCACACCGTGCATCGGTGCCGTCACACCGTGCCATTCCGCCACGAAACGGGCGAACGTGTGCTGATCGACTGGTTCGACCTCTTTGCGCAACTTGGCAAGCGACCTTCGGCGCACCAAGCGCAACACTTCGGTGTCACACCACTCGCGCTCGGTGCCGAACGGACGAAACTCGCCACGCACCACCCGTTGCGCAGCTTCAAGTTGCCCAAGCACCACCGCAACGCGATCTACGGCCATACCAAAACGCTGTGCCACATCGCGAGCAACGAACGGCGCATGGGTTCGCGCATACCTCGTAACGAGTTCGAGCAATGGCGAGTCGACTGGTTCGGTGAATGCCTGCGGTAACCCGAGTGGCAAGGCACAGCCGAGTGCATCGCGATAACGACCCGCGTCTTCAGCAGCGATGAAACGTCGTTCACCGGACACCACCACTTCGACCGCACGACGTTGCCCCACCAACTCGGCGATCCATTCGGACGTGCTGCCCTCACAACGCAGTGACAACTCGTCCAGTGTGAGGTCGCCAACCCGACGAAGCACGTCGTGAACCTCGTCCGGTGTTCGCGCACGACGAGTTTCCGGGATGTGCTGCAGTTCGAGCTCGATATCCGCCAGAACTTCGCCGTCGAGCAACTCGCGCAACTCTTCGGATCCGAGGAGGTCGTTGAGCAAGTCGCGATCGAGGGCCAAGGCCGCGGCCCGACGCTCGGCCAGCGGGGCATCCCCTTCGTACATGTACGCAGCAATCCAGTTGAAGAGCAGGCTCTGTGCAAACGGTGACGCCTTCTGCGTGTCGACACTGATCAATCGAATGGACCGCGACCGCAACTGCGTGAGCACATCACGCAATGCAGGAACGTCGAACACGTCCTGCAAACACTCACGACTGGTCTCCAACAGGATGGGAAACGTCGGATACTTAGCGGCCACCGCCAGCAAATCGGCGGCGCGCTGGCGCTGCTGCCACAGTGGCGTGCGTTGGTCGGGCCGGCGGCGCGGCAACAGCAAGGCGCGGGCAGCACACTCACGGAATCGCGCGGCGAACAACGCGGTTTGGGGAACTGCGGCAACCAATGCATCGGTGATGTCGTCAGGGTCGATCAGCAGTTCTTCCACGGGTATGCGGTCGACGGCTTCGGGCAAGCGCAGCACGATGCCGTCGTCACCCCACATGGTTTCAATCGGAATCCCGAGCCGCTCCAGCAATCGTCGCTCGATGGCGATTGCCCACGGAGCATGAACCGGCGTGCCGAATGGTGAGTGAATGCAGATTCGCCAGTCACCGATCTCGTCACGGAATCGCTCGATCACGATGGTGCGATCGTCGGGCAATGCTCCCGTGGCTTCGACCTGCTCGTTGATGTACTGCAACAGGTTGCGTGCAGCAAGTGGGTCGAGGCAATGTTGCGAGGTGAGCGTTCCCTCCGCTGCTCCCGACGTTTGCTCGTCGCGAATGGTCCGCAAGAACGCCCCCACTGCACGCCCGAGTTCCAGCGGTCGCCCGAGTCGATCGCCGTGCCAAAACGGCATCTTGCCCGGCTCCCCTGGAGCAGGGTTCACGATCACTCGATCGAACGACACATCCTCGATACGCCAGGTGGAGGCTCCGAGCACGAACGTTTCGCCCGGTCGCGTTTCGTACACCATTTCCTCATCGAGTTCGCCTACTCGCGTGCCATCGGGCAGGAACACACCGAACATTCCCCGATCAGGAATGGTGCCGCCATTGGTGACTGCGAGCCGCTGTGCTCCGTCGCGAGCCCGCAACGTGTTGGCGATGCGATCCCACACGATGCGCGGTTTCAGGTCGCGGAACTCCTCACTTGGATAACGACCTGCCAGCAGATCGAGCACGTTGTTGCGCATCTCGTCGGACAACTCTGCGAAGTTTGCGCAACGACGAATCATCGAGGTGAGCGACTCCACGCTGCAGTCGGGATGCATCGCCACATGCGCCACTACGTGTTGTGCCAGCACATCCAGCGGATTGCGCAGATACCGCGTGGATTCGATTTCGGCACTCATCATTCGTTGTGCGACAACCGCAACCTCGAGCAAGTCGTGCCGATGCTTGGGGAACACCTTTCCACGACTCGCCTCACCAACGCTGTGTCCGGCTCGACCGATGCGCTGCAAACCTCGGCTCACCGCGCCGGGTGATTCCACTTGAATGACCAGGTCGACGGCACCCATGTCGATACCCAACTCCAAACTGCTGGTGGCAACGATGGCCCGCAATTGGCCGCGCTTCAACTGGTCTTCGATCACGATGCGTTGTTCGCGTGCCAGCGAACCATGGTGCGCCTTCACATATTCCGTGTCACCAAGGCCCAGGTCCGACGCCAGTTCGTTGAGTTGAGCAGCGAGTCGCTCGGCTCCACGCCGCGCATTGCAGAAGATGATGGTGCTGCGATGTTGTTGCACCAACTCCAGGATTCGCGGCGTGATGCTCGGCCAGATGCTGGTACGTCGCTCGACTGCGGCTGCGGTGGCCGGACCGCTGCGCAACTCGTGGGTGACTTTGCCGAGCTCCCCCATGTCTTCCACGGGAACCACCACTTCGATTTCCAAGGTCTTGCGCGCACCAGCGTCGACGATTGCCACGGGACGCGGAGCACCATCGCAAAATCCGCCGAGGAATCGTGACACCTCCTCGAGTGGCCGCTGGGTGGCCGACAAGCCGATGCGTTGGGGGCGGCGATTGGTGAGTTCCTCGAGTCGCTCGAGCGACAATGCCAAGTGTGCACCACGTTTGGTGGCCGCCATCGCATGAATTTCGTCGATGATGATGGTGTCGACGTTGGCCAACGTCGTGCGCGCCGATGACGTGAGCATGAGGTACAAGCTCTCCGGAGTGGTGATGAGGATGTCGGGCGGGTTTCTCAACATTCGTTGACGATCACGCGCACTGGTGTCGCCGGTGCGCATGGCAACCGACGGCTCGCGAAACGGGACACCGAGTCGTTCGGCGGCATGGCGAATGCCGACGATTGGTGCACGCAGGTTCTTCTCCACATCGAATGCAAGTGCGCGAAGTGGTGAGACGTAGAGCACACGCGTTGACGATGGCTCTTCGACACCGAGTGTCACCAAGCGATCGATCGCCACCAAGAACGCCGCCAACGTCTTGCCGCTTCCAGTTGGTGCCGAAATGAGCGTGTGTTCGTTGGAAAGAATGTGTGCGAAGCCTCCCGCTTGCGCGGGAGTTGCCGTCGGGAACGACGCCGCAAACCATGCACGAACCGCCGGCGAAAAACGATCGAGAACCGACTCTGTGGCCACCGCCGAAGAGTACCTACTCGGTGTGCTTCTCGGTACGCTGAGCGCCATGCCCGTTGCTGGTGAGCACCACCCGGCGTTCGAGGAGTACTGCGAATGCATCTACGAGATGCGGGAGGACAACGCCGAAATCATTCAGGCCCGCCTCGCCGAGCGTCTCAACGTGTCGCGTGCCTCGGTGTCGGAGATGGTCAAGCGCATGGAGGCTGCGGGTCTTCTCAAGGTGGACTCCACTCATTTGGCGCTCAGTGCCACCGGCGAGGAACTCGCCAACCAGATCGTGCGACGCCACCGTTTGGCCGAACGATTTCTCACCGACGTGATCGGCCTTCCTTGGGCACGTGCCCACCACGAGGCATGCAAGTGGGAACACATCATCAGCGACGACGTCGAGCAGGGTCTCGCGCGTTTACTCGGCAACCCGTCCACTTGCCCGCATGGAAACCCCATTCCCGGCTCCCCGTCAACGGGTGTTGCGGTCACCCCTCTTGCACAAGTGGCCGTCGGGGCTCGCTTTACGTTGGTCCGTATTCCTGAAGAAGTGGAAGAGCGTGATGGCGCACTCGAACAGCTGGAGCAGCACCGAATAGTTCCAGGTAGCGAGTGCACGTTGCGCGACCGTCAGTCCGGTTCCGCTCGTCTCACCGTGCACGATGTGGTGGACCGTGACGCCACGCTCGACGACTTCGTCAGCGCGCGCTTGCTCGTCACGTTATGAGACTCCTTCGCTTCACCACCATCGCAACGTGCGTCGCCGTCCTTGCAGGCGGTTGTGCAACCGAGGTGATCGAACTCGACACGCCACCCACCACGTTGTCGCCCGTCGAGGCTGCGGCCGTCTCCGATGATCTCGCCTCAGCAACTCTCGATGAACTCACCCAAGTGCTCCGCGACGAGACAACTGCACTCAGCCGTGCGACGTTCAACGGCGACCGTGACGAGGCTCGCCTGCATCTAGACCGAATCAATAAAGCATGGTCGTTTGCCGAGCCACTTATCGTTGCGCAGTACGGCGAACTTGCCGACCAACTCACCTACGACTTGCGTCGGGTCATCGAACTGGCACGTAGCTCGGTGGAACGCAATCGCCCGGCCGATGCCGACAAGGCAAAGTCGTTCCTGCGACTGGCGCTCGCGTCACTCGACGCATAGGAGAACGCTCGCGTCGCTACGCGCGTAACTCGTGCGGCAATGCTCGCGAGTGCACCACCACCAACCGCTGCGTCGATCGCGTAAGTGCAACGTACAAACCACGCGGGCCGGCATCCGACGACTCGTAGATGTCGGTGGGCTCCACCACCACGACACCGTCCATTTCCAGTCCCTTCACCACGCTGACCGGTACCACGGTGAGCGAGGCTTCGAGCCCCGATGCTCCGGCTCGGCCGAAGTTCACGCCGGCATCGGTAAGCGCGACCGAAATTGCATCCACCAATGCGTCGGGGCACACGATGCCGACTCGTCCATCGGACAATTCCGCAACGAGCGTTCGTGCCTCGTTGACGACATCCACCATCAACGATTTCGTTGCGCTCGATACGATTCGCGGCTCTGCATCGCCCTCGCGCACTGCAGTGGGTGGCGTTTGTTGCGGCGCCGCGGTGGGCAGCAACTTGCCGGCAAACTCCATGATCTGCCGGGGGATGCGATAGCCCACCGACAGTGTTGCGACGCTTGCATCACGATTCTTGGGCAGCAACGCCAGCACGTCGCTCCAGTCACCCGGGGCGAACGGTCCGGTCGCTTGCGCGATGTCGCCCACCACGGTCATGGCGCCATTCAGTGATCGCCTTCCCACCATGCGCAGTTGCATGGGGGTGAGGTCCTGCACTTCGTCCACCACGATGTGGCCGTACGTCTCGATGTCGTCTGACTCCTCCACTACACCACCTTTGCGGGGCTTGGGGCCAAGGAGATGTCGGGCCTCGTCCAGCAGCGCCACGTCGGCTTCGCTGAACGTCGCACTCTCGAGCGACTCGGCACGTGGTCGGTACAACGACTCGATTTCTGCATCCGTGAGGATGTCACGGCCCGCAATCTTGAGTAGCGCTTTGGAACCGAAGAGATCGCGCAACAGTTCGGCTGGTCCGAGCGACGGCCAAATCCGAAACACCAGCGCGCGAAACTCGGGAATCTCACGGAGACGTGACCGTGCGGTTGCCAACGTGTACTCCTGATCGCGCATGCTCGGCATGAGCATGGAGACCAATTCGCCCTCCACTGCGCGACACAATTCGTTGTGACGTTTGGTGCGTCGCTGTGCTTCCTTCACCACTCGCGCAGTTTCAGCAGGGCCGAGCCGTAGCACACTGCCACCGAATGGCAACTCGAACTGCTCCTTCAATGGTCTCTGGCGCGCGCGAATGGCACGCTTCAGCACGTCCACCATGCGCAAGTCGCCCTTCACGCGTCGGGCCACGGGTGCGTCAACCGCTCCGTAGCGAACATCGTTCACCAAATCGGCGAGTACCGCCTCGCGCACGCCGGATTCACCGAGTGACGGCAATACCCGTTCGATGTATCGCAGGAACACCCTGTTGGGTCCGATCACCAACACGCCTTGATCGGCGAGCGGGAAACGATACGTATACAACAAGTACGCAGCGCGGTGCAGCGCCACCACCGTCTTGCCGGTTCCCGGGCCGCCTTGCACCACCAACACGCCTTTGTTCGGCGCGCGAATGATGACGTCTTGTTCACCCTGAATGGTGGCGACGATGTCGCCCAACTGTCCGCTGCGTCCCTTGGAGAGTGCTGCGAGCAGCGTGCTTTGTCCGCGAAGCTTCGGTGTCTCCAGTCCTTCGTCTCGACCGATGCCGAGGTGGTGCTCGCCGAACAACTCGTCTTCAATGGCCACCAACGTGCGACGATCCATCATGAAGTGGCGACGACGCACCAACTGCATGGTGTCTCGACCGGTGGCCCGATAGAACGGCTCAGCGACCGGAGCCCGCCAGTCGATGATCAGTTGATTGCTGTCGGCGTCTGCCACGGCCAGGCGCCCGATGTGGAACGCTTCGGGGTCGCCACCCGAATCGGGTGTGCGATCGATTCGCCCGAACACCAGGGCGGCATCCCCGATATCGAGGTTGTTCAGCATCTGGACGAGCTTTTCGTCGAAATAGTTGCGTTCGTAGCGCTCCTGGAACGTGCCCCCTCGTTGACCCTCCGTGAGGTTGCGAATTGCCAGGGCACTCGTGCGGGCATCGACCAAGGCCGCATAGGCGCGGTCGATGTGGGCCTGTTCGGCGGGAAGATCGGGATGTTCGAGCATTTTTGGGGTTTATGAACTCTACCGACGGACCTTCCACGGAGGTACCCCGAAAATTCAACGCACGATTTCGCACGACCGTGCACACCTATGGCAAAGTCACTCCTGGTTCCAAGTCGGTGCCGGTGAGTACCGAAAAATACCCACTATCACGGACAAGGAGCCACTCATGTCGCGTCGTACTCGACGATGCACGGTTACATTCATGGCGATAGCACTGCTTGCAGGTTGTGCTTCTCCCACGCAACTCAGCTTCGATGTCGGTGAACCAACTGACTCCGGTCTGACATCAACCGATGTCGTTGCCGATGCCACGCAGGGCGATACGGATGATTCGGGCGAAACACCCGTGGTCTCATCATCGCAAGCCGAAGCGGACACCAATCAATCATTCGATGCCACTGCAGCGGAGCAGCGCTTCGCATCGCTCCTCGCCGAATGGACAAAGTGTTTCCACCGCCCGGGCAATTGCGACGTTTCGCGTTCGACGGCCCCCGAGTCCCCCGAGCGGACACGCCTCACCGATGCACTCGCGTACTACGCCACCGAGCAACTGCGTACCAAACCCAACGAAGGGACGTTGGAGTGGCGTATCGAGTCGATGTCTGCCTCGAGCAACGACCGAATTCGTCTCGTCGTGTGTGAATACGACACACGTATCTTCTTCGACGCCAGCATGGCCGACACCGAACTCGGCGACATCATCCTCGACGCCACGGTGTGGACCCGCCGCGTGGAATGGGTGCTCGCACGCAGCGACGACACCTGGCGCTTGTGGTCGAGGCGAATCGAACGTCGCTCACCAGCAGAGAAGTTCTGCAACGTATGACACGCCTGACGAAACAGCTGGTGACACGCCTGTTGACTCTTGGGTTGATCCTTCTCACGCTGCTGACGACACCTCGAGTCCCACTCGCACACGCAAGCGAAGCCGGGATCGACGGCGACCACATCTTTGCCGGGATCTCGTACAACTCCCAACACTCACTCAGCTCGTGCGACTGGAGTCTGCCGATTCCCACCTACGGTCTCGGTGGGCGAACCGGTGCCACAACGCGCCAGTGGAACGACACCACATGGGTTCTTCATCAATGCACCAAGAAGGAAGACTCGCTCCTGGTCTGGGTGCCGGAAGTGAGTACCGAGACCATCGCCGAGTCGTCCCGTGACGTCGTTCGCGAACGTGTGCCGCTCCTGGATCAAACGTTCTCGCCACCCGCTTCCCGTGGTGTGGTGAAAACACCCACATGGTTTTGGGTGCATCCCGCTCTCTGGGTTCCGGTGTCGGTAACCGCACAAGTTCCAACACCGCGCGGCATAGTCACTATGACCACCACCGCCACTCCGGAGTCGCTGGAGTTTCACCCGGGCGACGGGAGTGGCGAAGTAGTGGAATGCGATGGTCCCGGCGTGCCGTGGACACCATTGCTTTCTCGGGTGCTCACTACCGACTGCGTGTACGAATATCCCGTTCCCTCGTCAATACGTGAAAGTGGAGTGTTCCGCGCCCGTTTGGACGTCGTATGGTCGGTGACCTGGCGCACCAACCTTGGCGCTTCCGGACGCCTGCCCGACCTGCGGTTGGGTGCATCCCACAACCTTCGAGTACGAGAGTTGCAGGCGGTGATCACCCGGTAGAAAAAACACCGAAGGGCTAGGAAACCGTCGTGCGCCTCAGTAGTGTGGAGGCACGACGTATCACTCGATACGTCAATAGCAAACAAAGAAATGAGTAATCATGCCAACCGGTACCGTCAAGTTCTTCAATGACGAGAAGGGTTTCGGATTCATCTCTCGCGATGGCGAGCAGGATGTCTTCGTGCACTTCTCCAACATCGAAGGCACCGGGCGCCGCACTCTCGTTGCGGGCCAACAGGTCGAGTTCGAACTCGGTCAAGGCCGCAAGGGTGTCGAAGCGCACAACGTCAAAGCCATCAGCTGAATTGCCACGGGGTAGTGCCCCGTCGTCTCTCGTCTTGATTGTCAAGAGTTGATTCATCGTGCCCATGAACCTTGCCCGTGATCAGATCCTGGTGGAACGGCGCTATGTCGCCGTCTTCAACACGATTTCTGATGACTCGCTCACTGCCCTGGCGCTCGCATTGCCCGAACAACTCCGCGACCCATTCGCACGAGGTGTTGGGTTGCGTCGCGGGGCATACGACGATGCGACCACCCTGGCCGCCAACATTCGCACCGGCATGGTGGCTCGCAAGGCCATCATCGATGCCGGCGTTCTCTTGAGCGAGCCGTGCACGGAGTACTTCGTCGACACCCTCGGTGAAGCGAGCGACGATCCGTCGTACGAAGACCTGCAAATGGTCATCCCGGATGCCATCGAGAAGTTCACTCTCGATGCCGTTCGTCTGATGGCCGTGCAGTACTCGGTGGCACTCGGTGGCTTTCGCCGCCTCGTGAACGAGGATGACCGCTTCAAGATTCCGACTGCTGCCCCGGTTGCGCGGGCAAAGCCTGATGCAGCAGAGCAGGAAGCCAAGCGCGCCGCTCGACGCGAGCGACGCAAGCGCTAAATCGCGTCTCGACGCACCACCAAGCCTCGACGCTAAATCGCGTCTCGACGCACCACCAAGCCTCGACGCTAAATCGCGTCTCGGCCCTCTTCCGCGGTGCGGATGCGTACCACGCGCGATACATCGGTGATCCACACTTTGCCGTCACCAATCTTGCCGGTGCCTGCGCTCTTCACGATGACTTCCACGACGCGATCTGCGACGGCGTCATCGACCACCATCTCCAACCGCACCTTGGGGATGAGATCCACCTTGTATTCCGCACCTCGGTACGTTTCCACGTGCCCGCCTTGTCGACCAAAGCCACGTGCTTCGGTAACGGTTATGCCCGTCACGTTTGCGGCTTTGAGTGCATCCTTCACCTCGTCGAGTTTGAAGGGCTTGATGATTGCCGTGATGAGTTTCATGTTGTTGGTCTCCTATCGGTTCTGGTGAGTTAGTCGTGGTAAGCGGTTTCTGAGTGCAATGCAAGGTCCAAGCCCGTGAGTTCGGCCTGCTCTTCGGCTCGAACCCCGACCGTAGCTGCCAACACTTTCATGATCACGAACGTGAGGATGAACGACCATACGATGGCGACACCATTGGCCAAGGCTTGCTCGATGAGCAGATCTGCAGAACCGCCGTAGAAGATTCCTGCGCTGAAGCTGCCCTCGAAGAAGGATGGGTTCGCAAAGAAACCAATCAATAGTGAGCCGACGAGCCCACCGACGAAGTGAACCCCGACAACGTCGAGTGCATCGTCGTAACCGAGCTTGGTCTTCAGACGAACTGCGTAGCAACACACGGCGCCAGCGATCGCACCAATGGCGAGTGGCGCACCACCCGACACATATCCAGCGGCTGGCGTGATGGCAACGAGGCCGGCAACGATGCCCGATGCTGCACCGAGATTCGATGGGCGACCATCGCGCATCCACTCCACGAGAATCCATGCAAGCCCGGCAGCCGCGCCGGCAAGGAATGTATTCATGAATGCTTGGGCGGCTTGACCTGTCGCAGCCAACGCCGAGCCGGCATTGAATCCAAACCAACCGAACCACAGAATTCCAGTACCGATCATCACGAGTGGCATGGAGTGTGGCGGAGATGGGTCGACTCTGCGCTTCCCGAGCACCAAGACGGCTGCGAGTGCTGCAATTCCTGCATTCACGTGAATTGCAGTACCTCCGGCGAAGTCCAGCGAACCGCGCTGACCCAACCATCCCCCGTACACCCACTTGAACACCGGCACGTACACGATGAAGAGCCAGAGCGGTACGAAGATGGCCCACGCGCTGAATTTCATACGTCCTGCAACGGCACCAGAAATGAGCGCCGGAGTGATCGCGGCGAACATTCCCAGGAAGGCAATGGTGGCGAGTGTTCCACCGTCACCAGCCGCGGTGATGTCGTTCAACAAGAACGAATCGAAGCTGCCGATGAAATCAGCTTCGAATGGCACCTGGGCAAGCGAATAGCCGAGCACCATCCACAGCACCGGCACCGCCAGGATGCAGTAGAAGTTCATGAGCAGCATGTTCAGGACGTTGCGTCGCCGATCCATGCCTCCGTAGAAGAACGCCAATCCTGGCGTCATAAACAACACGAGTGCGGACGAAACCAACACCCATACCAAGCCTGCACTGTCCATCGCTCTCTCCTGTTCATGTAGTGGAACATTGTGCGGAGACGACGTTGGCCCAGCGAGAGCGACCCTAAACCAGCAAGGTTTCACGCCCGTGTGTGAAGTGTTTCCAGAATGTTTTCTTTGCTTCGTCTAACATTTTGTCAAGCGGCAACGGAGCCGCGGAGAAAATGACACCACCAGACCCCTCAACCGATCAAGCTCTCACTTCGGTGGAGTACCGCATGCGTGAGGCCGGCGAGTGGTTGCAGCTCGAAGATGGCGTCATCGAGAATCTCATCGCCCCACGGCGGGTGCTCGAGGTGTCGATTCCCATTCGCCGTGATGACGGCACACGCGTGCGCTTCACCGGCTGGCGCGTGCAGCACAACATCACCCGCGGACCTGGAAAGGGTGGATTGCGCTACCACCCATCGGTAAACCGCGATGAAACCGTTTCCTTGGCGGCGGCGATGTCCCTCAAGACGGCACTCATGAACCTGCCACTGGGTGGGGCCAAGGGCGGAATCGCGATCGACCCGAAATTGCTGAGCCCTCGTGAGCTCGAGCGCGTTACCCGACGCTACGTATCGGAGATCTTTGCCTTTCTCGGCCCCGACAAGGACGTCCCCGCCCCGGATGTTGGAACCAATGCCCAAGTCATGGCATGGGTGATGGACCAGTACTCCATCGGCGTCGGGCACGCCGTGCCCGGTGTGGTTACCGGTAAGCCGTTGGCGCTCGGTGGATCACTCGGCCGTGACTCGGCCACCGGACGTGGCGTGGTGGAAGCAGCATCACTCGCGTGTCAAGCGCGAGGTACGTCGCTTGAAGGCAAGCGAATCGTGATTCAAGGTTTCGGCAACGTCGGAATGTGGGCAGCGCAACTCGCCGCTGGATGGGGGGCCCGCATCGTTGGAATCTCCGATGTCGGCGGGGTCATTGCCAGCGAGAAAGGTCTCGACATCACCGCATTGGTGCGCGCAACACAACGCGGAGTTGGCAGCGTGGTGGACGCTGGAGTCGGCGAAGTGATCGCGCGTGGTGTGGAGCGATCTGCCGATGTGTTCACACTTCCTTCCGACATCGCCATGCCATGTGCACTCGGTGGCGCGGTCGATGTTCGTGAGGCAACGACTCTCACTGCCAAGTACATCATCGAAGGTGCGAACGGCCCCCTCACCCCGGCAGCCGACGATGTCTTGAATGACCGCGGCGTTATCGTGGTGCCCGATATCTACGCCAACGCTGGCGGCGTGACGTGCTCGTATCTCGAACAGTGTCAGAACTACGCGCACTTGCAGTGGGACGAAGACGAGGTCAACGCATCGGTGGTTTCCACGATGCGATCGGTGTTCAAGCGTCTGCATGCCTTCTCGCAGGAACACGAGCTCTCCTACCGACGGGCTGCGTCGGTGTTGGGCGTGAAGGCTCTCGCCGACGCGCATCAGTTGCGCGGCCTGCACCCATAGCGCAACACCACGCTTCTGCACCCGTAGCGCAACACCACGCTAAGTAGGCTTGCCGTATGACTAGTGAGAAGACCAAGGCATATCTTGACGACCGCAAACACGTGTTTCATTCGTGGTCAGCACAAGGGCTGATCGATCCCGTCGATGTCGTCAAAGCCGAGGGTTCTTACTTTTGGGACGCCAACGGCAAGAAGTTCCTCGATTTCTCCAGCCAGTTGGTCAACGTCAACATCGGCCACCAACACCCCAAATTGGTGAAGGCAATCCAGGACTACGCGGCAAAGATGTGCACCATCGCGCCGTTCCATGCCAACGACATGCGTTCGGAGGCCGCACGACTCATCGCCGAGGTTGCACCAGGCGACCTGAACATGGTGTTCTTCACCAACGGTGGCGCCGAAGCCGCAGAGAACGCGGTGCGACTGGCCAAATTGCACACGGGCCGCCACAAGATTCTCACGATGTACCGCTCGTACCATGGCTCAACGTCCGGTGCCATTGCGCTCACCGGCGACCCGCGTCGTTGGCCCAACGAAACCGGCGCTTCTGGTGCCGTGAAGTTCTGGGGTCCGTATCCCTATCGCTCCGCTTTCCACTCCTCGAACGAAAAGGAAGAGTGCGAGCGCGCCCTTCAACATCTCGAAGACGTACTCATGGTCGAAGGTCCGCATACCGTTGCGATGATCGGTCTCGAGACCGTCGTTGGCACCAACGGCATTCTGGTTCCACCCGAGGGTTACCTGCAGGGCGTACGTGACCTCTGCACGAAGTACGGCATCGTCATGATGTGCGATGAAGTGATGGCCGGTTTCGGCCGTTGCGGCGAATGGTTTGCCGTGAACAAGTGGCATGTCACACCGGACCTCATCTGCTTCGCCAAGGGTGTCAACTCCGGTTACGTGCCACTCGGTGGTGTGGTCATCAGCCAGAAGATCGCCGACTCGTTCAAGGAGCGCGTGTACCCCGGTGGCCTCACCTACATGGGCCATCCACTCGCCTGTGCCGCAGCCGTGGCGTCGATCAACATCTTCAAGGAAGAAAAGGTGCTCGAGCACGTCCGCAAGATGGCGGAGAACGTCATCGCACCGGAGCTCGACCGCTTGAAGGACAAGCATCCATCGGTGGGCGATGTGCGTGGTCTGGGAATGTTCTGGGCAATCGAACTCGTGAAGAATCGCGACACTCGAGCGCCGTACGTGCCGTTCAATGCCTCAGGTGCCGACGCCAAACCGATGGCCGAAATCGTGGCGTTCTGCAAGCAGCAGGGCATGTGGCCATTCACGCACTTCAACCGCATTCATGTGGTGCCGCCATGCACCACGAGTGAAGCCGATTTGCGAACTGGCCTCGCCATCATCGACGAAGCGTTGAATATCGCCGACAAGCACTACGTCGGGTAACGCATCTCTACTTCGTAATCTCAACAGTGTCGTAGAGGCCGCTGCTGAGCACTCGGACTCGCACGCCGTTGCTCGTCACAACATCGCCCACACCGAGTATGGCGTCGTACTGGGGCGGCGAAGAGCACGTTGGCAGACTCTGTAATCCACGACTCGCTGGCGCAACGAGCGCTTGAAAGCCTTCGCCATGCCCCAACGTCATGTCGGCCGTGTACACGATGACTCCATTTCGAGCACGCCACGCCGATGTGGATACGCCGGAACCCTCGCAATCGAACTTCGCGTTTGCGCGCCGCGACTCCACCACTAGCAACTTGGAACTGGACAGTGGCACCAAAATGGTCTTCACCCCAGATGCCCTCACATCGGTCGGCACGAGCGTGACTTGTGCTTCAGCCAACTCCGAAAGTGGTTTGCAGAAGACTTGCGAATCGGCAAGCCAACCCATCACGAAACGCAGCCATGTGCTCAGTGTTCGGCTTGGGCCATCTTGGGCTGCCATCATGTCGAAACCCGAAAATGGTCCACCTGGAATCTCTGTTTGCTTGCCAATCCACCACTGGGTGTTCTGGTCGTAGAGGTCCGGTAGCGGAAACATGTGTCCCGTCTCGTGCGCCCAGTACGACCAATAGTTCTTGTACTGCCGGTCAAAGTAGGCGCCGGCAATCATGTAGTTGTACACGCGTCCCTCGGCAGTTGCGTACCCACCAGCAGAACCAAACTGACTATGGAGGAATCCCTGGACTCCTTCAGCCATGAACGTCTGACCAGCGGGCAAGACGAACGCAACTGCCCGAACACCCGAGAAATCGAAACTTGAATCTGCCGCGGCAAAGGCTGCATTCGCCAGCGCATTGTCGTCACTCCGCGAACGATCCATCGAATACGTTGTCGATTGACCAGGCACTCGTACCCAACTTTCGTGCACGCGCCATTCGACCTTCACTCGACCTTCGGACACCATGTCGTACCACTCGGACATCAGACGCATCTGGTCGGTTACTCTCGCCATGACGTTTGCCTCTCCTCGCAGATCAGCGAAGTCGATGGGTATCAACGCAAACGTAAATGTTCCGCGCGATGCGAAATTGCTCTCGATGATCGGGAAGCCCGCCAGCAGTTGTCCGTATGTACGGCGCTGCGCACTTTGGTCTCGCAATCGACAGAGATCAGGAGAGGAGCTTGAAACCGACGGCGGACGATATGGCTCGACCGTCGTAGTGGTGGAGATAGTCGGAGCAACGTTTCTCGTTGCTGCTCTTGACGGTCCCACCCGACGCCACTTCAGGGATCGACCGATCGACGTGCAGCGATAACGAACACCTGAAACACTCCGCACGGCTTCCGGCCGCGAGCAGCGAATACCGTCAATTGAAGGCTGAAAGCCTGGCGAAGAAACTTCTAGGTGTACACGTGGCGAGTCGGCACCACTTCCGAGAGTCTCCACATCGGGAGATACAGGCAGCAGTGCCGTGATCATCGCGGCGCCAGCCGTTACTGATTGACAGATGACACACATGACGAACCTCGTGACCAATCATGGTACGCGTGGGGGTGATTGAGTCCATAAACACCGAGGGTGCGGGCCGCTTTCGCGACCCGCACCCTCAAGTGCGACT
>JBBANV010000014.1:0-8257 GCA_040401775.1 Ilumatobacteraceae bacterium
CATGGCGGTGGCACTCGTTGCCTCGCTCAGCCAAGTGGCGCCAACCAGCGCTGCCGGTCCGGTGCGTGGTGGTGAAGTCACCATTCTCATCGGTGATCCAATGGCTGAATATTGTCCATCCAACAACGGTGGCAACGGTTCACTACACACTTTCAACATGGTGTACGAGCCACTGCTCCAGATGACGCAAGGCGGCAAGTTGGTGCCGTACCTCGCTGAGAGCGTTACCTCCACCGACAACAAGGTGTGGACCATCAAGGTTCGTTCAGGCATTACGTTCCACTCGGGCGAACCGCTCAACGCCGCTGCGGTGATTGCAAACCTGACTGTTGGTCGTAACCTCGGCTTCCTCCCGAAGGCTGTTGGTGGACCGGGCTTTCCTTACAAGACGGACTCGGTAGCGCTGAAGGGCGCATTCTCAGGCAACATTGCTGACGTGAAGGCACTCGACGCAATGACCGTCCAGGTGACGTTGGCGCTGCCGCAGCGTGACTATCCAGAGTTGTTGTACGCCTCAGGCCGCAACGCGCTGCTTGCGCCGTCGCAACTTGCGCAAGGCGTTGCCGGTACGTGCTCGACCAAGCCGATTGGAACCGGACCGTTCATGATCGACGGTGTGTCGACTGCGAACGAAGCTGTCTTCAAGGCCAACCCCAACTACTGGCGCAAAGGGGCCGACGGCAAGCCGTTGCCATACCTGAGCAAGATCACCGTGAAGTACGTATCCGAAGGCGCTCAGCGTATGAACGCTTTGCGTTCAGGCACGGCGCAGATGGCGGCGTTCACGTCGTCGGTTGGTGCAAAACAGGTGAAGTCAGGTCAGGCCAACAAGAGTTTGACGCTGTACAAGTCGCCAGCTGAGTACTACACCACGTCGTGGCTCAACACCAGCATCGAGCCGTTCAAGCACAAGTCCTGCCGTTTGGCATGGGCCTACGGCTTTGACAATAAGACGCTGGCAAAAGTGGGTTCACAGGGCTTGGATACGCCTCTGACCGGGTTGTTTGCGGAAGGCTCGAAGATGTACGTGAAGTACCCGTACACCTTTGATCTCAAGAAGGCCAAGGCCGAGTTCAAGAAGTGCCAAACCGATACGGGCAAGACCGACATCGCCTTTACGGTGCCTGCCGGTACCGATTCGGCAAGCAAGGACTATGCGCAGTTGGTGGTGAACCAACTGAAGAAGGTCGGCTTCAACCCTTCGGTTGAGCAGATGCTCACTGCAGTGCAGATTGCTCGCGTCTTTGCCTTGAACAACCTGACCAATAACGGTTTGCAGGTGATGGAAGGCAAGAACACGACGTTCTGGAACTCCACGTTCCTCAAGTCGACGAGCACGGACTGTGCCGTGCATCCATTCGGTACGGTCGCCGCGTTCAAGGCAGCCGGGTTGGACGGATTCTGCAAATCGGTCTTCCCATTGTTGAACCTGACGCGTCACCAAGACGCCACGGTCACTCAAGCATTCCGCGACGCGCAGGCGGCATCGTCAGATGCAGCTTTGGCTGCGGGAATGAAGAAGGCAGTGAAGAAGTTCCAGGACGAGGCCTACGCGGTGCCGAACGCAGCGTTGACCTACTACTACTTCACTTCCAACAAAGTGAAGGGCATTGAAGACTTCCGATTGATCAACGGCGCAAAGACGCAAACCGTGTTCAATTGGGGCTTCCTCTGGAATACCGCCTACCTCGAGAAGTAATCACGAAGAAGTAATTGCGGGCACCCGCACTAGCGCTACCCGTGTCGAGAATTCTCGGCATGAGGTGCGCAGTGCGGGTGCCCCTTTTTTTGAGGGAAACTTTGGACTTTGAGTCGCACGACAAGTACTGTTTGTTGAGCCCATGAGACGTTCTGCTTTCCTGCTGCAGCGCGTTGCGCAATTCCTACTTGTAGCGCTGGCGGCGTCATTCCTTATTTCCTTGTTGTTGCGACTGCTTCCGACGGATATCGCGGATGTGGTTCTTCCCTATGGTGACGAGGCAGGCAAGGAGCAACTTCGCACAGAGTTGGGTCTCAACTCCAACCCAATCGTTACCTACGTAAAGTGGCTAGGCAATGCGTTACAGGGTGACCTAGGCAATCTTTACAATGCTGGTTACGCCGAGCCGGTAACCGATCGCATTCAGATGGCGTTGCCCAAAACGCTGTTGTTGATTTTGTACGCCCAAGTTTTCTCACTGCTTGTCGCGATTCCGCTCGCTATCCGTACTGCTCAGCGCGAAGGCAGCCGTTTCGATCGGCTCGTCACGGTGCTCTCCTTCTCTGGTGCAGCACTACCTGGGTTTGCAGTAGCGCTGATTCTTGCCTACTTCATCGGTGTGAAGCTGCAGTGGCTCCCGCCCCTGGGCTATGTGCCAATTGCGGAAGATCCAGTCGAACACTTTCGGTTGATGGTCTTACCGGTAGTCAGTCTGTCACTGGGCCTGATCGCCACGTACACGCGTCTCTTGCGAACCGAATTGATCGCAGTGCTGAAGGAAGATTACGTCACCATGGCGATGTCGAAGGGTTTGAGCAACAGGCGCATTATGTGGGCGCATGCATTTCGCCCTGCAAGCCTTACGTTGGTGACTTCAGCGGCCCTCAACATGGGCGGACTCATCGGCGGAACCATCGTGGTGGAGGTCCTATTCACGATTCCCGGACTGGGTACGGAAATTGTGTACGCAATCTACTCTTCGCAAGTGTTCTTCCTGCAGTCGACTGTGGCACTCATTGCGCTCATCTACGTACTCTTCAACATGATTGCGGATTTGCTTGGCAACATTCTCGATCCACGAACACGCGAGGTGCGACGTGGCTAAGTTGTGGGCTCTGCCAGTAGGCGCGAAGGCTGCCTGGCTTTGGCTCGGCTTCATCGCTTTCCTTGCGGTCTTTGGACAGTTACTTCCCGCTCCCGACCCACTCGAGTCGTTCGTCGACTCACTCTCCGTTGGAGTTCTGAGCCCGGGCCACTTTCTGGGGACCGACAGCAACGGTTACGACATGTTTTCCCAACTGATTGAAGGCTCCCGGTACTCCGTGCTCATAGCGGTAATTTCCGTGGGAGTCGGCGGTGTGATTGGTTCGGCAATTGGCATCGCTGCCGCCTACTGGAAAGGATCTTTGGATCGAGTGGTATCGGCGGTCTTCAACGTCGTGCTTTCCGTACCGAATCTGCTTCTTGCTTTGACTCTGGTCTCGATTCTTGCAACGTCTCGCGACCCACTGAATCCCGTGCCTGAGTCACGCCGTCTGCAAGTGGTGATTATCTCCTTGACCGTCGTGATTATTCCCATCCTGGGCCGCATTGCGCGAACCTCCGCAATGTCATGGATCAATCGGGAGTTCGTCATGGCCGCTAAGTCGATGGGTGTGCGTGATGTGAAGATCATCATGCGGCACATCGTTCCAAATGTCTTACCATCGCTGATGTCGATTGCATTCCTTGCGATAGGTGTTGTCATCGTTGCAGAGGGTTCGCTGAGTCTTTTAGGTGCTGGTATCGGTTCGCGAACCACATGGGGCTCGATGATTGCCCGTGGCCGCGCAGAACTGGAGTTCGCTCCACACATGTTGTTCGTTCCAGTCATCACCGTTGCGTTGACGGTGATTGCATGCAACCGAATTGGCGATCAGGTGCGTCGATCACTTGATCGTCGAGAGGCTCGCATATGAGTTCGGTATTGAGCATCCAGGGGCTGAATGTCTCGTTCAAGACACCTCGTGGTGTGCTGCACGCGGTTCGCGATGTCACGGTCGAAGTAAAAGCGGGTCAGTGTCTCGGCATCGTCGGCGAGTCGGGCTCTGGTAAGACCGTGTGTTCTCGAGCGGCGATGGGACTACTTCATGGTTCGACGGTGCAGCGAACGGGCAAGGTGTTCTTTGATGGCGTCGAGATTTCGGCGCTTGCACCTAAGGATGTACGTTCCTACTTCGGAACGGGTATGGCAATGATCTTTCAAGATCCCATGACAGCACTGAATCCAGTGAGAAAGATCGGATCACAGATTGGTGAGAGTCTGCGTCTCCGCAAGGGCTATACCAAGGAGCAGGCCCGCAAACGAGCCGAAGAGCTCTTGGCGTTGGTGAGGATTCCTGATCCCTCCGCGGTACTGGAGAAGTATCCCTACCAGTTGTCCGGAGGAATGCGACAGCGAGTAATGATTGCGATTGCAATCTCATGTGAACCGAAGGTGCTGTTTGCCGACGAGCCGACGACCGCCCTCGACGTCACCGTGCAGGCCCAAGTACTGGCACTCTTGGCGGAGCTACGGCAAACATTGGGCATGGCTGTTGTGCTCGTGACTCACGATCTTGGTGTAGTTGCGGGTAGCACCGATGACGTGATGGTGATGTACGCTGGCGAAGTCGTCGAATACGCGCCGACGACGAAGTTGTTTGCAAACATGAAGATGCCGTACACCGAAGCACTTCTCAAGTCGATTCCTCGAGTTGACGCTCCAAGCGGTAGGCGTCTCCCCGTCATTGAAGGTCGCCTGCCGAACCCACTCGATCGTCCAGCTGGTTGTGGCTTCTCATCCCGTTGTAGTTACGTTCAAGATCGATGTCGTACCGAGAGCCCGGACCTCCTCGGCGCGGATGCCGGACACCTGTACCGGTGCTTCTATCCACTTGATAACCCAGGTAAGGGACAAAGCTGATGGCTGGGTCAGGCACGGCACACCTGCGCTCCGATGACGAGGTGGTCCTCGCCGTTCGTGACATGGTGGTTGAGTTCAAGGTGGGTGGAGGTCGCGTGGTGAACGCGGTTTCCAACATCAGTTTCGACGTCTGCCGGGGCGAAACGCTTGCGATAGTCGGCGAGTCGGGCTGCGGCAAGACCACGCTAGGCAAGGCGATCCTGCAGTTGCCGCCACCCAACTCTGGTGACGTGATCTTCGAAGGAACCAACCTGACGAAGCTGCCGAAGGAGCAGCTGCGTTCCGCGCGTACTGCCATGCAGATGGTGTTCCAGGATCCGATTTCCTCGCTCGACCCACGAATGACCGTGAAAGAACTCATTGATGAGCCTCTCTCGACTTGGGATCGTGGCACCGATGAAGAGCGCTTGGCAATGATTCACGAGTTGCTGAACAACGTGGGACTGGATCCTGCGATTGTCCTCAATCGTCGCTCGTACGAGTTTTCTGGTGGCCAGTGTCAACGCATCAGCATTGCGCGCAGCCTGGCACTCGAGCCGCGAATGCTGATTTGCGATGAGCCCGTCAGTGCACTCGACGTGAGCATCCAGGCCCAGATCCTCAACCTGCTTCAGGACATGAAGGACCGTTACGGCCTCACGATGGTGTTCATCAGCCACGACTTGGCGGTGGTCAAGGCGGTCAGTAACCGGATTATGGTGATGTATCTCGGCAAGATTTGTGAGGTCGGATCACCCGATGAGATCTACTCCAAGCCTGCGCACCACTACACCAATGCGCTCATCAACTCCGTACCTATTCCCGACCCCACGCGTCAGCGTGCCAGTGTTCCACTGCAAGGCGAACCACCGTCGCCAGTGGCGCCACCTTCGGGATGTCGATTCCGCACCCGGTGCCCAGCCGCAACCGAAATTTGTGCCGCCGAAGAACCGCAGCTACGGGAAGTGTCGCCCGGACAATTCGTGGCTTGCCACCACCCTCGAAGCTGACGACGCTCCGGCGCCAATGAGGCGCCACGGGTACCTCGGCCAGATGGTCGCCGCTCGGCGAGTTTACGAATTGTCAACGGAAAATTCAGCTGGAGTTGAGACGTCAGTCACCGTGGGCTACCATTCGACCCGACAGAGCCGAGCCATCGGTTCCTAACAAGGGGAGAACACTCAATGAAGAAACACCTAGCAAAGCTCGTGGCCGGGCTCACCGTTGCTGCGTTTGCTGCGCTGTCGATGCCAACCACCTCGGGTGCCGCAACAACGTTGCGTATCTGGGCTGACGCCGACCGCAAAGCATCCGTTGAAAAGGTCGCCGGAGCCTGGGGCAAGAAGAACGGCGTCACGGTCACCGTGGTGCAAAAGGACTTCGGCAAGATTCGCGACGACTTGAAGACCGTCGATGTCGCCACTGCTCCCGACGTCATCGTCGGCGCACACGACTGGGTGGGTGAGCTTGCGGCAAACGGATCGGTGATTCCACTGACCGTGTCGAAGTCGGTAGCCGCCAAGATTCCTTCGTATTCGTTGGACGCTTTCTCGTACGCCAACGCCAAGGGCAACAAGGTGCTCTACGGTGCGCCGGTTGCATTGGAGAACGTCGGTCTCGTCGTGAACACCAAAGTGGCCAAGGTGCCAACGTCGTTCGACGACATGGTGTCACAGGCGCTCGCATTCCAGAAGAAGGCCGCCGGTAACTTCGGCTTGGTCATCCCTGGTGGCGATGCGTATCACAACTACCCACTCTTTTCGGGTCTGTGTGGTTACGTGTTCGGCAAGGATGCAAAGGGCAACCTGAACTCGAGTGACGTCGGCGTCGGCAACGCAAAGTTGTTGGCGAATGCATCGCAGATCGACTCGTGGAACAAGTCGGGACTTCTGTCCTCCAAGGTTGACTACGGCATCGCCAAGAACGCATTCCTCGCCGGTAAGGCCGCATTCTGGGTGACCGGCCCATGGGAGAAGGACACGCTCGACAAGAGCGGTCTGAAGGTGCAGATCGTGCAAATGCCGAAGAACAAGTGTGATTCGGTGCCCTTCCTCGGCGTTCAGGGTTTCATGGTGACGAAGTTCGCCAAGACCCACGGCGTGGAGAGCCAGGCACGTGATTTGGTGGGCAGCTACATGATGTCCGCCGGCGCTCAGACGCAGTTGTCGTCGGAGAATGGTCGCGCGCCAGCCAACACCGATGCCGCAGCGAAGATCACCGATCCGTTGCTGAAGCAGTTTGCTGCCGCCGGCAAGGGTGGTGTACCAATGCCGAACATTCCAGAAATGAGTTCGGTATGGGGCGACCTCGGCACTGCGTGGACCAACGTGTTCAAGGGTGCAGATGCGACACCAGCCAAGACGGCGTTCCGCACTGCAGGAAAGAACATCGTCGCCAAGATTGGCTGACGAGTTGGTCAACTCGCAACGCGCGGGGCGGGGGTCTTCGGGCCCCCGCCCCGTTCGTATGTGAGAGAGAGTAAACACGGGAGGAGGCGAGGTTGACGCACACTGTGCAGTACCGCCCATCGTTGTTGGCGTGGTTCATCTCGCTGTTCTCGGGAATCGGCGGTCTCATCGTCAAACTGTTGTTGCTCTGCGTTTTGAACGGCATCACCGGCTGGGCAATCATCGTGCTCTTCACCCAGGACAGAGTCGCATGGGCACTCGGCACCATTGCCGTGCTTGCGCTGATCGACTTCATCTACTTGGTACCCAATCGATTCCTTCCCGCGAAGTTCATCGTGCCGGGCAGTGTCTTGTTGATCGCATATCTGATCGTCCCGATCTTCTTCACCATCAATACGGCGTTTCAGCAGTATTCAACCGGGCATGTGCTCACCAAGTCCGAGGCAATCGAAACCAACATCGAACAGAACGTCGTACAGGGCGATCGTTTCTTTCAAATGACCCCAGCACGTGATGCCTCCGGCGAGTTGGTGTTGGTGCTCGTGGACGACACGAGCGGTCAGACCTACCTCGGTCGAGAAATCGGTCTCCAGGAGATCGACCCGACGACAGTGACCGTGGACGACTTCGGCGATGTCGTCCCACCAGAAGGCTTTACTCCACTCGTCGGAGACGAGCTGTTCGCGATCGATGCCGAGCTTGCAGCGTTCGAGGTTCCACTTGACAATGGTGGCGTGATCAGGACCGAGGGCCTTTCCGGCGCGTACGACTCGGCACCGGGTTTCGAGTACGAGCAGTCCACCGATGCCTTGATCGCCACCGATACTGGTGTGGCATACCGCGACAATGGTCGGGGAAGTTTCGAAAGTGCCGATGGTGAGCAGCTCGTGGTCGGTTGGCGCGAATACATCGGATTCGAGAACTTCACAGCGGTGGTTACGAACCCGCTCGTTCGTCAGCCCTTTCTGCGTGCATTCGTCTGGACCATCGGGTTTGCCGGGTCCACCGTGCTCATTTCGTTTGCCATCGGATTGTTCCTTGCAAAGGTGATCGACAAGCAGAATCTTCGTGGCAAGAAGTTCTACCGATCCATGTTGGTGATTCCGTACGCGATTCCAGGTTTCCTCTCGCTCCTGGTGTTCAAGGGATTGCTCAACGACGACTACGGACTCATCAACAAGTTGTTGCCGTTCGATCCGCCGTGGTTGTTCGATCCCTGGTGGGCAC
>JBBANV010000014.1:8357-15670 GCA_040401775.1 Ilumatobacteraceae bacterium
ATCAACAAGTTGTTGCCGTTCGATCCGCCGTGGTTGTTCGATCCCTGGTGGGCACGTCTCTCGGTGATCCTGGTGTCGGTCTGGCTGACGACGCCGTACTTCCTCCTCGTTTGCATGGGGGCATTGCAGTCGATTCCGGCGGAATTGGTGGAAGCTGCTCGCGTGGATGGTGCAGGACGCTGGCAGGTGTTCCGTAAAGTCACGCTGCCACTCCTCCTCGTGGTGGTGACACCACTGCTCATTGCGTCGTTCGCGTACAACTTCAACAACTTCAACAACGTGTATTTGTTGACGGGTGGTGGTCCGAGTACCGATGACCAAGCAGTTGCCGGAGCCACGGACATCCTCATCTCGTACACCTACAAGCTGGCCTTCGAGAGCGGAAAGGGCCAGGATTACGGCTTGGCGAGCGCAATTTCCATCTACATCTTCTTCATCGTCGCAGCGATGTCGGCGAGTGGCTTCTTGCGATCCAAGGCATTGGAGAACATGAAATGAGCGATTCAACCAACCGTCGAAACGACCACTGGTGGCGACACCTGGTGTTGTGGGTGGCGATTTGCATCGCGGTGCTGCCGCCGTTGTACGTAGTTTCAGCTGCATTCAATGCCGACCAGACGCTCTCCGGGTCCAGTCTCATTCCTCGCTCTTTCACCCTGGAGAATTTCAAGGGCCTGTTCGTGCAAAAGGAAGGCGGAGCGGAGGTGTTCTTCGTGCGGTGGTTCAGGGCCTCCGTCATCATCGCGGTGCTGAATGCCTTCTTCACGGTGTTCATCGGAGCCTTGTCCGCATACGCCTTCAGTCGTTTTCGCTTCCGCGGACGCCGCATGGGGATGTTGTTCTTGCTGCTCATCCAGATGTTCCCGGGATTGCTGAATCTCGTGGCGATCTATCTCATCGTGTTGCGCACGGGAGAAGTCGTTCCAGCGCTCGGGCTCAACAAGTTGACGGCACTCCTTGTGGTGTATCTCTCCGGTGCGATGAGCGTCAACCTCTGGCTGATGAAGGGCTTCTTCGACTCCATTCCGGCAGAGTTGGACGAGTCGGCTCGAGTCGATGGCGCAACGCCATCGCAGATCTTCTGGGGGGTCATCCTCCCGCTCGCGGTGCCGGTGCTGTCGGTGGTGGGCATGTTCGCCTTCGTCGGGACATTGAACGAGTTCATCACCGCCAGCGTGCTGCTGGAAACGGTCGACAACTTCACGCTCCCACTCGGACTCCAGTCGTACGTCGGTACGAACTTCGAGGAGAACTGGGGATCGTTCGCTTCCGGTGTGCTCATCGCTCAGATTCCTGCGATCATCGGTTTCATCTTCGTGCAGAAGTACATCATTTCCGGTCTCACTCAAGGCTCGGTGAAGGGATGAACGCGTTCGCGGTACCGCACCACGATGGCTCTGCGCTGTACGTCGAGCGCACCGATTGGAGGGTTGGTGGTTCCGCACGAGTGCGGGTTCGCGTTCCGCATGCATCGGGAGTCGATGCGATGGCCGTTCGCTACACGCACGACGGCGAGCAGGCGTGCATACCCATGGCACAGGAGACGGTGAACGAACTCGAGACGTGGTGGGGGCACGACGTGCCACTCACCAATCCGCTCGTGTCGTATCGCTTCTTGTTGTCCCGAAGCGGCAACCCCGACGCGTGGCTGAATGGCACGGGCGTGCACCCACACGACACGCCGGATGCCGATGATTTCGTGCTCCGCCCCAACGTGTCGTATCCGGTGTGGCCCCTGCATTCGGTGGTCTATCAGTTGTTCCCCGACAGGTTCGCCACCAGTGGCTTGGATGTAGCCACGCCGGAATGGGCGCGCCGACGTTCGTGGAACGAACTACCTCAGGGACCCGACTGGAGTAGTGAACTCTTCGGTGGTGACCTCTACGGAGCCGCAGAGCACTTGGATCACGTCGCCCGCCTCGGTGCCGACGTGGTCTATCTGACGCCGATATTCACCGCACGCAGTGCACATCGTTACGACGCAGCAACCTTCGACGAGGTGGATCCGCTGCTCGGTGGCAACGATGCATTGGACATGCTCACCAAGCAAGCCCACGCCTGGAACATGCGCGTGATGGGAGACCTCACCTTGAATCATTGCGGAGCAGCACATCCCTGGTATCAAACGGGGAGCCACGACGCACGTGCCAAGGAACGGGAGTACTTCTACTTCGAGCCTGGCGATGATGGTGTCGAGCGTCCGGCGACGTGGCTTGGTGTGAGCTCCCTCATCAAACTGAACTTTGCAAGCAACCTGTTGCGCGATGAGATGTATCGCAGCGAGTCTTCCGTTGCCAAGAAGTGGCTACGTGGGGAGAACGGCATGGACGGTTGGCGAATCGACGTGGCCAACATGGCTGCTCGTCGCGGCGAACATGACGTGTCCCACGAGGTATCTCGAGAGTTCGTCGCAGCATGCCACGAGGAAAAGAGTGACGCCTACGTGGTCGGCGAGCACTTTCAGGACGGTCGTGCGGACTTGGCTGCGGGCGGTTGGCACGGCGTGATGGCCTACTCGGCATTCACGCGGCCCGTCTGGGCGTGGCTACGTGCAGACGCGTTGCCCGCTGGATTCCCAAATTCATTCCTCGGTTCGGCGTTTGGGGTGCCCAAACGAGATGGAGTCTCGATGGTGTCTGCAATGCGCGCGTTCACGGCCGGTGTTCCCTTCGATGCCGTGCTGCGGTCATGGCTGATTCTCGATAGTCACGACACACCTCGGTTCCACGAACTGGTCGGTGATCGAGCGAAGACCAAGGTTGGTGTGGGATTGCAAATGACCATGCCTGGCGTGCCCATGGTGTGGATGGGGGATGAAATCGGTATGGGTGGCGTGACGTGCGGTGAAGATTCGCGTCGCCCGATGCCGTGGGAGAACGAGAGTTCATGGGACAACGACCTCTTCGAGTGGTACCGACGGTGCATCTCAATTCGTCGCTCGAGCGATGCACTCGCCGCCGGTTCACTGCGCTGGCTGCACGTGGGATCGGATGTCGTCGTGTATCTCCGTGAGACCGCCGAAGATCGACTGTTGTGTTGCGCATCCCGCGCGGTGCATGCCCCGGTCCAGCTCCCGGCTGCGATGTTGCAATGCGAGAAGATTCTGACGGTGCTCGGCGAGCCACCCACCTCTTTGGATGGCCGCATCGTGCTGCCGGCCGGTGGTCCGGCATTCCACGTTTGGCGACTCGAGGGATCCACCGGAGATACGAGAGCGAACTCAGGAACATCAACGAAATCAAGAATGGAGAACGGTCGTGGCTGAAGTGAAGTTTGAGCACGTCGACAAGGTGTTCGACAACGGAGTGAAGGCCGTTTCCGACATGACGCTCGACATCCGCGATGGCGAGTTCCTCGTGTTGGTTGGCCCATCGGGTTGTGGCAAGACCACCGCATTGCGGATGGTCGCGGGACTCGAGGCAATCTCCAACGGCACCGTATCGATCGGTGACAAGGTCGTGAACGATCTCACCTCCAAGGACCGTGACATCGCCATGGTGTTCCAGAATTACGCGTTGTATCCGCACCTTTCGGTGGCGGACAACATTGCGTTCGGTCTGCGCTTGCGCAAGGAGCCGAAGGAGAAGATCGCCAAGCAGGTGGAGTGGGCGGCCAAGCTGCTCGACCTCGTTCCATATTTGGATCGTCGTCCGAAGGAGCTCTCCGGCGGTCAGCGACAGCGCGTGGCGATGGGGCGAGCCATCGTGCGCGAGCCGAAGGTGTTCCTCATGGACGAGCCGCTCTCCAACCTCGATGCCAAGTTGCGTGTGCAGATGCGTGCCGAAATCTCGAACCTACAGAAGCAATTGGGTACCACGACGATCTACGTCACGCACGATCAAGTGGAAGCAATGACCATGGGCGACCGCGTCGCGGTGATGAGCATGGGTGTGCTGCAACAGGTTGCACCACCACAGGTGTTGTACGACGAGCCCGCCAATCTGTTCGTCGCTGGTTTCATCGGTACGCCACCGATGAACCTCTTCGAAGCGCGCATCGAAAGAGACGGTGGCAACGTTGCCGTGGTATTGGCGGGCGTGAAGATTCCACTTCCTGCCGATCGCAATTGGCGCTATCCGCGATTGCCCGAGTATGCAGGAAAGAACATCGTGTTGGGCGTGCGCGCCGAGGACGTACACGCCGCCGAAACCAAACCCGAATGGCCGGCGATCGTCGGTCGCTTGGGCTTGTTGGAGGCGCTGGGGTCGTCGCAGATCGGCTACCTACATATCGACGCCACCAAGGTGGCAATCTCCACCTCGGCAGTGACTGCATCGACTCGGCCGGAAGATCAGCCGACCGAGTCGGCGAGTTCGTTCGTCACCAACTTGGTGGCGTACTTCCCGCCACGCCTACCGCTCAAGCTCGGCGCAGACGTGCGAATCGCTCTCGACACCGCCAACCTCCACTTCTTTGATGCAGACACCGGTGCGGCGCTTCGCTAGTCGCAGCCTCGTACTCGTCGCGTTCGTCGCACTCGCGGCCTGCTCGACGACGAACGGTTCAACATCCGGAAGCGAGGAAGTGACGGTCGACTCCGTTCGGATTGCGCCTGCGCCGGGTTCGCCCGAGGAGGTGGCGCTCATCGAGTCGCTGGCGATGCCGATCGTGTACTCCGACTTTGCTTCGCGGGTGATCTACTTCGTCATGACCGACAGGTACGCCAACGGTGACCCATCGAACGATGCCGGGTTCCTCACCGGTCAGAGAAAGCTCACCGGACTCGATTCGACCGACATCGGTTTCTTCCACGGCGGTGACCTAGAGGGGCTTACCGGTGGATGCACGGATCCCAAAACGGGCTTGCAACGGTTGGCAGATTTGGGTTTCAACGGGATTTGGATAACGCCACTCGTCGTACAGCGAACGGTGCAAGGCGACAGCGCGGCGTATCACGGGTATTGGGGAGTCGATTTCACCACCATCGATCCACGTTTTGGAACCGAAGCCGAACTGAAGGCATTCGTCGACTGTGCACACTCGCTGGACATGAAGGTGTACCTCGACGTAGTGGTGAACCACACCGGGGATGTGATCTTGCTCGTTGGCGGCAGCGGTTTCGTTGAGGAGCCCGCCCCCGCATACGAGGCCTACGTGCTGCCGGACGAGACCAACCTAAAGAAACCCGCCTGGATGAACGACACCGCGAACTACCACAATCGTGGCGACATCAACTGGGGTGGGTGCAGTCAGGCATGCATCGAGCAAGGCGACTTCTCCGGTCTTGATGATCTGTACACGGAGAAGCCCGAAGTCGTCGATGGTTTGGCCGAGGTGTTCGGTAGCTGGATCACTCGGTTCAAATTCGACGGCTTTCGAATCGATACGGCACGACACGTCGACCGAGACTTCTACGCGCGATGGGTTCCACAAATCCTGGACGCCGCAAAGTCGGCGGGAATCGACGACTTCGAAATCTTCGGAGAAACATGGATCACCGAGCCGATCTCTCAGAGCGTGTACGAACGCGAGTGGGGAATTCCAAATCATCTGGACTTCCCGCTGTACGACGCAGTAGCGCGATACGCAGGTGGTCTGATCGGCGGAGGACCGATCATGCTCCGTCTGGATGACGACGACTACTCACGCACCGATGATGGTCGTGCTCCAACACCCGGAACGTTCATCGGAAATCACGACATCGGTCGAACCGCGATGGTGATCAAATCGCAATCCGGTGCCGAGGGCGACGAGCTGTTGCAGCGCGTGAACCTCGGGCACAGCCTCCTGTATTTGTCGCGAGGTGCGCCGATCATCTACTACGGAGATGAATTCGGGATCATCGGGACCGGAGGCGACAAGGAGGCTCGCCACGATCTCTTCCCGACCCAAGTTTCTTCGTGGCAAACCCAGGAACGTGTCGGCAGCGCACCAATCGGTACCGGGTCATCGTTTGACGTCACGAATCATCCAGTGGGCGAGCATCTACGTCAACTCGCAACGCTGAGACGCCAAGTGCCAGTGCTTTGGAACGGCGCGACCCTTCCACGAGCGCGGGATTCCGGCGCGCTTGCCATCAGTCGTTTCGACATGAAGAACGGCATCGAGTACCTGACGCTGTTCAACAACTCATTGGATTCCGTCACATTGTTCGTTCAGACATCCACACCCAACGCCATGTTTGCGGAGGTGTGGGGATCGGTGGCAGGGTCGCAGGCCGACTCAACCGGTGGAATCGAGGTGGTCGTTCCACCATTGTCGGCCTCCGTTCTGCGTGCGGATACTTCATTCGAGGTCGAGAAGGTGAAGCCCACCATCACCGTCGGTCCGGACGACTTCAGCGAGCTGTGGCTGATCTCGGCAGAAACCTCGGAGTCACCGCAGGAAGTGTCGTTCATCGTCGATGACGGCACGGGCTGGCGACGAGTGTCGGTTGACGATTCATGGCCGTATCGAGGATTCCTCACTCCGAATGCACTTCCACAGGGTGGAGATATTCGTATTGTGGCAGTGACTCGTTTTCCCGACGGCAGCATCATGAGAAGTGACATCGTGGAATTCAAGAACGAAAGGTGAAGTGACATGAGCGAGCAATTGGCATGGTGGCGAAATGCCGTGGTGTACCAGATTTATCCGAAGTCATTCGCAGATGGCAACGGGGATGGTGTCGGCGACTTGTCCGGTGCAGCGTCTCATCTCGATTATCTGCAGACACTCGGCGTGGACGCCGTGTGGTTCAGTCCCATCTTTCCGAGCCCTCAGTGTGACGGTGGTTATGACGTCTCTGATTATCGCGACATCGATCCGTTCTTCGGCACCATCGCTGACGCCGAACGATTCATCGAAGAGGCACACAAGCGCAAGATCCGGGTGATCCTCGATGTGGTGCCGAATCACTCAAGTATCGAGCACCCATTCTTCATCGAAGCGATGAAAACTGCGCCGGGTTCGGCGGCGTGGCAGCGCTTCCACTGTGTACAAGGCAAGGGCGCCAACGGTGAGCTACCCCCGAACAACTGGCAGTCGATTTTCGGTGGTATCGCTTGGACGCAGATTCGCACGGGTGATGGAGCACCAACGGGTTGGTGGTACTTGCATCTATTCGACTCCGGACAGCCCGATTTGAACTGGAATCATCCGGATGTCGTGAAGGAGTTCGACGACACACTGCGATTCTGGTTCGACCGTGGCGTGGATGGCATCCGTATCGACGTGGCGCAAGGAATGGTGAAGCAAGCGGGATACCCGGATGTGAAGGACTCCAATGATGCAACATTGCTCGACCCGCACGCCCGTCCGTACTTCGATCAACCGGAAGTTCACGACATCTACCGTCGTTGGCGCAAGATCGCCGATTCGTACGATCCGCCACG
>JBBANV010000014.1:15770-24718 GCA_040401775.1 Ilumatobacteraceae bacterium
TTCACGACATCTACCGTCGTTGGCGCAAGATCGCCGATTCGTACGATCCGCCACGTGTGTTCGTCGCCGAGGCGTGGCTCGATACTCCCGAGAAACGTGCCCGCTACTTGCGTTCCGACGAACTCCACACCGGGTTCAACTTCGACTTGCTCACGGCCGAGTGGAACGGAGAGTCCTGGTGCAAGATCATCACCGACTCCATGGCTGCAGATGCCCTCGTAGGTGCGCCAACGACGTGGGTAACCGAGAACCATGACGTTCGACGATCACCCACGCGATACGGCGGGCGAGTGGTGCACCGAGAGGTTGCCACACCCCAACACCTCGCCTTGGGGCGGACGCGTGCACTCGCAGCGATGCACACCATCCTCGCTTTACCCGGCACCACGTATTTGTTCAATGGGCAGGAGCTGGGCCTTGAAGAGGTGATCGATCTCGACGATGCGCAGCGCCAGGATCCGCACTTCCACCGAACTCGTGGTGAACATCTCGGTAGGGACGGCTGTCGCGTACCGATGCCGTGGTCACGAACCGGAGTGTCGCTGGGTTTCGGGCCGTCGCACGGTTCGCCGGCGTGGTTGACCCAACCTGCACCGTGGGCCGAACTCTCCGTAGAGGCCCAAGAATCCAATCCTTCGTCGTCGTTGGCTCGCGTACGTCGGGCGATCGCAGTTCGACGTGCCCAGCAGGCGTTGTTGCGCGGAGCAATCGAGTGGGACGATGACCGTTGCAAAAATGGTGTCGTGGCGTTCAGGCGAGTGCTGGCGGGTCATCCCACGGTGGTCTGTGTCGCAAACATGGGCAGCACACCAACGCCGGCAACGGTGGGTGAGTTGCTGTGCTCGTCGGGCGATGTCGTGAACGGTGTAGTGCCGCCCGACACCACCGCGTGGTTCGCTACTCGCGATTGATGAATCGCCAGGTGCTGGCGGTTGCCAGACCAGCGAGGCACATCTTGATGACGTCACCAACCAGGAACGGCGTGACGCCTAGCGAGATGGCATTTTGCTCACCGGTTGCCAACGGAATCCCGAGGTTGAATGCCAACCACGTTGCTCCGCACACATAAATGATCATCGAGCCCATTGTCATCGCGGCCACCGAGGTAAGAACGTGTCGATCGTGGCGGTATTCGGCGAGTCGACCCACCACGGCTGCTGCCACGATGAAACCCACGAGATAGCCCATCGTTGGTCCCGTCGCCACCGACCAGCCGCCAGTGCCATTGGAGTAGAACGGCAAGCCCACCATGCCCATCAACCAGTACAGCAATTGACTGCTGGCACCACGCCACGCACCGAGTGATGCGCCTGCAAGCAGCACCGCGAGAGTTTGCCCCGTCACCGGGACCGGAGTGAAGCCGAGCGGAATTCGCACCTGGGCGAGAGCGGCCGTCAGCAGTGCAAAGCCGGCGATGAGTGTGACCTCTCGCGCAATTCGCATGGAACGAAATCGGGGTCGTGGAAGTACATCAGACAAGACGATGTTGGACATGCAGCGAGCGTAGTTTAGGCTCGGGGCCGATGTCGCAACGCCCACACATCATTCTCGATTGCGACCCGGGGCATGATGACGCCTTTGCGTTGATCGTTGCAGCAAAGTTCACCAACTTGCTGGGAGTCACCACCGTTGCAGGGAACGCACCACTGGAACTCACCACACGAAATGCGCGAATCATCCTGGACCTCTGTGGGTCGACGGCGCCGTTGCACTCGGGAGCGAACAAGCCGTTGGTGCAGCCGCCCGTGTTTGCCGATTATGTGCACGGCAAGAGCGGCATGGATGGTGCCGTGCTTCCCGAGCCATCGCGTCCGGCCGATTCGACTCGCGCAATCGACTTCATCATCGACACGGTGCGATCGCGCGATGACGTGTGGCTGGTGCCAACCGGTCCACTCACCAACATTGCGCTCGCTCTCACTCGTGCACCTGATGTGGCCAAGCGGGTGAAGGGAATATCCCTCATGGGTGGTGGGCGATTCGGAAACCGCACCGCTACCGCCGAATTCAACATCTGGCTCGACCCGGAAGCGGCTGCAACGGTGTACATGAGCGGCGCACCGATCGTGATGGCTGGTCTGCACCTCACGCACGAGTTTCAGGCGTCGCCTTCGCGGATTGCTGCGGTGGAATCGGCTCACCCTCGAGTGGGTCCGCTGTTGGCCGGGCTCCTCCGGTTCTTCAGCGGCACTTACGTGAATCGGCATGTTGGCTTCGAAGGTGCCGCGATGCACGATGTGTGTGCGGTGCTTGCATTGACCCACCCCGAGCTCTTCGGCACGTCGCAAAAGCACGTGGCGGTGGAATTGCACGGCAGTCACACGCGAGGCATGACGGTAATTGACGATCGTCAGCTCATCGATCGTCCGTCGGCCAATGCGACGGTGCTGGAAACCATCGATGCCGACCGTGGTTTTTCGGTGATCGTCGACGCCGTTCGCGCCTGCCCCTGAGCCGGAGTGCCCATGGGGTCGCATTGGCGCCCTCGGCAGGAATTGAACCTGCGACACCTGGCGCCGGAGGCCAGTGCTCTATCCGCTGAGCTACGAGGGCAATCTTGCGTGTGCGCCCCGACGCTATCTCGCAGGTTCCACCCGACCGCTCGCGGGGTGTAGTGGCCAGCACGCGAGATGGCGTCGGGTGTCGTGGCTTCCACCCGACCGTATCCAAGCAACATCCGCAACAATGAAAGGGTGATGAATCACCGAAGCGCCATTGCCCATGTGAAGGTGGGCTGATGCCCGATCCAGCGGCAGTGGTGGTGGAGCGCGTTGCAGCGGCAGTGGCACGTCTGTACCCAGACATGACCGATGCTCTCGACACCGCGGCGCGACCCAGCGAGCACGCTGACGCTCAAGTGAACGTGGCGATGGGCCTCGCCAAGCGTGTGGGGAAGAAGCCGCGAGACGTGGCGGAACAGATCGTTGCCGCGTTGGACTTGCGCGGCGTGTGCAGTGACGTGACCGTAGCCGGACCGGGATTCCTCAACCTCACCTACGAAAACGAGTACCTCGGCAAGCTGCTGCATGATGCAGCACGTGATCCGCGCCTTGGCGTGCACCAAGCTGCAACGGCAGAAACCGTGGTCATCGATTACTCCGCGCCAAACGTTGCCAAGGAGATGCATGTCGGGCACCTTCGCTCCACGGTGATCGGCGATGCGTTGGTGCGCATGTGTGAGGCGGTTGGCCACCGAGTGATCCGCGAAAATCACATCGGCGACTGGGGAACACCGTTCGGCATGCTGATCGAGCATCTCATCGATTTGGGGGAAGTGGATGCGGCACGTGAACTTTCGGTGGGAGACCTCGACGGTTTCTACAAACAGGCGCGCGCGAAGTTCGAGGCATCTCCAGAGTTTCAGGAGCGTGCTCGCCAACGTGTCGTGCAGCTGCAGGGAGGCGACGCCGACACGTTGCGATTGTGGAAACTCCTCGTTGCCGAGAGTGCCAGATACTTCGCCACCGTGTACGAGAAACTCGGAGTAAAGCTCACCCATGCCGACTTGCGTGGCGAGAGCGTGTACAACGACTTGCTCGCATCGGTGGTTACGCGACTACGTGACGCCAAGTTGCTGGTTACCGACGATGGTGCTGAAGTGGTGTTTCCGGCCGGTTTCACCAACCGCGACAATGAACCGCTGCCACTCATCATTCGAAAACAAGATGGCGGATACAACTACGCAACAACCGACCTGGCTTGCGTGATCGACCGCGTCGAGCGACTTCAGGCAACCCTCATGTTGTACGTGGTCGGGACACCACAGGCTCAACACCTCTCGATGATTGAAACGGTGGCCAAGGATGCCGGATGGTTGCGCGAGTCCACGCGAATGGCGCACGTTGCATTCGGCAGTGTGCTCGGCAGCGATCGAAAGATGTTGAAGAGCCGCACGGGGGACTCCGTCAAGTTGGTGGAACTCCTCGACGAGGCGGTACAGCGAGCCGAAGCGTCCATCGCCGAAAAGAATCCCGAATTGTCACCTGCCGAGCGCCAGAAAGTGGCTCGAATGATCGGCATCGGGGCGGTGAAATACGCCGATCTCTCCAGCGATCGAATCAAGGACTACGTCTTCGACTGGGAACGCATGCTGTCGTTCGACGGAAACACCGCACCGTATCTTCAGTACGCACACGCGCGAATCTGCAGCATCTTCCGTCGTGCCGGAACCTCGCGGGACGCGGCGCGACACACCACACCCGTATTGTCGCACCCGAGCGAGCGCGCGCTGGCATTGTGGCTGCTGCAGTACGACTCGGCCGTGTGGGACGCGCTCGAGCGCTACAGCCCGCACCGTTTGTGTACGTATCTGTACGAACTCTCCTCGCGCTACACGTCGTTCTACGAGCAGTGCTCCGTGTTGAAGGCCGAAAGTGAAGTCATGCGCGATAGCCGATTGGCGCTGTGCGACCTGACGGCTCGGATCTTGGCTGACGGGTTACAGATGTTGGGTATCGATGCCCCGGAGCAGATGTGACCGCGATCAGCCGCCACCTCCTGCCTGACACTTCGAAGGTGGTGAACGGTCGCCTCATCATTGGTGGTTGCGATGTTCACGACTTGGCCGGTGCGTACGGCACGCCATTGTTCGTATACGACGAAGCCCACCTGCGGGCTCGTTGCGCGGAGGCCCGATCGGTCTTTGGCGACGACTCGGTGGTGTATGCCACCAAGGCATTCCTCTGCACCGCCATGGCTCGACTCGCGCACGAGGAAGGCTTGTTGTTGGATGTTGCAACGGGTGGCGAACTGTTCGTTGCACTCAACGCCGGTGTTCCGGCGAGCCGGTGCGTTCTGCACGGCAACAACAAGAGCATGATCGAGTTGCGCGAGGCAATGACTGCCGGCGTGCGCCACATCGTGGTGGACAGTTTCGACGAGATGGATCGCCTCGAATCGTTGGTCGCGAGTGGGCTGGCTGCGCCACGGGTGCAGTTGCGAATCACCCCTGGTGTGTACGTGCACACCCACGAGTACGTGAGCACCGGGCAGAACGACTCCAAGTTCGGCTTCAACTTGGCGAACGGTGACGCCCAGCGAGCAATCGATCGGGCGCGTGCCTCGCAAGCAATGGAACTGGTTGGAATTCACTGCCACATCGGCTCCAACGTGTTCGAGACGGCGAACTTCACGAAGGCCGCCGAAGTGATGGTGGCCTTCTCCAACGTTTGCAAGCTTCCCGAGCTCACGCTCGGGGGAGGTCTCGGAGTGGCGTACCTGAACAACGAGCATGCGCCGAGCATCACCGAGTGGGCGAGCGCACTTCGTGCAGCCACGACGGGACTTGCCCCCGGCACCAAGGTGTTCGTGGAGCCGGGCCGCAGCATCGTGGCTTCGGCTGCAATCACGTTGTACGAAGTGGGAACCGTGAAGGAGATTCCCAACGTACGAACGTATGTGTCGGTGGACGGCGGGATGAGCGACAATCCTCGACCCGTGTTGTACGGCAGCGGATACGAAGCCTTCGTTCCATCACGTAGTGAAGAGGTTCGCACTCGCGGGGTGCGCCTCGTTGGCAAACATTGTGAGAGCGGTGATGTGCTGATCTCCGAAGCCATGCTGCCTGCAGACATCCGCGTTGGTGACGTCATCGCCACACCAGTTACCGGCGCCTACGGACACTCCATGGGGTCCAACTACAACAAGGTTCCGCGACCTGCCGTGGTGTTCGTCGGAAACGGAGTTGCGCGGGTCGTCGTGCGCCGTGAAACGTACGACGATCTCGTGCGTAACGACGTGACCGATAGCGTTTGACGCATGGCGAAAGCCAATTCTGTGCCGCAAGGCGACCACACAACGGTGCGTATTGGCGTGGTGGGGCATGGTGTGGTGGGCTCGGCATTCACCGCCTTGGTTGCGCGCCAACGAGATGTGATTGCTGCCCGCACGGGAGTGCAGCTCGAGGTTGTTCGTGTTGCCGTAAGTGACGCGGGGAAACACCCAACGCGCGTCGGCACCGCCGATGTGGTTACCGACGCAATGGCGGTGGCAACGGCAAGCGACATCGATCTCCTGGTGGAAGTAATGGGTGGCACCACGCTGGCCGGCGACGTCATTCGCGCAGCGTTGGAGAGCGGCAAGCCGGTGGTAACGGCAAACAAGGCGCTGCTTGCAGCACGCTCCGCAGAGTTGTTCAAGATTGCCGATGACCGAGGTATCGACTTGTTGTTCGAGGCCGCAGTGTGCGGTGGGATTCCCCTCATCCGTCCGTTACGTGAGAGTTTGCGGGGCGAACCCATTCGGCGCGTGCTCGGCATCGTCAACGGCACCACCAACTACATCCTCACCAAGATGACCGAGACCGGTGCCGACTACTCCGATGCGCTCCGCGAAGCCCAACAGCTCGGTTATGCCGAAGCCGACCCAACGGCAGATGTCGAGGGACACGACGCTGCAGCAAAGATCGCCATCGTCGCCAACTTTGCCTTCGGTGTCCACGTGGTTGCCGACGACGTGGCGGCTGAAGGAATCTCGAAGATTTCCGCAAGCGACATTGCGATGGCGCAGAAGTTCGGTTACGTCATCAAGTTGCTCGGTGTGGCCGAGCGGGATTCCAACAGTGGCGCGGTGAGCGTCCGGGTGCATCCGGCAATGGTGGAATTGAAGCATCCGTTGGCATCGGTTCGTGAAGCATTCAATGCCGTACTCGTCGAGGGCGAAGCGTCGGGTTCGCTCATGTTCTACGGGAGGGGTGCCGGTGGCGACCCCACGGCATCGTCGGTACTCGGAGACGTCATCGATGCTGCAGTGAACCTGCGCAAGGGTACGCACGCCACGCTCGGAACGTTCGCCAAGGCATCGTTCACGTCGCCAGGCGAGGTGGCCAGTGAGTTCATGCTGACCCTCGAAGTCGCCGACAAGCCAGGTGTGCTGCATGCGGTAACCGGGGTATTTGCACGCAACAAGGTGAGCATTCGTGCGGCCGAACAGGATGGCATCGGAAGTGACGCGCGATTGGTGTTCGTCACGCACGACGCCCGTACTGCCGACGTGCAGAAGTGCTTGGATGAGTTCCAACGTCTCGATGTGGTGAGCAAGGTGGGCGGAGTCATCCGCATCATCGGCGCCTGAACGAACGTCAGTGAAGTACATCTCCACGCGCGGTGAAGCGCCGACGCTCGGGTTCAACGACACCCTGCTCGCCGGGTTGGCGAGTGACGGTGGTTTGTACGTGCCGGAGTCGTGGCCGCAAATTGGTCACGGCGATGCGAACGTACCCTTTGCCCAGCGGGCGGCCGAGATCATGGCTCCGTTCGTGGCCGGTGAGATCCCTCAGGCAACCTTGGTGTCGCTCTGCAAGGACGCTTATTCGACTTTCCGTGATCCACTCGTCGCGCCATTGCGTGAAGTGGGAGAGAATCGTTGGTTGCTCGAGTTGTTCCACGGGCCGACGCTTGCGTTCAAGGACGTGGCGCTGCAGTTCATCGGTCGAGTGTTCGATCATGTCCTGCAGGAGCAGGGACGGCGAATCACCGTGGTTGGTGCAACGAGTGGCGATACCGGCTCGGCGGCGATAGATGGCGTGAAGGCATGCCGCAACGTGGAGATGGTGATCCTGTACCCCAAGGGTCGCATCAGCGAAGTGCAGCGGCGCCAGATGACCACGGTTGATGCGCCCAACGTTCATGCCGTGGCGGTCGATGGAACCTTCGACGACTGTCAAGACTTGGTGAAGGCGATGTTCAACGATGCAGCGTTTCGTGAACGGCATCAACTCTCGGCCGTCAATTCCATCAATTGGGCACGAGTGATGGCGCAGGTGGTGTACTACTTCACCGCAATCGAGCAGCTTCACGCCGTGGACTCTGCTCCGGTGTCCTTCAGCGTGCCGACCGGCAACTTCGGCAACGTGCTATCGGGCTGGATCGCACGGCGACTTGGTGCCAACGTGGGTCACCTCATCGTTGGATCCAATTCCAACGACATTCTCACGCGATTTTTCGAGACCCAAACCATGACTTCGACATCGGTGGTACCAACGCTCAGCCCGAGCATGGATATTCAGGTATCGAGCAACTTCGAACGACTCCTCTTCGAGATGAATTCGCGTGACGGCCTCGCCACGGCACGTCAGATTTCCGGGTTTCGTTCCAGTGGCAAGCTGGCGGTGACACCCGAACAATTTGGTACGTGGATACGCCCGACGTTTCGAGGGCAGCGATGCTCCGATGGCGACACCCTGGCGATGATTTCGAACGTGTATGCCACTCATGGCCTCTTGGTCGATCCGCATACGGCAGTGGGTTTGGTGGCCACACAGTCGTGTGCCGAGCCCGATGAACCAGTGGTCACCCTTGCCACCGCCCACCCGGCAAAATTCGCCGATGCGGTCGAACGGGCGACGGGGGTTCGGCCAACTCTGCCCGAACACCTGGGGGACTTGATGTCGCGTACCGAACGGATAACGGATTTGCCCAACGACCTGGCGGCAGTGCAGCGGTTCGTTGCGAGCGTGTCAGCCACGAGATAGGGTGAAGGTGCTCGGTGATTCCGAGCATGCCCTACGCAGTCAAGTCTCTGACGCGAAAGCATCGTTGACGGGCGCCGCTTCATTTCGTCGCCCTGAAAGAAGGAAAACGTGGCCGCCCCACAGCTTGGACGAGCACAACTCGAAGACAAAGATCGCGATGACCTCGAACAGATCGCCAATGCGTTGGGAATCAAGGGTGTGGCACGCGCGAGTCGAGAAACATTAATCGGAAAAATCCTGGAGGAAACCATGGCCCCCGAACCAAAAGAAACCGCAACACCGAAGTCGTCGTCGAAATCCGACAAGACCAGCGCATCGTCCGACGCGAAGCCAGCCAACGCCGCGAAGTCTGCCAACACGGCGCCACTCGGCGCCGATGGCGAGCCACTCTCGGAATGGGAACTCGAGCTCGCCGAACACGAGGGCACACCAATTGCCCCCGATGCACGGGTGCGCTCCGAGCGCGGTGGTGAACGAA
>JBBANV010000014.1:24818-26175 GCA_040401775.1 Ilumatobacteraceae bacterium
CGCGCGGTGGTGACCGCGGATTCCGGGATCGCAACTTTGGCGATGGCGGCGGCCGAAACTTCAACGACCGTGGCGGCGACCGAAATCGTCGTCGACGTGGTCGACGCCGTGGCGGCGGCCGCGACGAGGGCCCACAGGGAGACGATCGTTACGAGATCGACCAGGTGGACTCCAACGAGCCCGTCAGCACCGAGCCGGTCAAGGTAGAGGGTTACCTCGATCTTCGCGACGAGGGCTACGGTTTCTTGCGCATCGGTGGATACTTGCCTACGCGCAACGACGCATACGTTTCGGTGCGTTTCACACGCCAGTACGGCTTGCGCAAGGGTGATCACATCACCGGACTGTCACGACCAGCCGGCCGCAACGAAAAGAACCCGGCCCTGCTCGAGGTGTACACCGTGAACGGTGGCGACCCAGAGAAGGCTCGCAACCGCAAGAAGTTCGAAGAGCTCACCCCGTTGTTCCCGGACGAAAAGTTGGTGCTGTCGAGTTCGAGCGAACCGTTGAACATGACTGCGCGAATCGTCGACCTGATTTCGCCGATCGGCAAAGGTCAGCGCGGCATCATCGTGTCGCCACCGAAGGCAGGCAAGACCACGGTCATGAAGACCATCGCCACCAGCATCGAAAAGAATCACCCCGAGGTGAAACTCATCGTGTTGTTGATCGACGAGCGACCCGAAGAAGTCACCGACATGCGCCGAACGGTGAAGGGCGAAGTGATTGCCTCCACCTTCGACCGCCCATCGGAAGAGCACACCGCCGTTGCCGAACTCGCCGTCGAGAAAGCCAAGCGCATGGTGGAAGCGGGCGAAGACGTCGTGATCATCTTGGACGGCATTACCCGTTTGTCGCGTGCGTACAACTTGGCGGCACCCGCAACCGGTCGAATCATGTCGGGCGGTATCGATGCCGGTGCGCTCTACCCGCCGAAGAAGTTCTTCGGAGCAGCACGCAACATCGAGGAAGGCGGCAGTCTCACGATTCTTGCCACGGCATTGGTGGACACCAACAGCCGAATGGACGAAGCCATCTTCGAGGAGTTCAAAGGTACGGGCAACATGGAATTGCGTCTCGACCGCCGTTTGGCCGAGCGCCGCATCTACCCGGCAATCGACGTGGACGCATCGAGCACCAGACACGAAGAACTCTTGTTCGATCGCAAGCAGTTGCAGATGGTGTGGAAGCTTCGCCGCGTGTTGAGTGGCTTGGCTGCCGACGGTAACGCCGCACCAGGACTCGAGTTGTTGATCGACCGCTTGAAGTCGTTCAAGACCAACGACGAGTTCTTGTCGGAAATCGCCAAACAGCCAACGGCCTGACCCGGCCTTGTACGGCGACAACTGACGTGGCC
>JBBANV010000014.1:26275-29299 GCA_040401775.1 Ilumatobacteraceae bacterium
ACGGCGACAACTGACGTGGCCGCCGACCAACGCGAGTTCGTCGCACGTCGCGAACGACTGTCACTCCGCGCATTCGTTGCCACGGGGCAGGGGGTCGACGATGCATCGCAATCCGCCGTCGACGATGCATCGCAATCCGTGGTCGACGTGGACCTCGGGAATTACGTCGGAGTTCGTGTTGGTGACACGTTGTTGGTGTCCGCAACGCCGCTCTCGACGGGTGAGACTCGGACCAGTGCGCTAGCAGCAGCACTGGCGTGGCACTCGCGGGAATCAGGCGTGGCGTCCATCAACATCGTCGATGCCCACACGCCGGGCCTCACCGCGCGACGTGCGATGCACTTCGCGGTACCCGTCACGGTGTTCGACACGCGTACGGAGGGTGGTGGCGCGGCACAAAGTGGCTCCGGAGCCGCGGCAACCGTCGCTGCACCGCGTTTGCACGAGCCACGGATCGACGCACGTCCGGAGCACATGGCCGTTGCATCCATGTTCCTCGAGGTGGGAGCCGATGTCGTGGTGGAGCACGGTGTCGTTGCTGCCGAGGTATTGGGTTTGGAGGTTGCCCGAGTCATCGACGAAGACGGCGTTCCGACGATTCGAATTGGTGTGGGGGCTCATGATCGCGAGATGTTCAAGTTGGTGAACGGCACGACGACAACGATCGAACAGTTGCGTGGAGTGGTTCACACCGTGACGCAGCACCGCCGCGACGGTGCCCCGACACATCCGCTGAATCTCCTCGCGCCGGAGCGAGCGTTGCGGGCGAGGGTGATTCGCGATCCCGGGCTTGTCGGCGCCAAGAAACTCAACGTTGCGGAACCTCCCGTCCAGCGAGAGAACGTGAAGGATTCCGTGCCGTGTTGCGCCATTGGTGAGGACGAGCAGGGCCCAATCGTCCTGGTGTTCGTTGCGGGAATCGACCTTGATGCTGTCCCGTTTGCCGCTGATGCTCGGAGCTCTCTGGCACCCGATGCCAGATTGTTGATCGTGACGGCGTCGCGCAACATCGTGCCGGCACAACTACGAATGGCACGCATGCTGAAGAAGCCCGCCGAGTTCGTCTCCGCATAACCCGCCGAGTTCGTCCCGGCGTAACCTGAACACCGTGTTAGCGAAGCTCGACGCCATTCTTGCCGACTTCGAGCAGTTGGAGTTGAGCCTCACCTCCCAGGAGGTGCTCGGCGATCAGAACAAGCTTCGTGACGCATCCCGCAAGTACAAGCAGATGGGTCCGCTTGTCGAATGCATTCGCAAGTACAAGTCGGTGCTCGGCAACGTGGAAGCCGCCAAGGAGCTGATCGAGTCAGCAACTCCCGAGGAACGGTCGGCGCTGGACTCCGAGATGCGCGATGGAATGGTGGAACTCGAGGTGCTGGAAGAACAGTTGAAGGTGTTGCTCATTCCACCCGATCCGGATGACGGCAAGAACGTGATGTTGGAATTCCGCGGAGCCGAGGGTGGCGAAGAAGCCAACTTGTTCGCCGGCGAGCTCGTGGAGATGTATCGCGCTTGGGCGGCTCGCAACGGCTGGACGTTCGACATCCTGGCGTACGACCGCTCGCCGATGGGTGGAGTCAACCAAGCCACCGCACTGGTGAAGGGCGAATCGGCATGGCGTCGTTTTCGATTCGAGGGCGGTTCTCATCGCGTGCAGCGAGTACCTGTCACGGAAAATGCGGGAAGGATTCACACCTCGTCGGCAACGGTGGCGGTGATGCCGGAGGCGGAGGAAGTGGATATCGCCATCGATGAGCGTGACCTCGAGATCGACGTTTACCGCTCGGGTGGGTCGGGCGGACAGAGCGTGAACACCACGGACTCCGCCGTGCGCATCACCCACAAGCCAACGGGTTTGGTGGTAACCATGCAGGACGAGCGAAGCCAATTGCAAAACCGCGTGAAGGCCATGCAGGTGTTGCGCACGCGATTGTTGCAGCGTCGACAGGAAGAGCATGAGGCCAAGATTTCTGCCGAACGTCGAGCGCAGGTGGGTAAGGGTGGTCGTGGCGAGAAGATTCGCACCTACAACTACAAAGAGAATCGCATCACCGACCATCGCATCGGCTTTACCTTGTATCAATTGCAGGACGTGCTGGCAGGAAATCTCGATCCAGTCGTCGACGCACTCACCCTGGAGTACCAAGCCGAGCAGCTCGCCAAGCAGGTCGGCAGCGAGTGAGCACGTGGCGCGAGGTGCTCGCCGACACGATGGCTGCACTCGATCATCCACACGAGGCCAGATTCATCTGCGAGCATGCGGCGGGTTTGAGTGCCAGCGAGTTCACCGAGGCGCTCGACGAACCAGTGACCCAGCGCATGGGCCTTCATGTGCACGACATGGTTCGACGTCGTCTTGCGGGGGAACCGCTGCAATATGTGATGGGTCGCTGGGCTTTTCGACATCTGGACCTTCTCGTCGACCCTCGCGTGTTGATACCGCGTCCCGAAACGGAATTCGTGGCTGAAGTGGCCTTGCGTTTTGCCCGGGAAGTGCCGGGGTCGCGCACGGTGGTGGATCTCGGAACCGGTTCTGGTGCTATCGGTTTGTCGTTGGCGTTCGAACTCCCGCTTGATGACACCACGGTGTGGTTGACGGACGTCTCCTCCGACGCACTCGACGTAGCCCGAGCCAACTTGGCGGGCATTGGTCGTGCCGGGGCCAACGTTCGCCTCGGGCAGGGAAGTTGGTTCGATGCGCTACCCACGGATTTGCATGGATTGGTGGACGTGGTCGTTTCGAACCCGCCCTACATCGCCGTCGGTGACCCTGAACTTTCGCAGGACGTTTCCAAGCACGAACCGTTCCTTGCACTGTTCGCCGACGACGATGGGCTCGCCGCATTGCGAGAAGTGGCATCGAGGGCGCCGGAGTGGTTGCGCAGTGGCGGTTGGCTGGTGCTGGAAATTGGACACCGGCAAGGCGATGCCGTGCGCTCGATGTTGGGCGACGCGGGATTACGTGACGTCGAGATTCGCCGTGATCTGGCGGGTCGCGAGCGAGTGGCCGTCGCCCGCCGGTAA
>JBBANV010000015.1:0-2554 GCA_040401775.1 Ilumatobacteraceae bacterium
CGTCCGGTGGCGCCAACACCCCAACACACCACGTCGTTCGTGTCGCGAATCGCACACGTGTGCGAACCGCCCACACTCAACGCCTTTGCGGTACGCCCCGTCCCCAAATCCACCGCTGCCAATACGGCACCCATCTCACCGGCTTCGTCGCCGCGGGAGTTCTCGTCTCCGCTGCCCAACCTTCCATTGGCACCCGAACCCCAACACTTCACACCGCCGTTCGACAGCAACACACACGTGTGTGCATCGCCCGCAGCAATGCCCGTCACGCTCACCCCACTGGCAAGCCCCAGTGACACCGCAGGCAATGCATCGCCCATTTCGCCTGCGCCGTCACCGCGAGCATCGGTGTCGCCAACGCCAAGTTGGCCATCATCGTTGAGACCCCAACACTTCACGCTGCCGTTGTCGAGCAACGCACAGGTGTGTGCCGCACCGGTAGCAAGCTGCGTGGCGGTACGACCCGTGCCGAGATCCACCGCCGGCAACGCATCCCCCATGGCGGCTGACGCCCGCCCGATGTCGCTGGTGCTTGCGTAACCCAACCGACCGTTGTCTCCTTCGCCGAAACACTTCACGGTTCCGTTGTCGAGCAACGCGCAGGTGTGGACGGTTCCGGTGGATACCGAGCGAACCGTGCGACCAGTACCGAGGCTCACGGCAACGAGTGCGTCACCCATTTCGAGAGCCGAATCACCCAACGTCGCCGTGCCACCCGAGCCGATTTGGCCAAAGGCATTGGAACCGAAGCACTTCAACTCGCCCCCGTTGAGCACCACGCACGTGTGCGACTCACCCGCATCGAGATAGCGAGACAGTGCTGCGATCAAAGTCGGCGACCCATCCGCCTGGGTCGCCGACGTGCCAGCCGAATCTGCAGTAACGCGATGTACGGAGAGGATTCCCGACATCGCAACAATCGACGTAACAACGATGAATGTTCTGCTTCGGAATGACATGAGCGATGAAGATAAAAGAACGTCCCACTGATGTACCAAACCGTGTACGGCAATTCACCGACTTTTTACTTCTCCGCAACTTGCATCAATGTCATTCGCAAAACACGACGATCACTCTCGATGATGCACGGTGTGCGACGAATGGTTACGGTGAGTTCATGCAGATTCTTCGTACTCCCGACGACCGCTTCGCCGACCTTCACGAATGGACGTACGAGCCCACGTACACCGAGGTAACCACCAGCGACCACACCCTGCGCATCGCCCACTACGAGGCTGGTCCCCACAATGCCGCCACCACGGTGTTGTGCATGCACGGCGAACCGAGCTGGTCGTACCTCTATCGCAAGATGATTCCGGTCTTCACCGCGGCGGGCCATCGTGTGATTGCCCCGGATCTCGTCGGCTTCGGTCGCAGTGACAAGCCCGCACACACGAGCGACTACACCTATGAGCGCCATGTCGACTGGATGAGTCAGTGGCTCGTTGCCAACGACCTCGGTTCACTCACGCTCGTGTGTCAGGACTGGGGTGGCCTCATCGGCTTACGACTGCTCGCCGCATTTCCCGATCGTTTCGCGCGACTCGTCGTGGCAAACACCTTCTTGCCGGTGGGTGATCGCCCTCCAGGTGATGGGTTCATGAGGTGGCGCAAGTTCAGCCAGGAAGTGCCCCAATTCCCGGTTGGAAGAATCGTCGAGGGTGGGTGTGCACGCAAACCTCTTGCACCAGAGGTGGTCGCTGCATACGACGCCCCGTTCCCCGACGAAACGTACAAGGCAGGCGCACGAGTGTTTCCCACTCTCGTACCGATCAGCCTCGAAGATCCGTCTTCGGGCGCCAATCAAGCAGCGTGGAAGGTGCTCGAGGGTTTCAACAAGCCGGTGCTCACCGCGTTCAGTGATTCAGATCCCGTTACTGGGGGCGGTGAACGTGGATTTCAGCAGCGAGTGCCCGGCACCAACGGCCAACCGCACACCACCATCGTGAACGCCGGACACTTCCTACAGGAGGATGCGGGCGACGACTTCGCTCACGTAGTGAACGACTTCATCGCTCGCAACCCGTAACGCGCGCTAGTGCTGGCGGCGCCATGCCGCGAGCGTGTTCTCGATCAAGCACGCCACGGTCATTGGTCCCGTACCGCCCGGCATGGGGGTGATTGCTCCCGCAACCGATTGCACGGCGTCAAAGTCCACATCGCCGACGATGCCCTTCTCGCCGCGTGAGATGCCAACATCGATCACCCATGCTCCCGGCTTTACGTGTGCACGACCAATACTGCGACCCTGACCCGTTGCCGAGACCAGAATGTCGGCCTCCCGGCATACCTCCTCCAAGTCGGTGGTGCGACTGTGCGCCAACGTGACCGTTGCATCGATTCCCTTTCGGGCCAGCAACACCGACAATGGCAAACCAACGAGAGCTGAGCGACCCACCACCACGGCTCGCTTACCGGCAGTTGGTGCGCCGTAATGCTGCAGCAAACGAAGCACGCCGAGTGGTGTGCACGGCACCAGCGAGTCGATTCCGCGAAGGAGTCGACCCATCGACGCCGTGGTGAGCCCGTCCACGTCCTTGTCGACCGGAATCAG
>JBBANV010000015.1:2654-28207 GCA_040401775.1 Ilumatobacteraceae bacterium
CGCGCGTAGGCTAGGTAAGCCGCGCCACAGCGCGAAGGAGCACCAATGTCACCATCTTCCTCTGGTTCACCCCGCAAGATTGCCCCTGCCACCGGCAAGTTGGGTGTCCTCACCGTTGGCCTCGGCGCGGTATCGAGCACCCTCATCGCCGGCGTCGAACTCGCCAAGCGTGGCATGGCCACACCAATCGGCTCACTCGCGCAGATGGGTTCGATTCGGCTCGGCAAGCGCACCGACAACCGCTCGCCAATGATCAAGGACTTCGTACCTCTTGCCAAGTTGGAAGACATCGAGTGGGGTGCATGGGATCCGTTTCCGGATGACGCTTACGTAGCCGCACAACGCGCGGGCGTACTCGAAGGCCCTCGACACATCGAAGCAATCTCCGATACCTTGCGCGCCATTCGCCCGATGAAGGCTGCGTTCGACCGCGAGTACGTGAAGAACATCAGCGCCGACAACACGCTCGGCACCATCAACAAGCGTGCGATGCTGAACGCAATCCGCGAAGACATCCACCGCTTCCGCGACGAGAAGAAAGTCGATCGCATGGTGATGATCTGGTGTGCTTCCACGGAGAAGTTCATCGAGCCGGGCCCCGCACACCGCGACCTGGAAAGTTTCGAAAAGGCAATCGATGCCAACGACCCCACCATCGCACCGTCGATGTTGTATGCGTACGCAGCAATCCTCGAAGGTATTCCATTCGCCAATGGTGCTCCGAACCTGGCCGTCGACACACCGGTGCTACGCGATCTTGCCACCAAGCACGGCGTTGCCATCAGCGGCAAGGACTTCAAGACGGGTCAAACGATGGTGAAAACCGTCATCGCCCCGATGTTGAAGGCTCGCATGCTCGGACTCTCTGGTTGGTACTCCACCAACATTCTCGGCAACCGCGACGGTGAGGTACTCGACGACCCGGAGAACTTCAAGACCAAGGAAGAGTCGAAGCTCGGTGTGCTGGAGAACATCCTCCAGCCCGAGAAGTATCCGGAGTTGTACGGCAACGTCTTCCACAAAGTTCGAATCAACTACTACCCACCACGCGGTGACAACAAAGAAGGATGGGACAACATCGACATCTTCGGTTGGCTCGGATATCCGATGCAAATCAAGATCGACTTCCTGTGCCGTGACTCCATCTTGGCTGCTCCACTGGCGCTCGACCTCGTGCTGTTTTCCGACCTCGCACAGCGGGCCGGAATGGGTGGCATTCAGGAGTGGTTGTCGTTCTATTACAAGAGCCCACAGGTTGCAGAAGGTCTCTACCCTGAGCACGACTTGTTCATCCAGCTCACCAAGTTGAAGAACACCCTGCGTTGGATGATGGGCGAAGAGCAGATCACCCATCTCGGTCGCGAGTACTACGACGAAGTCTGAGCAATGACTCCCGCACGGCGCGAGATTCACCAGTAGTGACACCCCAACGACGAGCCGCCACGCTGCGGTTCATTCTCGACATCATCTGCGTGGTGATCTTTGTGATCATTGGCCGACGTAACCACAACGAAACCACCGATGCCGTCGGCACACTGCGCACCGCTGCTCCATTCCTCATCGCGTTGGTGGGTGCCTGGGTTGGCGCCAAGGCGTGGCGAGCTCCACGTGCATTGTCGACCGGTGTCGTGTTGTGGCTCGTGACGACTGCCGTGGGTTTGGGAATCCGTCGGCTCGTCTTTGGTGATGGCATCGCGACGCCGTTCGTGATCGTGGCAACGCTCGTACTCGGCTTGTTGCTGGTGGGCACCCGCCTGCAAAAGCGCGGGCCCCAGCCGAGCACTAGCTGAAGACGAGCAACCTCACACCCACGTCGTCGCCAACGTTCTTTTGTCAGTTGATGATGTTGGTGATCGCACCGGTTTCGGCACCCTGCACGAGCTTGGCAAATTTCGCGAGCACGCCGCTGGTGTAACGCGGCGGATTCGGCTTCCATCCTCGACGACGCTCGGTCATCGTGGCGTCGTCCACGAGAAGATCCAACTTCTTGTTCGGCACGTCGATGCGTATGCGATCACCATCGCTGACGAACGCAATCGGTCCACCGTCGGCCGCTTCTGGTGCAACATGTCCGATACAAAAACCCCATGTGCCGCCACTGAACCGCCCGTCTGTGATCAACGCGCAGTCCGCGCCACGACCGGCACCCTTGAGTGCACCGGTGATCGCGAGCATCTCACGCATGCCCGGCCCACCCTTTGGGCCTTCGTAACGAATCACCAACACGGTGCCCGGCGTGATGTCACCCGCCATGATTGCGGCCATCGCGCCGTCTTCACCGTCGAACACCCTCGCCACACCTTCGAAGGTCATCTGATTTTTCGAAAGTCCTGCCACCTTCACCACGGAGCCCTTGGGGGCGAGCGAACCGCTCAAGATGTTGATTCCACCTTCGGCGTGGATGGGATTGCTCACCGTATGCACCACGTCGTTGTCGGGTGCCGGTGGGTTGATCTCCGCCAGATTCTCCGCCATTGTCTTGCCCGTGCAGGTGAGCACGTCACCATGCAACAATCCTGCATCCAAGAGATGCTTCAGCACCACCGGAACACCACCGATGCGATCGATGTCGGTCATGTGGTACTTGCCGCCGGGCTTGGTGTCGGCAATATGTGGCACCTTGGCTGCGATTCGATTGAAATCATCGAGCGACAGCGCCACACCGGCCTCGTTCGCGATGGCAAGCAAGTGCAGCACGGCGTTGGTGCTACCGCCGAGCGCATTCACGATGGCGATCGCATTCTCGAACGCCTTCTTGGTCATGATGTCCCGCGGATAAATGCCGAGCCGCAGCAGGTTGACCACCGCTTCACCAGCCCGACGGGCGTCAACATCGCGGCGTGAATCGATTGCAGGTGGCGAGGCAGTACCCGGCAAGCTCATGCCGAGTGCCTCGGCAATGCTCGACATGGTGTTGGCGGTAAACATGCCGCCACACGCACCTTCGCCAGGGCAGGCCGCGCGTTCGATCTCATCAACTTCTTCTCGCGTCATGGTGCCTGCGGCACATGCACCAACCGCCTCGAACACCGTGGTGATATCGATGTTCTTCCCCTTGTGCACGCCAGGCAGAATCGAACCGTTGTACACGAACACGCTCGGCAGATTGAGCCGGGCTGCCGCCATCAACATCGCGGGAATGCTCTTGTCACAACCGGCAAGTCCGACGAAGCCGTCGAAGCGTTCCGCGTGAACCACCGTCTCTACGCTGTCGGTGATCACCTCACGGCTCACCAGCGATGCGCGCATACCTTCGTGACCCATGCTGATGCCGTCGCTCACCGTGATGGTGCCAAACTCCAGCGCAACTCCTCCAGCGGCACGCACCCCCAATTTGGACTGCTCGGCAAGACGTCGCAGCGACACGTTGCACGGGGTGACTTCATTCCATGCCGATGCGATACCGATTTGTGGTTTCTCCCAGTCACCGTCGCCGAGTCCCACTGCGCGCAACATTGCGCGCGACGCCGCCTTTTGTAGACCGTCGGTGACATCGCGGCTACGCGGCTTCACGTCGACACGCGTTTCGGAACGCGAGGTCATGATTTCAGGCTACTTGTGCAACGTCTTTCTTGTCCGTTGGCGCAGGACTGCCATTTGAATCGCCGCGCAAATACAACGCAACAACTGGAACGAGGTAGGCAAAGTAGGCGATCACGCGAATGTTCTCGGGACTCCTGTGCCAACCAAAGAGACCGCGCATGAAGTCGTAGAACGTCCCCGTCGCCCACACGCCGGATTCCAACGACCATGCTGATGACACCAACCATCCACTTTCCCAACCGATGAGTTCACGCAGTTCGTGGACCGCTTTCCCGGCGAGTCCGGCAGCGAACAGCAAAAGAAGCACGGCGGTGACATTGAAGAACGTACGCAGATTGAGTCGATTTCCGCTTCGATACACCGCAAACCCAATGATGATCGAAAGTACAAGTCCAATGACTCCACCGACGACGACTTGACTACCCGAGGCGCTTTCCGTCTCGGCTGAAAGTAGGAAGAGCACGGTTTCAAGGCCCTCACGCGCCACCGCCGCGAATGCGATGATCGCCAATGCCGAACCGACCGACTCGTCCACCTTGTCACGCAGTTCCTTGCCCAGGGTCCGTGCATGCGAACGCATCCAAAAAATCATGTGGGTGAGCACGGCCATCGCAAACAGAGCGATGAACCCTTCAACGGCGTACTCCACCTTTCCATTCAGTCCATCGAGCGCCACGAAGATGGCAATGCCAGCAACGAGACAAACTCCAACAGCAGCCGCAGTACCCGACCAGACATATCGCGCATCCGCCCATCGGCCGGTCTTCTTCAAATACGTCAACAAGATCGCCAGAATCAATGATGCTTCGAGGCCTTCGCGCAAGGTGATGAGGAAACTTGAACCCATACCCTCGATGTTAGGCATGCCTAACATCTTTTGTCAACCCCGTTGCGGGTGACGGGTCAGGCGTTGGCTTTTGCCTGAAGGAGCGCCGTAACGGCCTTGCCGTCGGCCTTGCCTTTCGACAGCTTCATCACCGCGCCCACCAGGGCTCCCATCGCCTTTTGCTCGCCGGCCTTGAACTTTGCCCAGGCGTCCGGGTCGGTGGCGATGGCTTGGTCCACCAGTAACTCGAGCGCACCCGTATCCATTGCTTCGAATCCCTTGGCCTTTGCCATGGCGATCACATCGCCTCCACCGTTGACGACCAATTCCGCGAGCAGGGTCTTGGCCTGAGTGGAGGTGATCTTGGCGTTCTTCTCCATCAAGCTGAGTGCGGCAACATCACCGGCAGGAACCCGTGGTGTTGCAGGTTCTTCTGCGAATGCCTGCTGTACGTACACCAGAGCACGAGCTGCATCCCCACCGACCTTGGCAACTTCGCCGATGTAGGCATCCTGACCGCGCTCCACGATGACTGCAACGGCTTCGCTCTCCTTTGCAGCACCAGTCAGTTTGGCGAGCGCTTCCCGACGTGCAGCCGGCAACGGTGGTAGCGCGGCACGAACTTTCTCGATCCACGCTGCGTCGGGAACCAGCGGAACCAGGTCGGGCTCCAGAAAGTACCGGTAGTCGTCGGCGTCTTCCTTGGTGCGCAATACGTTGGTGCGTCCCGATGCATCATCCCAATGCAAGGTTTGTTGCTTCACCACCCCGCCGCCATTGATGAGATCGATTTGTCGACGAGCCTCGTACTCAATTGCGCGACCAACCGAACGAATGGAGTTCACGTTCTTGATCTCGCACCGTGTACCGAATGGCGTTCCTGGCTTGTGCACCGACACGTTGACGTCGCAACGCATCGAGCCTTCCTCCATCTTGGCGTCGCTCGCTCCAACGGCGAGGAGAATCGCACGAAGTTCGCTGACGTACTGTTTGGCTTGCTCACTGGTGCGAATGTCGGGGCGCGACACGATCTCCACCAACGGCACTCCGGCACGATTGAAATCGATCAATGAGTAATCACTCCCGTGAATTCGTCCCTCGGCTCCACCGAAGTGCGTGGACTTGCCCGTGTCTTCCTCCAAATGCGCGCGTTCCACACCGATACGTACGTCGCCCGGCAAGATCAACCAGCCATCGACGTTCAGCGGCTGGTCGTACTGACTGATTTGATATGCCTTCGGAAGGTCGGGATAGAAGTAGTTCTTCCGGTGGAAGGTGCACGGCTGCACTCGACAGTTGAGTGCAAGCCCGAGTCGCATCGCCAACTCCACCGCATGACGGTTGAGTACGGGGAGCGCACCTGGAAGACCGAGAGTGACGGGGTCGATGTTGGTGTTTGGTTCATCGCCGAAGCGGTTGGCGCTGGCGCTGAAGAGTTTGGTCTTCGTCGCGAGCTCCACGTGCACTTCGAGACCAACCACCAACTCCCAGCCGTCGATGAGTTGCTCGGCGGTTGCAACCACACTCGACGGATTCGAAACGGCACCTTGTGTGGCACTCATACGGCTCGCTCCAGTTCGGCGGCAACACGGAACATCGGTGCTTCACCCAAGGCAGGTGCAAGCACCTGCACACCAACGGGCAAGCCTGCCTCGCCGGTCCCGAACGGCACGCTCATGGCTGCATGACCGGCCAAGTTGGTGGGAATCGTGAACACGTCGCACAAATACATGGCCAACGGGTTGCTGGTCTTGTCGCCGAACTTGAACGCCACCGTTGGCGACGTCGGCGTCAGGATGACATCGCAGCTTTGGTAGGCCTTGGCAAAGTCATCGGCAATGAGTCGACGAACCTTCAGCGCCTTGCCGTAATACGCGTCGTAGTAACCGGCCGACAACGCGTAGGTGCCGAGCATGATTCGTCGCTTTACTTCATCACCAAAACCTGCGGCACGAGTGTCGCCGTACATGGAATTCAAGTCCTTGGCATCCACGCGCAAGCCGTAGCGCACACCGTCGAAGCGGGCCAGGTTGCTGCTGGCTTCGGCCGGTGCAACCAAGTAATAGGCAGTGAGGCCGTACGACATCGACGGCATCTGCACATCCACCACGGTTGCCCCAGCTTGTTGCAACGCATCGAAAGCGGCATCGAGCCGCGCGAGTACGTCGGGCGACGAACCCTCGGGCATATCGGTGATACGTCCGATACGCATTCCTTTTACTCCCTGCGACAACACCGGCAGTAGTGCCGGAGCCGGTTGCGGCAACGACGTGGAGTCGAGCGGATCGTGACCCGCAATGACTTCCATCAGCAGAGCCGCGTCGGCCACCGTGGAAGTGAACGGACCGATCTGATCCAAGCTGCTGCCGAATGCGATCAATCCCTGACGCGACACCATGCCATATGTGGGCTTCACACCAACGAGACCACAGAGAGCGGCTGGTTGGCGGATACTGCCACCCGTGTCGCTGCCGAACGACACCGTCGAAAAGCCCGCCGCAACAGCCGCGGCACTGCCACCACTCGAACCACCGGGCACGCGGGAAAGGTCCAGCGGATTGCGGGTTGGTCCGAAGGCCGAGTTCTCGGTGCTCGACCCCATGGCGAATTCGTCCAAGTTGGTCTTGCCCACGATCACTGCACCGGCATCGGCCAAGCGACGCACCACGGTGCCGTCGTACGGCGGCTTCCAACCTTCAAGGATCTTCGACGAACACGTCGTTTCCACGCCGCGCGTACACATGTTGTCCTTCAGCGCCACGGTGACGCCGGCAAGGCGACCAACGTTCTTGCCAGCCTTGACGTCCGCGTCGATCTGGCCGGCACGTTCGCGAGCACGCTCGGCTGTCACCAAGTTGAACGCGTGCACTTCTTTCTCGCGCGCATCGATTGCCGCAAGATTCTCTTCCAGCACCGCACTGGCGGTGAGCTCGCCCGCGGCTACCGACGCAGCCACGTCTACTGCGGTACGACGCGCGGTCATCGGCTATTCCTCGAATCCAATGATCGGCGGAACCCGGAACCGACCATCTTGTGCGGCTGGAGCACTCGCCAGCACTTCGTCACGATCGAGCGATGGTGCCTCCACGTCGTCACGCAACACGTTGGAGAGTGGAATCGGCTGGTTCAATGGCTCCACGTTCGATAAATCCAGGGCGTCCACGTCGCGAAAGTGTTCCAACATGCCGGCGAGTTGGGTGGTCATGCGATCCGCTTCGGCATCGGTGAGATGCAATCGCGCCAAACGCGCCACCTTCATGACGGTCTCGCGAGAAATCGGCTCGGGCACGAGAAATAATCCTACGAGCGCAGGTGCACGAGCACGCCCGACTCGGGCCACAAACTTGGTGGCTGAATCCCCACCACCGCGAGTTCGCGGCCGGTACAACGAACCGGCGTGCTCATCCACTCGGGCAACGTGCGTCCGACACCACCCACATGTCCGAGCGCAACGTGGGAAACGACATAACTACGGTCGGGATCGAGCCCCGGAATACGCCAACGCGGAGCGACCAACCACGGCGAACTCGTCATCTGGACGTAGGCCAGCAGTGCTTCGCTCCGATCGTTTGCATAGATGCCGTGGGCCAATGCGGTGTCGTCGTCGAGATCGAAACGAACCGCATCACCCGAATGCAGCAACGTGCGATGCTGCTTGTGGAGCGTGATCGCCTCACGCAGTACGAGGCATTCGTTGTCATCGAGTACACGTGGATCGCACTCCACGCCCATCCATCCAAAGAGTGCCGTGAGCGCTCGCAGCTCCATGCGATGTGAACGCCCGGTGGTGTGCGAGCGACGCGCACCAACGTGCATGCCCAGCACCTCGTTGGGCACCCACATGCCCACTCCACGTTGAATGCGTTGTCGTTCGAGTGGATCGTTGCAGTCGCTGGTCCACACCCGAACCGTGCGCGATAACACGGCATGGTCGATTCGACCACCACCGGATGCACACGATTCGAATTCCACCTGCGGATGTTCGGAGCGAAGGGCGTCGAGGAGTCGGTAGAACGCGACGGTCTGTCGACGGGCCGCCGACGATCCGTCGGAAGTGCTGGCGTGTATGAGTGGTCGGTTCATATCCCACTTCACGAACGCAATGTCGTGATCTCGTAGCAACGTGTGCAGTTGTTCGTAGACATGTGCAAATGCCGCCTCGTTGGTGAGATCCAACACCACTTGGTGACGGGCCTGTACGGGCTCGTACCCGGTCGCATGCAGCACCCAGTCCGGATGTGCGCGTGCAACGTCGCTTTCGAGATTCACCATTTCGGGCTCCACCCAAATGCCGAAGTCCATACCCAAGGAATTCACGTGTTCGATGAGCGGGGCAAGCCCATTGGGGTACACATCGTGCGACACCACCCAATCGCCCAAGCCGGCGTGATCATTGCGGCGCGAACCAAACCAGCCATCATCCAATACGAAGCGTTCGATACCGATGTCTGCTGCAGCATCGGCGAGCGCCTTCAACTTTTCCGTGTCGTGATCGAAATAGGTCGCTTCCCATGTATTGAGTAACACTTTGCGAACCGTTGGAGCAGACACCGGCGACACCGGCCACGACGGACCGTTGTGGCTTCCCGTATGGCGCACGTTTCGATGCATCACCCATGAAGCGGGAGTGAATCCATCAGCAGAGTAGGCAGCGACCACCACCGGTGTGGAGTACGCCTCACCCGGCTGCAGACACACCTCGCCCGGCAGCAACAACTCCCCGAGCTGCGCATAGCGCCGACCGTCGGGCAGCACTTCTGCCCACAACACGTGGTTGCCGCTCCATGCCAGATGACATCCCCACACTTCGCCCGACCACTCGCTGGCCGTCGGCGTGCTCCACCACAACATGGGCGGATATTCGTGCGAGGTTCGACCCGTACGGTTCTCGCTACTCCACGCACCGTGATCGAGCGTTCGTCGATGTTGTGATGCTTCTCGCGACCATCGCCCCGAATACGTCGTGAGGTCACGAGCCTGCGCCGGCAGCGGAAGCGACACCGTGAGCGCGTCGAGTAGGTAACGAGAATCACCCTCGTTGGTGAGCGTTGCACTCACAAGCAACGCTCCCGACGCTGCGATCTGCACCGTCGTGTCCAACCGCAAATTGGCAACGGCATCGTGCGATGACGTAGTGACCGACTTCGGTGTGATGCTCACATCACACGAGACGAAGCGCGGAGCCCAATCGCGACCACCGGGACGATGACCAGCCACACCAGGACGTGCAAGCGAGCCGAGCGAGTGCTGCGGCACGATCTGCAGCGCTGGCACCACATCGAGCGACCCGTGCGTGAGCGGTCGCTGCGTCATTACTTTGAGCGTTTCAGCGTCGGGCGAATCAAGGACTGCACCCCAATGCACGATTTCGGGCACACCACCCGACACATCCACCACGACCGACATCCCCTCGTGCAACAGGTGCACCATGCGGGTGGTCATCTCCAGAAGCCTACGATTGGTACACGCGACGGCGTTACCGTGCACGAGGCATTCACCAGCTATGACCACACTTCCGAACACGACATCAGACGTCAGGACGGATCCGTGGCTCGACACCTTGGTGCACGTCGTTGCATCACGTCAGCATCGACCAAACTTGCCTTCCGACGGTTGTCCATTCTGCGTCGGTGGCATCGAAGCGCCAGAGCCCTACACCGTCAAGGCAATTCCGAACCGATGGCCACCGATGCCCAACGATCGCTGCGAAGTGGTGTTGTACTCAAGCGACCACCATGCACGACTTGCCACCCTTGATTCCGGCAATCTTGCAGAACTCATCAACACGTGGGCTACGCGTACCGAGGTGCTCGGTGCACGCAACGACGTGGACTACGTCTTGATCTTCGAGAATTCCGGGCGCGAAGTTGGTGCCACCATCGACCATCCTCACGGGCAGATCTACGCCTTCGATCATGTTCCCGATCGCCCGAGACGACGACTTGCCGCAGGTTGGAAGCCCGATTCCACCCCCGAGCGCCTGATCGTTCAACGTGATGGTTGGGTGGCATCGGTTCAGTCTGCGTCGCCCTACCCACTGGCAGTTGAAATAGCACCGGTGGAACGCGTGTTCGATCTCGTGTCGCTCGACCTGCAACAGCGCAACGCCTTCGGCAACATTCTGCAAGACGTCTTGTGCCGAATCGAACGCTTCTACGGTGAGCCGACACCCACCATGATGTGGTTCAACCAACGCCCACTACTGAGCCAAGAGCGGGCTCTGAAAATCGAGGGCTACAACGAAGCGTGGTTCAACGTGGAGATCGTCTCACCATGGCGCGCACCAAACGTCATGCGATACATCGCCGCTGCCGAAGTGGCGACGAACGAATACTTCATTCCTGTTGTGCCTGAGGAACTTGCCGCAAGGTTGCGCGACGCTGTGCCACCACAATCCACAACACCGACACGGTAAACACCGCCAGCGAGGTCCACTGGTTGAGCCGTAATCCCCCTGCGTCCTTCGCGGGATCGATTCGCAAGCCCTCGACGAAGAATCGCAGCAAGGTGTACCCAGCGGTATAAAACAGGAACAGCCGACCCGGCTTCAGCGATCCCTTTCGGTCCAATTGCAAGAGCAGCACACACAGCAGCAGGTTGCCGAGGGACTCGTACAAGAACGTCGGGTGAAACAAGGTGCCGACTTCGTAGCCGGAAGGTAGGCGGCGTTCATCGATTTCCAATCCCCACGGCAGCGTGGTGGGGCGCCCGAACAGTTCCTGATTGAACCAGTTCCCCCAACGACCGATTGCCTGCGCAAGCGGCAGAGCAGGCGCCACTGCAGTGAGTGCGTTTGCCACTCCCACTCCGCGCCGCCTGGCCACCAACACACCCACCATCACACCAACGGCGACACCGCCCCAAATGCCAAGACCACCCTTCCAAATTTTCACGATGTCGAGGAGGCGACCGTCGAACCGTTCCCAGTCGGTGATCACGTGATACAGGCGCGCGCCAACGACGCCGGCTGGCACTGCAATCATCGCAATCGCACTGGCGTCGTCACGTGTCCCGGTGCCTCTCGCTTCGAGTCGCCTTCCCATCAACCACGTTCCAGCGATTGCACCGAGTGCAATCATCAATCCGTACGCATTGAGCCTCAGTGGACCCAACTCGAGCGAACCACCGGAAGGACTTGGAAGTGAAGCGAGCCAGTTCATGATTCTCACGCTAGGTTCACGAGGCGTGTCGGGCCGTTCACTGAGGTTCGAGTGGACCGCATTCATGGGCTTGACGGCAATCGTCGCCCTCTTGCCCGCATGGCTGGTCACCGTAAGCGTGCTGTGGTTGCCGCTGTGGTGGTGGGGCAACGTGAACTACTGGTTGTTCGTTTGTGCCTTCTTCTCCTTGTTTATTCTGTTGTTTTCCCGACCCGTTCAACGATTCGTTCTCATGCGTCTCATTGGCGCACGTGAACCAACCATGCACGAAACCGAGCTCCTGCAAAGGGCTTGGAATCCGATCATTCGCCGGAACGATCTCTCCCAACGTCGCTTCGTCCTTGCGGTGGTGGAAACCGAAGCACTCAATGCATTCGCGTGTGGAGGTCACCTCGTCGTGGTGTCGTCGACGGCGATCGACACCCTCGATGAACAACAGCTCTCAGGTGTACTTGCACACGAATTGAGTCATCATTTAGGGCTCCACACCGTGGCGCTCACCATCACACAGTGGATGATCCTTCCCATCGTGATCTTGTCGCGATCCGGCATGGCACTTCGCGCCATCGCAGAAACCGCCACGGTTACCTTTGCCCGGCGTATTCCACTTCTTCATGCACTTGGCCTGTTCGTTGCGTCGTTTCTTCATGTGGCATCGTGGCTGCTGATGTTGAACGTGTCACTGGCAACACTGCTCGGCAACGCCGCCAGCCGGACCACCGAATACCACGCAGATCGGCGCGCAGCACAACTCGGCTTCGGTAACCAGCTGCTGGCCGCCTTGCGCAACTCCCAGGAGGGTTCGACACCGACGACGCAAAGCAACGTGTGGGACCGGGTCTTTGCATCCCACCCACCGATGCGACTTCGCATCAACAAACTTGCCACGTACATGCGCGGGCATCGAACATGAATCGTGAGCGCCGGACATGAATCAATTTGCAGCGGCCATGTTGGCTCTCCTTGGTGGAGTTCTCGTGGCAGTGGGTATCCCTCCACTTGGCGTATGGCCGGCAATGTTCATCGGCGTGGCGTGTTACGTCGTTGCAATACAGCGCTCGAAGAATGGGGGCGCAAGCGCGTTCCTCCTCGGCGCAACCTTCGCGTGGGGATGGTTTGCGCCGGCACTCGGATGGATGTGGCACTTGGTGCCGGGTGGTTTCGTGGTGGCACCGTTGCTCTTTGCTCTCATGCATGGTGCAGCAGCACTCCTTGCATTCCGGCTGGCACCTCGCGAGACGTCGACGCTCACACAACGCATCGTGGTAATGGCGCTTGCACACACGTTGGCGGAGTGCCTGCGATTCGTTGCGCCATTCGGTGGGGTGCCGCTTGCAGGCATGGCACTCGGTGTGGCCGACACTCGACTCGCGCACCTCGTTCGCATCGTCGGACCATTGGGAGTGTCGTTGTGGGTGTTCCTCGCAGGTGGAGTGGTCGCCGAGCTTTGGATGCGTCGTCGCGAGTTCGGCTGGCATGCGCGTCGAGCCACGCTCGTCGTACTCATCACACTGGTCGTTGCACAGGTGGCGGGGCACCTTGCCCCGTCCGGGCGTGACATCGGACGATCGCTGCGCATCGCAACGGTGCAAGGTGGCGGTCCCCAGGGCGTGTTGGCGATCAATAGCAACTCGCGAGACGTCATCGATAGGCACATCGAAGCAACCGCACTGTTGGACGGCAGAGCAGCCAGCGTTACGCAGCCCACCAGTGCCGATGGTTCGGCATCGCCAACGACACGCGATATCGATCTCGTGCTGTGGCCCGAGAACACCGTCGACGTTCGCGATTTCTCCGTCAGCAAGGTGCGAGAGGAATTGATCGTCGAGGCTCAACGGATCGACGCACCCTTCGCCATCGGTGTCACGGAAGACGCTGGCGACAACTTCACCAATGCCCAGATCGTCATGGACCAATCCGGCAACGAAACCAGTCGATACGACAAGGTGCAGCGAGTGCCATACGGAGAATACGTCCCATTGCGAAATCTCCTCCAGTCGCTCGGGGCACCGGTGAATCGCATTCCACGCGACGCGGTTGCCGGATCGGCAACCGCAGTCATCGAGGTGCCGCATGAGTCGGCAACCGTCCCACTTGCAGTTGCCATCTCGTGGGAGGTGTTCTTTTCTGCGCGCGCGCTCGAAGGTGTAAACGCTGGCGGTCAGATACTGCTGAATCCCACCAACGGCTCCAGCTACACCGGTGAGATTCTCCAACAACAGCAAGTTGCCACGTCCCAACTTCGGGCACTGGAAAGCGGTCGCTGGGTGGTGCAGGCCGCCACCACCGGATACAGCATGTTCGTGGACCACGACGGCCACATCCTGGATCGAATTTCCATCGGCAAACAGGCCGTGATCGTTCGCGACATTCCATTGCGCACGGGTCGAACCATCTACTCGTATCTCGGCGACGGCAGGATCACAATCGCAATGCTGTTGTTGTTGGTCGGCACCGCATGGCGCGTTCGGCGACGGGCGGCGGTCGGCTCATGAGCAACGAAATTCATCTTGGCGGCGCGCTCTTCGGATGCTCCATCGATGTGTTGCGTGGGGCGCGACTGTCGTCGCTGCGCGTGCACGCTCGTGAGCGACTGGTGACGTTCAGCAAGGATGCCCGCCCAACTGGGTGGGGTGCGTATCCAATGGTGCCGTTCGCAGGACGGGTTCGTAATGGACGATTCAGCCATGAGGGCACCGCGTATCAACTTCCGCTCAACTTCGGTGAACATGCGATCCACGGCACCGTATTCGACACGAGTTGGTCGACCATCGAACAATCACCAACGCACGCAGTGCTGGTTACGTCGCTCGGCTCTCGCTGGCCGTTCGTTGGTTCGGCGAAACACGAGGTGCGGGTCGATCCGATCGAACGCAGTGTGACGTGCACGCTCACCGTGCATACGGGGTCGCCGAGCATGCCGGCGCAAGTCGGCTGGCATCCGTGGTTCGTGCGACCAGCAACGTTGCGCGTCGACTTCACGGAGATGTACGTGCGTGACGACAACTACATTCCCGACGGTCGACTAGTCACACCGCCAATTGGTCCGTGGGACGATTGCTTCATTGGTGCACGCCACACGCCGATGGTGCAATTCGATGACGGTATGTGCCTCCACATCGAGAGCGACTGCGATCACTGGGTTGTCTATGACATGCCGACACACGCGTTGTGCGTAGAACCACAATCGGGACCACCGGACGGTTTTTCACTCGCCCCGTTCGTGATTACGCAGCAATTATCACTGCAACGAACGATGAAATTGATCGCCCGATAAGTTCCCAGCGATAGCGTTACATCGCATGTTCGGCGGCGACATGCAACGCGAACTCGATCGTCTACGTGAGGGTCCGCTGCGACTCGCCTACCTCACCTACCGAGGAAAGCCACATGTTGGTGGTCAGGGTGTGTATACACGACACCTCACCAAGGCACTAGCCGACCTTGGGCATCATGTCGAGGTGTACGGCGGTCAGCCTTACCCCGTGTTGGACTCCAGAGTCCCCCTCCATAAATTGCCCAGTCTCGACATCTTCAATGACCAGTATCCAGGTCGCTTCCCCGCGTACTGGGAATTGAACAACTGGCCGAACGCACTCGAAGCGCTCTACTTCCTCAAGGGAACCTTCGGCGAACCACTCACTTTCAGCCTGCGCGCTTACCGCGCCCTTCGTGAGCGCGTCGGTGACTTCGACTTGGTGCACGACAACCAGTGTTTGGGCAAGCACATCTTGTCGATCGAAGAACTCATACCCACCATCGTCACGTTGCACCATCCCATCACCAAGGACCGCAAGTTGGAAATGGAGCACACCAAGACGCGCTGGAAGCGCTTTGGAATCTCTCGTTGGTACTCGTTCGTCAAGATGCAAGGCAAGGTTGCCAGCCGACTTCCGCGCATCGTGGTGGTGAGCGAGAACTCCATCAACGACATACACACCGACATGAACGTGTCGCTGGACCGCATGCGACTGGTACCCGTTGGTGTCGACCCCGAGTTGTTCAAGCCGTTGCCGTCAGTGACGAGGAAGTCGCACCATCTGATCACCACGGCATCTGCTGACGTCGCGCTCAAGGGCTTGTCGTATCTGCTCGAGGCCGTGGCCAAATTGCGCACGGAGCGCGACATCCACCTCACGATCATCGGCAAACCACGTGCGGGTGCAAGCGCCGACCTCATCGAATCGCTCGGCATTGGCGACTGCATCTCCTACGTATCCGGTGTGAGCGACGAACGCATCGTCGAGTTGTACGCCGAAAGCACCCTGGCCGTGGTGCCGAGTTTGTACGAAGGTTTCAGCTTGCCCTCGATCGAGGCGATGAGCACCGGAATCTGTTTGGTGGCCACCACCGGTGGGGCACTTCCCGAGGTCACCGGACGAGACGGCGAAACGGTCCTGTCATGTCCACCTGGTGACTCCGACGCTCTTGCCGTCGCAATTCGCCGCGGACTCGACGACGAATCGCTTCGTACGCGAATTGGTCTTGCCGGTCGCACGCGCGTCGTTGAACGTTGGTCGTGGCGTCATTGTGCGGCCCTGACCGTCGATCAGTACCGCGAGGTGTTGACCATGCCCCACAACGTGGAAAAGTTGCGTCGTCGCGTGGAAAACTCCGCGAGATAGCCACCATTGCCATGCTGACGATTCGCTTCGACCGCCTACCGATCGGACCGGACACGCTGTTCCTCGACGCTGGGGCGGGTTTCGGTCGTCACGCCTACGAGGCTGCGCGACGCGGAGCCACGGTGGTGGCTCTCGACTACGGGCACGACGAAGTCACGGCGACGCGCAACACCTTTGCGGCAATGGCGATGGCCGGCGAGATCGACTCCAAGCGATTCGGCGGCACCATTCGTGGCGATGCAACATGCCTGCCGTTTGCCGATGCGTCATTCGACTGTGTGGTTACCAGCGAAGTGCTCGAACACATCCACGATGACGTGGCAGCACTGCGTGAACTCACCCGAGTACTGAAGCCCGGTGGCGCATTCGCCGCAACCGTGCCGTCGTTCCTTCCCGAGAAGATCAACTGGATGTTGTCGGACGAGTATCACGCGCCGTTCGTTCCCGGTGGACACGTACGTATCTACACCGCCAGGGAGCTCCGTCGAAAGATCTCGGCCAACGATGTGAACATCGTCGGTCATCATCGTGCGCACGGCATCCATTCGCCGTATTGGTGGTTGCGATGTGCCGTTGGTCCAACGCGCGACGATCAGCCGCTCGTTGCCCGATACAAGAAGTTGTTGGAATGGGACATCATGAAGGCGCCGTTCATTACGCGCGCCATCGACACGGTTCTCAGCCCGGCGATCGGCAAGTCGTACGTGGTGTACGCGGAGAAACCATCGGGGTCCCAACGCAGTACCGGGAAGACCGCCACCGAACGTCGGCTGGGTGCGCTGTCACCCATCACCTCAACCGATGCGCGTCATCCGACTCACGACCAACTTCGCGGCACCGCCGATTGGATTGCCTCACTGCAACTGCCAAGCGGCATGATTCCGTGGTTCGTCGGCGGACACTGCGACCCGTGGAATCACGTGGAGACCGCGATGGCACTCGACGTCATGGGCTTGCATGCCCAAGCACGCCGCGCATACGAGTGGCTGAGTACCACGCAACGCAGCGACGGATCGTGGCACAACTACTACAACTCCGACGGATCGGTGAAGGAATCGAAACTCGACTCCAACGTCTGTGCATACGTCGCTGCCGGTGTCTGGCACCACTGGCAATGCACCGATGATCTTGCCGCCATCGAGCGCTTGTGGCCAATGGTGGAGCGTGCCACGGAATTCGTGCTCAACATGCGACGCAAAGACGGCACCATTCTGTGGGCCAAGGAAGTTGATGCCGAGCCGTGGTCGTACGCACTGCTCACTGGCAGCAGTTCGATCCGTCATTCGTTGCATTGTGCGGCAAATCTCGCAGCTCTCCTCGGCGAACCGCGACCACTGTGGCGTGCCGCGGCCGATGCCATCGATGCGGTCATCAATCACTCGCCGACGTCATTCGAACCCAAGGAGCGTTGGGCGATGGACTGGTACTACCCGGTTCTCTCCGGTGCGCTGCTCGACGACGCAGCAAAGATTCGTCTCCACGACGCTTGGGACACGTTCTATTTCCCCGATTATGGAATTCGCTGCGTCAGTGACGAACCGTGGGTAACCGCATCAGAAACGGCGGAGTGTGCCATCGCCTTCAGCGCCATTGGCGATCATGCAACGGCGCGGGAACTCCTGGCACTCACCACGTTGCATCGCAACGACGATGGCTCGTACCTCACCGGAATCGTGTACCCACAGAACATTGCATTCCCCGCCAACGAGGTGAGTGCGTACACCGGTGCCGCAGTCATCCTGGCCGCCGATGCTCAACTCGCAATCTCACCTGCCCACAAGTTGTTCACGCACCACTAATCAACACGCGCGGAGCTTGCCCGCCCGCGCGAAGTTCGCCACGCCACTACGTGGTGCGCTGCAGGATGCGCAACGATCCGTGGCGCGACAGCTCGATGAATCGCCCCGACTGCACGGCAGGTAGATAGATCTCCTCGTACGGTGCTTGCCCGCCGTCCTCGGACTTCTCGAACACATCATGAATTGCCAACGTGCCACCAATCGCCACATGGTGCGCCCACGCAAGATAATCACCCCGCGCAATGTTGCGCGCATGTCCACCATCGATGAAGCACAACGCCAGTGGCTGCGACCAACCTCGACCAATTTCGTGTGAATCACCCACGCACTCTCGAACCGATTCGGAGAGTTGAGCTCGTCGAATCGTTTCCCGGAAGAACGGCAGGGTATCGATTCGCCCCTGCTCGTTCACCACTTCGGGATCGTGCCATTCCCAACCAGCCTGGTTTTCTTCCGAGCCACCGTGATGGTCCACCGCGTACAGCAACACATCGTGGGCTTTTGCTACCGCACCCAACCACACCGTGGAGCGACCACAATACGAACCCACTTCCACCATCGGCACACCAGGCAACGCCTCGCACGCGCTCATCGCCGCGTCGAACAAAGCATCTCCCTCGTGCTCGGGCATGAAACCCTTCACGCTGAGTGCAATCGTGCGCAAATCAGAATCGAGCATGTCGTGTAGAACGAACCCTATCCAGTCGTGTTCTGCCAACATGGAGGGGTGACAACATCCCAGCAACCGCTCACCGACCTCGTCGCACTGTTGGACGTGGAACAAATCGAAGTCAACATCTTTCGTGGCCGAAGTCCGGATGAGAATCGCCAACGAGTATTCGGCGGTCAAGTCGCCGGCCAAGCACTCGTTGCTGCTGCACGAACCATCGACCAAGTGGGCCGCGAAGTGCATTCGTTGCACGCCTACTTCCTCCGACCCGGCGACCCAACGGTTCCCATCTTGTACGAAGTCGATCGACTACGCGACGGAAAGAGCTTCTCCACACGACGAGTCATCGCAATTCAGCACGGCAAGGTCATCTTCAACTTGCAAGCCAGCTTTCATGCACAGGAAGCAGGGTTGGACCATCAACTGACGATGCCGACGGGTGTTCCCGATCCGGAGTCATTGCCCGACTTCAAAACTCGCATGGCGCCGTTCAAGGAGCAACTGGGTGAATGGTACGACCGGCCGCGACCGATCGATATTCGGTATGTCGACACCGACCCACTCTCCCGCGAAGGAAACCCGAGGCTCGGTCAGCAAGTGTGGATGCGTGCCGACGGCAAGCTTCCTGATGACCACGTACTCCATACGTGCATCGTCACTTACGCCAGCGACATGACCTTGCTCGACACTGCACTGCTTCCACACGGCATCGGTTGGACCGACGGCAAGGTGCAGATGGCAAGCCTCGATCATGCGATGTGGTTCCACCGTCCGTTCCGTGCCGACGAATGGATGCTGTACGACCAGACCTCGCTTTCCACTTCCAGTGCGCGTGGCCTGGCGGGTGGTGCCATTTACTCACGTGATGGCTCACTCGTCGTGTCCGTGGTGCAAGAAGGTCTCATACGCTTGGTGGGCAAGCGCTAACCGCTCGACAACCATGAGTCTCTTTGCTTCGTTCCTTCTCGTGAGCGTCGGCTTCCTCGGCATGGAAGCCGTCACCTACGTGGTGCATCGATACGTGATGCACGGGGCATTGGAGCAATTGCATCGCAGTCACCATCGCAATGCAGCCGCCGACTTCGCACGCAAGTCCCCCGAACCAAACGACGCGTTCCCGCTGGCATTCTCCGTCGTCGTCGTCGGCGGGTTGGCGATGGGCTTCAACGTCGACGGCTTCACGTGGCTGCTCCCCCTGCTCGTCGGTGTCACGTTGTACGGCGTCGTGTACACGGTGATTCACGACGGCATCATTCACGGTCGCATCAAGTGGATGAAGCAGCTGCACTCCTCATGGGCGGTGTCGCTCGACACTGCGCATCGCGAGCATCATCGTTCAAACGGCGAGCCCTACGGAATGTTGTTTCCCTGGATTACCCTGCGAAACGATGCACGACGTACTCAGACGTTGCGCAATGGATCCCTTCCGTCCCACGTTCCCGCCGACCAGTAGGGAACGAACCGGGCGAACATCTCTTCGCCGTACCAGTTTTCTTGACGTGTTCGCAGCACGACGCGCGAGTGTTCGGGGCGACCGAATGCAAATTTCCTGATTGCCTCGGCATCACGCCAGAGACTGAAGGTGCCGAGACGAAGCACCGGTGCTTCACCGATGCCCACCACGGCCAAGAGGCCATCGCTGGTGTGAAGTTCCTTGTCGACCACGTGTGCGTCGCGACTGAATGCCCGCCATGAACGAGGCCGAACATCGGCGCGCGTGATCATCGCCAGCGGACCATCCAATTGAGCGGCTGCGCTCGGGTGTCCTGCACCGAGAATCGTCGGAATGTCTCGACCGCGCCATGAACCATGGCCACCCGCACCCCGCAACTTCACATGCCATGACTCCGACGTGTGACGCCGACTCTGCACCTTGCCGATGAACGCATCGGCAGACGACTCATCATTGAACACACAAAACAGCGCAGTACGACCGAACTCCGTACCTGGGGCGGTGCTGCTCCCACGGCCCGTACCAAGCACCCGTAAGAACAGCATCCCTGCCGTCCGTCGATAGCGCACGCGATCCCACACCAATGCTTGTGCCATGCCGAGCATGCTTTCCCAGCGAATCACGTGAAACGTCGCTATTGCAGTCATCTCTGCCTTACAGTGTGTCTGCGTGATGGCACCGATGTTGGCGATGGTCATTGGTTACCTGATCGGGTCGATACCCGTCGCCGACGCCGTTGCTCGTCGAGCCGGTGCACCAAATCTGCGTGATGTCGGCGACAAGAACCCGGGCTTTTGGAACTCACGATCGGTGTTGTCGCGAAATCAATCACTCACCATCTTCGTCGGGGATCTCCTCAAGGGAGTCATCAGCGTGGTGGTAGCCCAGGAACTTTCCAATGATTGGCGTGTGTGGTTCCTCGGTGCTGCGGCAGCAATGATCGGCCATGCGTGGCCGATGTTCGCCCGCTTCCAAGGTGGTCGAAGTGTGCTCACCTGGGTGGGTGCGGCCATCGTGTTGAGTCCACTTCCGGCTGCATTCTGTGTGTTGATGTTCGTCCTCTTCTGGGCGGCAACCCGCGACTTCAGCCACGGTGTGAAGATCGGCGTCGTCTTGTACCCGTTTGCACAGTGGTACGCCGACGGCGTGTGGTATGCCGCAGCAACGGGTGTGCTGATGAGCATCATCGGTGTGCGATTTGCGATGGCGTGGGGAATCGATTCAGTACTGGCGGCCACGCCACTGGCGCGATGGCGCAAGGACTCCGCGAACCACGGCTAGCCACGCCATCACGTCGACAATGGGTGACAACCAGTAGCCAATTCCTGGGCGCTCGTATGCGCGTCGCGTGCCAACGAGTGTTCCCAGTCGAACGAGGAACAACATCGCCGTGACCGGCGTTGCGATTCCCATCATCAACAACCACAATGGCGCAACCACGGTGAACGCGGTCAGCACAGCATCAACCACTTGGCGTGTCGTGCGATCTTCTCCGGCCAGCGACAACGATCGCCCCCATCCACGCCACGTCTCGCCAACGCCATCGAACATCTGCACCGTGAGCAGATCGGTCCCATCGAACATCTCCACCGATGCACCGTCGGTTGCCAATGCTCGAACGAGTGCAACGTCCTCCACGGTGGAGCTGCTCACACGTTCGCACCACTCACCGTTCACTGCATCGGCGCGACGGAACACCATGCACTGACCGTTGGCAACGGCATCAGTGGTCGCTTTTCCGGCACCGGCACCATGTCGATACACCAGTGACGTGAGCATCGCCGCATGCAGACATTCACCTGCCATTGATGTATTTCGAAACTTCGGCGCAACGGTTGCCAGTACTGCTCCTGACTCCGCCAACGCGCACGCTGCAGCATGTGGAAGGTGCGGATGGGGCCGGGTATCGGCATCCAACGTCACGACTACGTCACCAGTTGCAGCGCTAATCCCCTGTTGTAGTGCCCAGATTTTCCCTACCCAGCCCTCGGGTAACGGCTTGCCGACCACCACCGTGGCACCAAGATCGCGAGCGATGGTTGCGGTGTCGTCGGTCGACTCGTCGTCCACCACGATGACTTGCAGCACGCCGGACGACCCACGCAGCGGCGTTAGACATTCGGCGATTCGTTCGGCCTCGTTGCGGGCCGGAATCACCACGCTGATTGTCGGAGCCGCACTCTGGCCCGGCTTCGTACCCACGACATCTTCGACCGCACCTCTCTGCAATCGTCGACCACCACGAGCCGCACGCCACAACCGCGGTGCAACGATGGCGAGTGCGATGAGTTCAACAACGACGAGCGCCCACCACCAGGCGTGCGATGTCACGCTCGCACTGACGGTTGTCGCGACGCCCACGGCGCAGCCACCTCTAGTTGGGCCGCCAGTCGAATCAGCAGATCCTCGCGATACGGAGCACCCACGAACTGCACACCCATCGGCAGGCCGCTCGTGGACATGTGCAACGGCAAGCTGATTGCAGGCTGACCAGTCATGTTGAACTGGGCGGTGTATTGCATGATCTCGCGAATTCGCTCCGTTGAATCGTCCCCGGAAAGCACACCGATCTTGGGTGGCGGCCCAGCGAGAGTTGGAGTAACGAGAACATCGAAACCCCGTTTGCCGTCGCGCGGGAGCCACCACGACACCACTTCGCGAGTCCACGCTTGCACCCAACTCACCGCGGTGAGATACGACACCACATTGGTGGCATTGCCGAACTGCGCCAGAAGATGGTTGCTCGGCTCGATGTCGTCGGTGGTGAGCGTCACTCCGAACTGCCGTTCCAGTGCGGCAACATCGTTTGCAATGTGGGCGATGACGATCGAGAGGAACATGTCGCCGAACGTGGCGTCATCCAAAGCAGCAGGATGTGCCACTTCCACATGATGCCCCAACGACTCGAGAAGCTTTCCGGTAGCCATCACCGATTCGCGTGCATCAGGATGATCCAACCCGCCCGGCAACAACGGACCAGCAAGCACACCAACTCGAAGTTTGCCAACGTCGGCACCAACCTCGCTCGAATACGGTCGCGCTGGAAGAGGCGGCGTATTGGGATCACCGGGCTCGTATCCCGACAGCACATCCATCACCGCGGCAGTGTCGCGAACCGAGCGCGTGACACATCCCTCCACCACACCGCCGATCCACGACTCACCAAGTGCAGGTCCGAGGCTGACGCGTCCCTTGCTTGGCTTCAGGCCCACCAAACCACATTCGCTGGCAGGAATACGGATGGAGCCGCCACCGTCATTGGCATGGCCGACCGCCACGCAGCCAGCGGCCACCGTCGCCGCTGAACCTCCACTGCTTCCGCCCGTGGAATGTTCCGTGTTCCACGGGTTGCGTGCCGGACCATACGCCAACGGTTCCGTGGTAATGGTGCTTCCGAATTCCGGCACGTTGGTACGACCAATCGCGATGAAGCCAGCTCGACGCAATCGTTCGTAGAGGTACGAATCGTGCGTCGCAACGAAGTTGCGATTCTTCAGGAAACGTGTTCCAAGGTGATACGGCTCACCCTTGATTTGGCAGTTGAGGTCCTTCACCACGATGGGTACTCCGGCGAACGAGCCATCGGTCGTCGTGGAATCACTTCTCGCCGGGGGCGTGGACGTGGCTTCGTTGCGTGCTCGCTCGAATCGTGGGTGAATCACTGCGTTGAGTTGCGGGTTTACCCGCTCCACGGCAGCAATCGCAAGATCCACCAGTTCGGTGGGAGAAAGCTTCTTGGAGCGAAGCAGTTCTGCTTGCCCCACGGCATCCAGTCGTAGTGGTTCGGTCATGTTCCGACACACTAGAAGCCGTGCGGGTCCTGGCGGCGGTCGACAAGTTTCGCGGCACTGCGTCGGCACATCAAGTAGCCAAAGCCATTGCCGATGCGTGTTGGACCACCGGCCACGACTGCACGGAGCTTCCTTTGGCTGACGGGGGTGAGGGCACCCTCGATGCACTTGGAGGTGCGAATCAACTCCTCCGTGTCGAAGGGCCGCTTGGTACACCAGTGGATGCACCGTGGCGTTTCCATCGTGGCACGGCAATCATCGAGATGGCACTCGCATCTGGATTGCAGCTTGTTGGCGGCGCGGAACGGAACGATGCCATCGCCGCATCCACCATCGGCACTGGTCAACTCATCGATGCGGCACTCAATCTCGGTGCCGAGCGCATCATCGTTTGTTTGGGTGGATCTGCCACCACCGATGGTGGTCTCGGCGCCGTGAGTGCCATCTCCACACCAGCACGACTCAAGCGAGTGGAGTTTCTGGTTGCCTGCGATGTCGACACCACGTTTATCGATGCGGCCACGGTATTCGCGCCACAAAAAGGGGCGACTCCCGCGCAGGTGAAGTTTCTTGCCAACCGACTGGCAGCAACCGCAGAGCGCTACCAACAACGCTTCGGTGTCGACGTCACTCGTGTTCCCGGCAGTGGTGCCGCCGGCGGATTGGCAGGGGGATTGCATGCACTCGGTGCCACGCTCGTTCCCGGATTTGACGTGGTTGCCGATGAAGTTGGTCTTTACGACGCCGTTTCCGAATGTGATGTAATCATCACCGGTGAAGGGCGACTCGACTCCACCAGTTTCGACGGAAAAGTAGTGGGAGGAGTTGCTGCACTCGCATACAAACACGGCAAATCGGTTGCAGCGATCTGCGGTGATGTCGCACCAGAAGCAAAGGCCTTGGCGCTGGAACATCACCTCGATGCAATGAGCCTGCGCGATCTCTTTGGCGACGATGCATTCAGTGCAACGACAGGCTGCATCGAGCAAGCGGCAGCTCGATGGTTGTCCTCGCGTTACGCATAGTCAGCGTGGCAAAAGCCGCCGACCGTTGACGTCAGCCCGTCGTTGTCGACGTGATCACTACTGCAGGTACGGTCGCTGCGGGTGCAGCTGCCGCACCACCCGAGAGAATCGACAGCGGCTTACCGGCGATGTCGGTGCCCAGCAACACCAACACGCTTGCTTCACCCAGACTTGCGGTCTCGGTGGGAATTGGCGTGGGCATCGGCGCAGTCGCTACACCACCAAGGTCCTTGGCAACTTGAGCGGCTGCTGCCTCGCTTCCGAGCAGGTAGTAGACCACGGTTGCGGTCTGCTTCGGGGTGATTTCGCTCTTGTTGATGGCTGGCTGAACGATGTAACCCCTTCCCTGCATCTCGGTCGTGAGCAGTCCGGCGCTACCACTCACGCCGGAGGCATTGGCGACTTGCACCTTGAATGCAGTGAGCACCACTGGGGCAGAAGTTGTCTCCACCGGAATGGTTTCTGCGGTGGTTTCTTGGGTGGTCTCCTCGGCCGGCGCAGCATCAGGAGAGGCAATCGAGGTGTCGTTTCGAAGATCACGCAGAATGAAGAAGCCGAGCAACACGGCGAGTACGGCGACGGCAATGGACAGCACCGAGTTGACATTGGCTGCTCGGGGCTCGGGTGTTGGACGCGGACGACGCTGCTCTTGACTCATACC
>JBBANV010000016.1:0-1168 GCA_040401775.1 Ilumatobacteraceae bacterium
GAACCCCGATTCGTGAAGGGTGCGTTACGACTCAGTCTTGGTCACACCACCACTGAAGATGACATCACGCATGCGGTGCATGCCATCGTGAACAGCGTCAAGCGTCTTCGCAACACGCAATAGCCTTCATCCGTATGAAGGTGCTCGTGGCGATGTCGGGTGGTGTTGACTCATCCGTCGCTGCAGCCGAATTGCGCCGCGAAGGCCACGAAGTGGTGGGAGTCACCATGCGATTGTGGGGTGGCGAGAGCGACACCGGCTGCTGTTCGGTGAGCGATGTGGACGATGCCCGTCGCGTGGCGCAGCAATTGCGCATCGACCACCTGGTATTCAATTTCTCCGACGATTTCTCCACCCACGTAGTTGATCCGTACGTCGATGCCCATCGCGCGGGTAGCACCCCCAATCCGTGCATCGAGTGCAATCGTCATCTCAAGTTCGACCGTTTGTCGCAGCGCGCGCGCCTGCTCGGCTTCGATGCCGTTGCCACGGGCCACCATGCGCGCATCGAGCGACAGCCGTCGGGCGTGTGGCGAGTCGTGCGCGGGGCCGATGCCGCCAAGGACCAGAGCTATGTGGTGCACATGTTGGATCAGCGTGAGCTTGCCTACACCTTGTTTCCCGTAGGTCATCTCACGAAGGCGCAGGTGCGCGAGCGAGCCAGCGAACTCGGCTTGCGCACCGCCACCAAGCCCGACAGTCAAGATGTGTGCTTCATCAGCAAGACGGGAGGTCGTGAAACGTTCCTCGGTCACCGAATTCCGTTCCGTTCCGCACGCGTCATCGACGAATCGGGAACCGAGCTCGGCACCGTTGACGCCGTGGAGCTCGTGACCGTCGGTCAGCGTCGTGGACTGCGTTTGCCCGGTGGTGCGCCGAAGCAGTTCGTGCTGGATGTCGACGTGGAGAAACAAACCGTCCTGGTGGGAGAGGAATCGCGTCTTTCGCGCGACGAGTTGCGCGTTGAGCGTCTGATGTGGAGCCACGAGCCGCTCGCACTCGGCAGCGAGGTGTTGGTACAAAGCAGTGCGCACGGCGCCACTCAGTCGGCGTTGATCGAAGAGGTTGGTGCTGCATCGGTGCTGTTGCGTTGGCGTGAAGCACAGCGCAGGGTGGCGCCGGGCCAAAGCGTGGTGTTGTACGACATGTCCGACCGCATGGTGCTGGC
>JBBANV010000016.1:1268-27454 GCA_040401775.1 Ilumatobacteraceae bacterium
TGGCGCCGGGCCAAAGCGTGGTGTTGTACGACATGTCCGACCGCATGGTGCTGGCCGGCGGTATCGCCAAGTAATGTCGTCGGGGTGAGTTCTCCGTTGCAAGCAGAGCGGTTTGCACAGCAGTTCGGTCTCACCGAGCTTTTTCCGGAGAGTGCCGTCTCGCCGGACAAGTCGGCATTCGAGACGGTGGATCCCAACCACACTCAGCCGTACATGCCCGAGTGGCTCGACTTGACACGACTTTTTTCATTGATTCGTTTGCGTCGGGTGACGTCGGTATTGGAGTTCGGGTGTGGGTTCTCGACCGTGGTCATGGCCCATGCCTTGGCACTGAACGAAAGGGATCATGGGAGTTCAGTTCGCGAAAACCTTCGTCGTACCGATCCTTTTCAACTGCATGTCGTCGACGATATGCAGCAGTATCTGGACCTTACGCGTGACCGTTTGAAGGACGAGTTGCAACGGAGGGTGTCGTTTCACGTTTCACCGGTGCAGATGACGAGTTTCAATGGTCGGATCTGCACGGAGTACCAGAAGCTTCCGAACGTGTGTCCTGATTTCATCTACCTCGACGGGCCAAGTCAGGACAGTGTTGTTGGTGATGTGAATGGAATTTCCACTCGCCACCCGGACCGACTCCCGATGGCCTGCGACATCTTGAAGATCGAGCACTTCCTTCTGCCGGGAACACTGGTGATTACCGACGGTCGAACGGCAAACGCGCGCTTCCTCAAGTCGAACCTGCAGCGTGAGTGGCGACATGAACATGACGAAGAAGGCGACGTTCACTATTTCGAGATGATCGAAGAACCGTTGGGCAAATGGAATCGCCGTCAAATTGAGTTCTGTTTGGGTACGGATTGGCGGGCCAAGCCATTGCGACCCGATTTGAGCAAAGTGCCGTCCTAACTGGCGGTATCGCCAAGTAATCGTTAGCGAGAGAGGTCGGCGAGCGCAATGTGGGGGCGCGATGGCGCCACCAAGAGCGCCGTGACGTGCAGGCGATCGAGGGTGCCGGTGAGTCGTGCTCCGAACGGCGACAGTGACACGTCGTGTGGATGGCTGAGGACGAGTTCCAACGGCGTTCCCCACGTAGTTCCCGTGACATCCAAGGCCTCGGTGTTCGAAGCGGCATCTCGTAGTGCACGAACATCGTGGTTGCGAACCATGAAGGTGTCGCGCAGGATGAGGGGATCGTGCACGGCGATACCTGCCGGCACGAACACCAGCCATCGACGCGACAGCACCAGGGCCCGACGTAACATGAAGCCCGCCAGTGCGATGAAGAGTGCCGTCGCGCTCAGCGATACGGCGAGTTGCTCCCCGCGCATCGCAACGGCTCCAAGTGCGGCGACGACGAGCCACACCAACGCGAGGGGTGCAAGCACGGCCATTGGCGGCCGTAGGAGATGGCGGCGTTCATGACCGTAGGCGGCCGCCTGTGCGTGAACGGAGCCGTAACGAGCGGAAAAAGCGGTCGCTGAAACTGCGATCATCAGCAACAGCGCGATAACCGTGCTCCATTGGAGTGTGGATTCTTCGAGCACTGTCGCACCAGTGTGAAGTGCCAAGAGCGGCGCCAGGAGTCGCGCCGTTACGAGCGACAACGGATGCGGTACCAGGACGGCGAGCGCAACGATCACCCAGATTCCCCAGGCGAGCCAGAAGCCAACGGTTGACGCACCGGATGCACCATTTGACGCTGAGAGCGACTGGGGAAGTACGGCGATTGCCAGCCACCCCACTCGCAGTGCATTTGTCACGCACGCATCCTATGAATCCTGGATTGGTGACCGACAAGTAAAGTTCAGACGTGGCAGCGTCCAAACGCATCGTGGCTCGAGCCAAGGAATTGCGGGAATTGATCGCCTTCCACAACGATCGTTACTTCGGTGATGACGACCCCGAAATCTCCGATGCCGAGTTCGACGAATTGGTGCGCGAACTTCGAGGAATCGAGAAGGAACATCCCGAGTTGGTGCCGACGACGTCGTTGCTCGATGTCCCCGGTGCTCCGAGCTCCACCACATTTGCGCCCGTCACACACCGGCTACCCATGACGAGTCTCGACAACGCGATGGATCACGAGGAGTTGCGGGCCTGGGGCGAGCGTGTGAGCAAAGGTCTCAACGGCGAAAACGTCCGCTACGTGTGCGAGCTGAAGATCGACGGCTTGGCGCTGAGTTTGCGGTTCGAGAACGGCAGTTTCGTGCAGGCTGCAACACGCGGGGACGGAAAAATCGGTGAGGACGTCACCGCCAACGTGCGCACCATCGGCGGAATTCCGCAACGGCTCACACCTTCGCCCGCCGTGCTCGAGGTTCGTGGCGAGGTGTACATGTCCAAGGTTGCGTTCGAGAAGTTGCGCACCGAAAAGATGCGCGACAACGAAGCGCGCGTTGCTGCCGGTAAGAAGCCACAGCCGGTGCCGGCGAATCCACGCAACGCCGGTGCGGGAAGTCTGCGTCAGAAGGATCCCGGAGTTACCGCCACTCGCGAGTTGTCGATGTGGGCATACCAACTCGGTGAAGTGGAAGGCGTTCCTGCCTTTTCCTCGCACCACGACACGCTCGACTACCTGCGGACACTCGGCTTTCCCATCAATCCGGAACTGCGAATCGTCGACTCGCTCGCAGGAGTGGTCGAGTTTTGCTCGTATTGGCAGGAGCATCGCAACGAACTCCCGTACATCATCGACGGTGTGGTGGTGAAGGTGGACGATCTCGCCCAACGTGAGCGTCTCGGCTACACGTCGAAGGCTCCGCGCTGGGCGATTGCGGTGAAGTTCCCACCCGAGGAGCGAACCACGCTGTTGCGGGACATCAAGGTGTCGATCGGTCGCACGGGGCGCGCCACGCCGTTCGCCGAACTCGAGCCCGTGGTGGTGGCGGGGAGCACGGTGTCGATGGCCACGCTCCACAACCGCGAGCAAGTGCAGGTGAAGGATGTTCGCCCCGGCGACACCGTGGTGGTGAGAAAAGCGGGTGACGTGATCCCCGAAGTGGTCGGGCCGGTGTTGGCCAAGCGACCGAAGAATTCCAAGCCGTGGAAGTTCCCGACGACCTGTCCGTGCGACCTCAAGTCGACGCTCGTGCAAGCCGATGGCGAGTCCGACACGCGGTGTGTGGAGCCCGAGTGTCCGCATCAGCGCGACCAGAAGATCATTCACTTCACCGCACGTGGCGGCATGGACATCGAGGGCTTCGGCGAAAAGACGGTGTACAAGTTGAGTGATGCCGGAGTGTTGGAGGATGTCGGGGACATCTATTCGCTCACGCCCGAGGTGTTGCTCGCGCAGGGTTTCGGCGAAGGTCAAACCGCCAATCTCATGAAAGCCATCGATGGATCACGGACGGCAACACTCCAGAAGCTGCTCGTTGCGCTCGGCATAAAACACTTGGGTCCGTCAGCAGCGGAGTCGTTGGCCCGTCGATTCGGTTCGCTGGATGCGGTGGCGCGAGCCTCTACGAGTGAGCTGGCGGCAATCGAGGGTGTCGGCGACGTGATTGCAGAGTCGGTCGCTTCGTGGTTCTCCAACAAGCGCCATCAAGCAATCATCACCAAGTTGCGAAAGGGTGGTGTTCGTTTCGACAACGTCACCGTGGTGGATGCACCCCAGACGCTGGTTGGAAAAACGATCGTGGTGACCGGAACGCTGAGTGGTTTCGGTCGCGAAGAGGCCGAGCAAGCGATCAAGGACCGCGGCGGCAAGAGCTCCGGAAGCGTGAGTAGCAAGACGTTCGCTTTGGTGGTTGGCGACGAGCCCGGAGCATCGAAGGTGAAGAAAGCTGTGGAGCTCGGCATCCCACAGATTGGTGAAGCCTCGTTCGTGCGCTTGTTGGAAACGGGCGAGCTGGCGTAAGCGGCGTCAGTCGGTGAGAAAGCGCCACACGTACGTGCGGTACTTGGCCTCACCGTCCAGGATCTTCCAATAGCGAACGATTGCCGTGTGTTCACCCTGCGCGAATGATTCGATGGGGGCGCCCGGCTGCGGTTGGAAGCTCAGCACGTTGTTGCCGGGATCAAAGACTGCAGTTGGAGGCAACTCCACCTGAGCACCTGGTGCGGGCTGACCAACGCTGGTGGACAGTTCGTCGAGCCGGGTCGTTGGCAGTTCGACACCATCGATGCTGAGTGAGCCTTCGTAGCCATCGGCGAAGTCGATGATGATCTGCGACTGACGCAACACTCGGTCGCCGTCGGCGGGGGACATACGTTCGATGGCAACGGGGGTGATGCGTGCTTCTTCGCCGGTGATGCCGCTCGCAAACCCGAACACGATGAGTACGAGCCCGAGCGAAATTCCAAAACTCACCAAGAGTCGCGTGCGGTCGAGTCGGCGCGCCATGGCTCCATTCTCGCTGCTTTCTGCCCCGTTCTGCGTGGAGTTGCCGACTTGGTCGCTGGTGGCAGGTGGCACGGGTAGTTTGGGGCGGTCAATGATTGAACGCGATGAGCTCACGGGAGCAGTCGTCGCCGCTCGTTACCGACTGGAAAGTCTGATTCGTGGCGGGGCGGACTCCACCAGCGTGTTTGCGGCCACCGACCTGCGTGGCAGTCATTCGGTCATCGTGCGCCTGGTGACGGTGGAGTCGATTGCCGCAGAGGGGGAGACACCCGATGAAGAGCGCGGGTCGTTGAGCCCCGACCAAGCGGTGGAGGCCTTCCAGCGCCATCTGCTTTCGGTGGCGGGCATCAGCCACCCCGTATTGGTTCCACCGTTGGATTGGGGCGAGGCCGTCCTGAACGGTGAACGATTCGTTTTCATCGTGACGGAGCGCATCGCCGACGTGTCGTTGCGGGAGTTGCTCGACCGTGGACGACGACTCAGCGCCTCGCAGACTCTGGTTATCGGACTCGATCTTTGTCGCGCGCTGCACCACTTGCATCAACTCGGTATTACCCATGGCGACGTTCGGCCTGCGAACGTGTTCGTGTCGCTCGATTCGCGAGCACGACTGGCAGGTATAGGCATCAAGCGTGGAATCAGTGGTACTGCATCGATGAGCATCGAGCAGGCGCGTTATGCGGCACCGGAATTCAGCATCGATGCAAACGCCACTCCGGAGAGCGACATTTATGCCCTTGCGCTCACATTGCTGGAGACGATCACGGGCGACGTGCCGTTTGCTGCCGATTCTCTGGCGGTGACGTTGGCGAATCGCGCCGGCAAGTTGCTGCCCGTTTCTGCCGATATCGGACCCATCGCCGTGCCAATCGAAAAGGCCGGACGACCGGAGCCGAGCGATCGTTCGACGGCGATCGACTTCGGGCGAGCACTTGCGCAACTGGCCGGCAAACTTCCCGCGCCCGAGCAGCTCGAGTCGCTGACGACGGAGTCGTTCCGTGACACCATCACACGACAACTCGAGGCCGTGGTGGCGGAGCCGGCTCCGCGTATCGCAGAACCGGAAGTTCTAGTAGAGGAAGTCAAGCCAGCCGATGTGGCGGTGATTGCGCCACCAGCCGAGCGACGTCGTTACCGATGGTTGTGGTCGGGTCTGGCGGCAGTTGCCGTGGTGGTGGGTGGAGTTCTGGTGTGGCAGACGCTCACCGTCGAATCGTTCGAGGTTCCCGCCCTGGCGGGTGTGGCCGAAGGCGAGGCGCGCAACACCGTCTCGCAACTCGGCTGGAACATCGTGATCAGTGTCGAACGCTCGGACGAGGTCGCCCTCGGGGAAGTGATTCGTACGGTGCCACCGACGGGGTCGATGTTGCAGGAAGGTGATGATCTCACCCTCGTGGTATCGGAAGGTCCGACGCTTGCGGTGGTGCCCGATGTCAATGGACTCTCTCGTGACGATGCCGTTGCGGCATTGGAAGCGCAGGGTCTCGTCGTGGCCGAAGTGATTCGCGATGACGATGCAGTGCCTGCTGGTCGTGTGGTGTCGTGGATCGTCACCGAGCAACCCAACTTGTTGGCCGGCAGCGAAGTGCTGAAGGGAACCCAAGTGGAAGTAATCGTGTCGGGTGGCCCGGTGCTGCGCAACGTGCCGAATCTGATCGGGCGATCCGAGGCGGATGCTCAAGCACAACTCGTGGCCGTGCAGCTGGTGGGGCAGCGCAACGACGACGTGTTCTCCTCGGAAATCGAGGTCGGCTTGGTGGCAACGCAGACCCCTGATGTGAGCGCGCAGCTGGCGCGCGATGGAGTGGTGGCGTATTCACTATCGAAGGGCCCCGAGACCGTCGAGTTGCCTGCGATCGTCGGGCTCACCTTGGCCGATGCGCAGAAGAAGCTGGTGGAAGCGGGTCTCTCGGTGGGTTCCACCTCGGGTCGCACCACCAGCAGGGTGCGCTCGGTGACGCAGGACGGCAACGCACTGAAGGCCGGCGACCTCGTGCGCAAGGGCACGGCAGTGAATCTGGTGTTCCCGTGACGGCAGGCGTCGACGAAGTCAGCATCGTTCCGCTGCGTGAACGCATGCGCAGCGCGCTGGTGGAGCGTGCGGGCGTATCACGACGAAAAGCAACCATGGCGGTGTTGCTGAGCGGCGTGTTTACGGTGCACTTCGCCATCACCCTGTTGGTGGTGGTGCTCGACACGGTGGCCAAGGATCTCGACACCACGGTCTCCGTGGTGAGCTGGTCGATTACCGCGCCGATGCTGATGTTCGCGGTGATTGGTCCGGCCTTCGGCACGTTGGGTGATCTCGTTGGTCACAAGCGTGTCTTCGTGGGCGGCTTGCTCGGCGCAGGCGTCTTTGCGGGGCTCGCAGCGATCGCGCCGAACGCACCGCTGCTCATCGTCTTACGCACGCTGTCTGCCGCATGCGGTTCGGCGACGGGCCCGTCGGCGATGGCGTTCACCAACCGAATGTTCGAGCCACACGAGCGCGTGCGACCACTTGGTATGTGGAGTTTCGTCACCGCAGGGGCGCCGGTCATCGGAGTGGTCGCTGGTGTGCCGCTGGTCGAGCTGGTTGGCTGGCGGGTGATCTTCCTGATTCAGGCGCCACTGTGTGTGCTTGGCGCCTTCACATCGTGGTGGTTGTTGCGTGATACCGAGCGACAACCCCACGCACGTTTTGACGCGGCGGGCGCAGTCACGCTCGGTGGAGGGGCCGCGCTCCTCCTCCTGGGGATCAATCGTGGCTCCGCGTGGGGCTGGTCGTCGCCCGCAATCGTTTTGTCGATTGCTGTCGGCATCGTGTTGCTGGTGGCGTTCGTGCAAGTGGAGCGACGTGTGGCTGCTCCGATGGTGCCGCCGGCGTGGTTCCGTACGCGCAACATCGCATTTCCGGTGCTGAGCCAGTCGCTGGCCAACTTCGCCTACATGGGTGGGTTCATGATCCTCCCGCAGATGTTGAAGGACGGCATCGGCTTGCCGCTCGCCACCGTTGGTTGGTTGATCATCGCCAGACCTCTCACGTTCGCCATTGCCGCGCCGCTCGGTGCGCGCGTCACCATGCGTACGGGTGAACGATTCGCGGGGATGTTCGGTTCGATGACCGTCTTCACCTCGATGATCGTGCTGTCCACCATCCGTGAAGGAACTCCGTTGTGGGTAATCGCGTTCGGGCTCGGACTCTCGGGTCTCGGATTGGGAGTGGCTTCGCCTGCACTCTCGGCTTTGCTCGCCAATGCCGTGCGCGATCATGAGCTTGGTATCGCCAGTGCAATGCAACAGCTCATTTCGCAGATGGGTGCACTGCTCGGCGCCACGGTGATGATCACCGTGCATGAAGCGACGGTGGCCGACGGTGTGTTGTCGAGTTACGCCAATGCCTTGGTGATCGGCGCGAGTTTGTGCGTCGTGGCCGGGCTCCTTGCCGGAGAAGTGCGGTCAACCGACCGCTCGGGCGCCAGCGCTACTGGGTGATTGCGCGTATCTCTTCGGCGACGACCAAACCCAACTCCGTTTGCGGCATGGCCGTTTGCATCGCCATCAACTTCAGCATGTCGCCTTCCACCTTCACCTTGCCGGTGAAGAACGCCTCCATTGCTTTCTGTGGATCCTGCTCCACGAAGATGGTTCGCGCGGTCACGTAATCGGTGGTGAGAGTGGCATCGACCTGCTCCAAATGACCAAGATCCATCACCACTTCGCCCGTCGAGGTGTCCATGTGGCTGTGCACGACACCTTCACCGAACGGAACGTTGGTGACGACCTGGTTGAATCGCACCACGACGGACACCTTCGGAGCCTGATCCTTGTACTTCTCGCGAATGGCGCGTGCGGCCTCCATCCATTCCGGAGAGAGAAACAAGTGGGGCACGGCGCTTCCTTTGCTAACGAAAAATAAATGTGACGCGATTTCTGCGGTGGTTTCGCAGTCATCCGCACCGTGAACTGGGCCGATAACTGCGCTGTTTACTGCACTGCCTACTTCACAGTCACGATAACGCCTTTATCGAAGTAGTCCGCGTGAATGAGTTGGCAGTGACGCCTTCCTCACGCCACGATGTAGGGGTGGCACGAGTCCTGGTAACCGAAGAAATCGCCGATGCTGGTCTCGAGCGTCTGCGCGCTGCTGGACACCACGTTGACGTGCAACTTGGTCTCAATGGTCAAGCGCTCATCGATGCGCTGCGCGGTGCGCAGGCGCTCATCGTTCGCAGTGCAACCAACGTGGATGCCGAAGTTCTGTCGGCCACCAGTGGCTTGGTGGTGGTGGGGCGTGCAGGCGTGGGCCTCGACAACGTCGATGTCGCCGCTGCAACCAAAGCGGGTGTGATGGTCACCAATGCTCCGGAGTCCAACATCGTTTCGGCCGCCGAGCACACCATCGCATTGCTCATGTCGATGGCGCGCAACATTCCCCAGGCGCACGCCGCACTCGTGAATGGTCGTTGGGAGCGCTCCAAGTGGGAAGGTGTGGAGCTGGCCGGCAAGACGCTCGGCATCGTGGGACTTGGTCGCATTGGAAAGCTGGTCGCGCACCGTGCCTTGGGTTTGGGAATGAAGATCGTTGCGTTCGATCCGTACATCTCGGCGGAGCGCGGGCGTCAGATGAACGTGGACATGTTGCCGCTGGATCAGTTGGTGGCATGCAGCGACTTTCTCACCGTGCATCTTCCGAAGAACAAGGAAACCGTCGGTCTCATCAACCGTGACATGTTGTTGAAGGCAAAGCCGGAGTTGCGAGTAATCAACGTGGCTCGTGGCGGCATCGTGGTGGAACACGACCTCTTCGAGGCATTGCGCGACGGTCTCGTTGCTGGCGCTGCGCTCGATGTTTTCGAGAAAGAGCCGATCACCGATTCGCCGCTGTTCTCGTTGCCGAACGTGGTGGTGACACCGCATCTTGGTGCCAGCACTCGCGAAGCCCAGGACAAGGCCGGCGAAGTCATCGCCGACATGGTGCAACTGGCCTTGGCGGGGGACTTCGTTCCGTTCGCGGTGAACGTCGACGCTGCAGAGGCAAACGAAACACTGAAACCGTTCATTCCGCTCGCCGAGCGCCTCGGCGCATTGTTCGCTGACATCGTCGGACCGAGCACCGGCGAGTTGGAAATCGAAGCCAGTGGCGAAATCGGTGCATACGATACGCGCATCATCACGTTGGCTGCCCTGAAGGGTTTCCTCGGCCGCGCCACGGGTGAAGCCGTTACCTATGTGAACGCGCCGAGCGTTGCTGCAACGCACAAGATCGTCGTACGAGAGCAGCGTCGCGACGACGTCGAGCATCAGGACTACATGAACCTGGTAACGCTGCGTGCTGGGAGCCACAACATTTCGGGAACATTGGCGGGTCGCCGTCGCGAGGCTCGCATCGTTCTGATCGACGACCACCTGAGCGATGTCCCTCCCGCTCGCTTCATGCTGATCGTGCGCAACGACGATCGTCCGGGTGTCATTGGTCGCGTGGGTACCGTGCTGGGTGACGCAGCAGTGAACATCGACAACATGGACGTGGGCAAGACACCCAAGGCCGGTAGCGCAATGATGGTGATTGCCACCGCCACACCCACGCCGGCAGCCGTCGTTGATCAGTTGCGAAGCGTTCCCGGCATCGTCGATGTCATCACGATTGGTGGCTGAAGCACCCTTCAGGGTGCGGCAAAACTACGTGCGTGCAGCGTTGAGTGCGTCGCGCAATTCCAACGTGGCTCGTCGCGCCGCAGCCGCATAGTCATCGTTGCCTGACGCGTACAGGATTGCCCGCGAGCTGTTGACGATGAGGCCCGTCCCGGTGGCGGTTGCACCATGGGCCACGACGGTTGCCGGGTCTCCGCCTTGTGCGCCAACGCCGGGCACCAGCAACGGAAGATCGCCGACGATGTCGCGCACTCGCTTCAGTTCGGCAGGTTGAGTTGCTCCCACCACCAGGCCGACATCGGCTCGTTGCGACCAGTCGCTGGCTGCACGCCGCGCGATGTGTTCATACAGCGGCTCCGAATTTGCTGCAGTGTCGCCGTCCGCACCGGCAGGCATCACGCGGGCGTTCTGCAGCTCGTGCGAACCTGGATTCGACGTTCGACACAACACGATGACGCCGCGGTCTCGACGTGCAAAGAACGGCTCGAGCGAATCGGTGCCGAGGAACGGGTTCACCGTGATGGCGTCGGCACCGTAGCGCTCGAAAGCTTCACGTGCATACATCTCGGCAGTGTCACCGATGTCGCCACGTTTCGCATCGAGAATCAGCACCACGTCGGGGTGTTCGCGGCGCACGTGATCACAGACCCGTTCGAGTGCGCGTTCCGCGGAGTGGGCAGCAAAGTAGGCAATCTGTGGCTTGAATGCGCACACCGAATCCGCAGTGGCATCCACGATGGTGCGACAAAACGTCTCGATGTCGTCGACGTTGGTGCCGAGTGGCGAAGGGAATCGACGTGGGTCGGGGTCGAGTCCGACGCATACGAGGGAATTGGAACGCTCCCACGCGCGGTGGAGTCGTGTCGAAAATCCCACGCGTCAGTCTTCGAGCGTGATTGCCCCGGTGGGGCAGAGGTCGGCGGCTTGTTGCACTTCGTCGTACAACTCCGGCCCGGGTTGCTCCTTGCGGATGTGAAGGTAACCGTCGTTGCGTACCTCGAACACCTCGGGGGCAACCTGTGCGCAGGCCCCCGTCGAGGCGCAGAGATCGAAGTTCACTGTGACTTTCACGACATCCTCCGTGAATGACGATAGTTCAGCCGACGCCGGCATCTAGCCTGTGCCGAAAATCCCTCACAGAAAAGTACGCACTTCACCCCCATGCTGCACTCTCTCGGTTCATTCGCTCATGCTCGTCGTCGCTTCGTCGTTGCCGTCTGGTTCGCGGTGCTCATCGCACTCGGCATCGCCGTGGGTTCGTTCGGGAGCAGTTTCTCCACTCAGTTCACGCTTCCCGACGTGGAGAGTGCCGAAGGTTTCACGTTGTTGTCCGACCGATTCGGTGCCGAGGAGAGCGGGCGCAGCGGCACCATCGTGGTGCGCGCCGAGGGAGGGTTCACCGCAGCCCAACGCGATGCGTTGAACGTATTCTTTGCCCAACTTGACGCCCGTGACGACATGGGTGTGGTGAGCCCGTTCACGTCGGACGGTGCTCGTCAAGTGGCGCCGAGTGGCGACATCGCCTTTGCCACGGTGTCGCTTGCCTCGGACCTGAATACGGCCGAGCAGTTCGCCGAGATATTCGTGGAGATGAAGGCGATCGAGCCCGACGTTGCGGGCGCGCAAATCGAGTACGGCGGTGAGGTGTTTGCGGAATTCGAAGCTCCGACCTCCGAGGTGCTCGGCCTGGCCTTTGCAATCGTGATCCTGATTTTTGCTTTTGGTTCCGTGTTGGCCATGGGTCTGCCCATCGGCACGGCGTTCGGCGGCATCGCTGCCGGAGTTCTCGTGGTCACGCTGGTGTCGAACCTCCTGACCATGCCGGACTTCGCCACCACCCTCGGGGTGATGATTGGCCTCGGAGTCGGAATCGACTACGCGCTGTTCATCGTTACTCGCTACCGCGAAGCACGCCATAACGGCAGGGATTGCGCGGCGGCCACGGCAGAAGCAGTTGACACCGCTGGTCGCGCAGTGTTGTTCGCTGGCACCACCGTGGTGATCTCGCTCCTTGGCATGTTGATCATGGGCGTGAGCTTCATGAATGGCATGGCCGTGGGTGCGTCCATCACGGTGCTCTTCACGATGATTGCCTCGGTCACGCTGCTGCCCGCACTGCTCGGTTTTGTCGGCGAACGTGTGGAGGTGACTCGTTGGCGTGGAGTCATCGCCGCAGGTCTCGTGGCACTCGCACTGGTTGGTGTGGGGCTGAAGCAAAACGCGTTGCTGATTGCTGCACCAGTGGGCGGTTTAGTGCTGCTGGCGGGCAGCTTCATTCCGTTGTTGAAGCGTCCGTTGCCAACACGACGTGTCAAGCCGATGACCGAGACGCTGCCGTACAAGTGGAGCCGATGGGTGCAGCGTCGCCCATGGCTGTCGCTCGTCATCGGCGTCGGAGTGTTGGGGGCACTGACGTTGCCGGTGTTGGGGTTACGACTCGGCTTTGCCGACGAAGGCAACTATCCCTCCGACACCACCACTCGTCGCGCCTACGACTTGCTCGCACAGGGATTTGGTCCCGGCTTCAATGGCCCACTTACGTTGGTGGCCGCGGTCGACTCACCCGAGCAACTCGCCGCAGCACAGACACTCAGTGACGTGCTTGCTACGACGCCGGGTGTGGTGAGTGTGAGCCCTGCGGTGCCCAACGATGCCGCTGCGCCGACGGCCGTGTTGTGGAACCTGTATCCCGCCGGCTCACCGCAGTCGGCCGAAGCCGCCGATTTGGTCGAGCGGTTACGTGAAGATGTAGTGCCCTCGGTGGTGGGTGAGTCCGGTCTCGATGTGAAGGTCACCGGCAGCGTGGCGGTGAACGTGGACTTCAGCAGCTATCTCGCCGATCGGCTTCCGGTGTTCTTTGCGGTGGTGTTGCTGCTGTCCTTCGTCTTGCTCATGGCCGTGTTCCGCTCGTTGTTGGTGCCGCTCAAAGCGGTGTTGATGAACCTGCTCTCGATCGGAGCCGCATACGGTGCGGTGGTGGCGGTGTTCCAGTGGGGCTGGGGTGCATCACTCATTGGTTTGGGTGGAAGTGCGCCGATCGATCCGTGGCTGCCGGTGATGATGTTTGCCATCGTGTTCGGGTTGTCGATGGACTACGAAGTCTTCCTGTTGTCCCGAGTGAAGGAGGAGTACGACCGAACCGGCGACAACGAACTTGCGGTGGCCGATGGCTTGGCAAAGACCGCGCGGGTCATCACCGCAGCCGCAGCAATCATGGTGTTCGTGTTCGGTAGTTTCGTGCTCGACCCCACTCGCAGCATCAAGATGTTCGGATTCGGATTGGCCGTCGCGGTGTTCTTGGACGCCACCGTGGTGCGTATGTTGTTGGTACCCGCAACGATGGAGTTGTTGGGTGATCGCAACTGGTGGCTACCGCGCTGGCTCAACCGCGTGTTGCCGAAGATCGACGTCGAGGGCAGTTCGGCGGTTAGCGACGCTGCTGACGCTCGAACGCACTGAGCACCGCACGCAACGATGCGGTGATGGTGCTCGGATGCACTCCGACGCCCCAACACACATCGCCTGATTCGTTCGAACTCTCGATGTACGCAACCGCCGTTGCTTCTGAGCCTTGGCTGAGGGCGTGCTCCACGTAGTCCTTCACGTCCAACTTCACGCCGAACTCGGTTCGTAGTGCATGCACGAAGGCGTCGATCGGGCCGTTGCCATTGCCTTGCAGCGTGACGCGCTTGCCGTCGGCTTCGACCTGTGCGGTGATGCTCGTGACGCCGTCGCTGGAGCTACGCAGCTCGTGGCTGGTGAGGGAGTACTTCGGTGTGCTCGAGAGGTACTCGGTCTCGAAGGCCTTCCACATGACATCCGGGGCAATTTCGGTGCCGGAGTCCTCGGTGATGTGCTGAATGGTGCGCGAAAACTCGATCTGGAGACGCCGTGGCAAATCGAAACCGTGCTCGGTCTTCATCACGTATGCGACGCCGCCCTTGCCCGATTGGCTGTTCACCCGAATGACGGCCTCGTAGGTGCGGCCCACATGCTTGGGGTCGAGTGGCAGGTACGGCACTTCCCAGGTGGCGTATTCCTTGGGGAGTGCGTCGAGCCCCTTCTTGATGGCGTCTTGGTGACTGCCGGAGAACGCGGTGTACACCAGGTCGCCCGCGTACGGCTGACGCTCGGGAACGGGCAGGCGGTTGCAATACTCGGCGTCGCGACGAAGGGCGTCGATATCGCTCATGTCCAGCTTCGGGTCGACGCCGTTCACGAACAAGTTCATCGCCAGCGTGATGACGTCGACGTTGCCGGTGCGCTCTCCGTTTCCGAACAAGGTTCCCTCCACGCGGTCGGCACCGGCCATCACGCCGAATTCGGCAGCCGCAACTGCACAGCCGCGGTCGTTGTGGGGGTGTAGGGACAAGATGATGGAATCACGCTGCTTGATGGTTCGACCGAACCACTCGATGACGTCGCCGTACACGTTCGGTGAGTAACACTCCACGGTGGCCGGCAGGTTGAGAATGATCGGATTGTTCGGTGTCGGCTCGATGGCATCCATGACCGCCTCGCAGATCTCGACGGCGAACTCCGGCTCGGCCAACGTGAAACTCTCGGGAGAGTATTCGTATCGCACCTTGGTGCCGGGCACGGTGGACTCGAGCGAACGACACAGCCGTGCAGCATCAACGGCGATCTTGGTGACACCGGCCTGGTCGAGTCCGAACACCACGCGACGTTGCAGCGGATTCACCGAGTTGTAGAAGTGCACGATGGCGTTCTTGGCCCCACGGATGCTTTCGTAGGTGCGGTGGATGAGTTCGGCACGCGATTGCACCAGAACTTGGATGGTGACATCGTCGGGGATGAGGTCGTTGTCGATGATGTGGCGAACGAAGTCGAAGTCGGGCTGACTGGCGGAAGGAAATCCAACTTCGATTTCCTTGAAACCCATCTTCACCAACGTCTTGAACATGCGCAGTTTGCGCTCCGGATCCATCGGGTCGATGAGTGCTTGGTTGCCGTCGCGCAGGTCGACCGAGCACCACAGCGGCGCCTTGGTGATGACCTGGTTGGGCCACGTGCGGTCGGCGAGCACGAGTGGCACGTAGGCGGCGTACTTCTCGAACGGCATCTTCTTCGGGGTGATGGGCTGTGGTGGCATGTGGATGTCTTTCGTTCCGTTGGGTGGTGGTCGTGTTGTCGATCTTGTGGTGATTGCGGGAAAAGAAAAACTCCCGGCCTTGTGGCTCGGGAGTTGGTGCGCGACGTCGGCGAAGTGCGGCCGACGCCGCTACGTAAGGAGGAGGCTGGAGATGACGAAGGTGTCGCCGTTCATTGCGTTGTCAGCGTATCGGCGTGGACGTATTCGGCGCTGCGCTACACGGAGTGGCGCTACACGGCGCGGGGTGTGGGCACCAGGAAGTTGGCGAACTGCCATGGATCGGCGGGGTCCAAACGGGTGGGGCCGTTGCCGAAGCCCGGGAACAGGTCGTTTCGGTTCTTCAACGGATCCCAGTCGACGGCTGCCGATTGGAACGACCCGAGGTACGGGTAGGCCACCTTCAATACCTCGTCGTGTGGCAAGTCGTCGGGCACACGCACGCCGCCGTTGGGGTTGTTGAACATCCAACACGTCGCTGCCACGACGGATGCCGCCACTTGCAACGTGGTGGCGCTCTGGTTGGGAAGGATGGCTCGCGCTTCGTCGATGCTGAGCAGCGATCCGGTCCACCAGGACTTGTAGTCGTGACCCATGAGCAGCACGCCGAGCTCGTCGCGGCCCGATTCGATTTCGTTGTTCAGGATACGTTGATCCTTCTGCATCTTCCAATTGCGCATGCGCAACTCCTGCACGCTCATGATTGCGGCATCGGTGGGGCAGTAGGAGTAGTGCACCGTTGGGCGGTACTTGGCGGTGCCGTCGTCGTTCCACACGGTGAGGTGGTCGCTCATGGTGTAGGCCTCACCGTGGCGAATGATCATGCCGAGAATTTCTCCACACGGCACCCACGAACGAACCCACGTTTCCATACCGGGCTGGGCGAGCGCGATCTGGTTGCAAGGACCATCGTCGTCATGCACGTGTGCATTGTGCGGCAACCAACGTTCGTGTGTTCCCCAGCCGAGCTCGGCTGGCGCCACGCCTTCTTCGTAGAAGCCTTCGATCGACCACGTATTGACGAATTCATCCACACGCTTTGGCGCGCTGGTGATTTGTGTATCGCGCTCACTGATGTGAATCACCTTGGTGCCGGTGAGCATGGCCAGGGTGTTGTAGCGACCCTCGGCGAGCGCACCCTCGATGAACTTCGCGCGGTCGCCGGCCTTCTTGTCCTTCAACAGTGCCGTGGCGATCTCGCCGAGGGCACGCTTGGCAAAGTGGCTCACCAAACCGGGGTTGGCGCCATGTTCGAGTACGGCCGATGGACCGTTGTTGTCGGGCCACGACTCGATCATGCGGCGAAGGCTCTGGTGTCGCACGTACAACGTTCGCTCCAGAGGGTGGGTGTTGTGCATGTCGTAGTACGGGTCCCACAACTCCACGCTGGTATTGAGATACCGCACGCCGTGTTCGCGACACCAGGTGAGGATGGTGGGGCAGTCGATGTTCCATGCCAAGTCGAGGATCATGTCGCCATTACCGACTCGAGCCGAAAGGAACGCGTCGAGATTTTCCTGCGTGACTCGGCCTTGTTCGTAGTTGACGCCGGCAGCGATGGCATCGGCGATGCGATGGCGATTGTCGACGAAGTCAACGACGGTGATGCTGGATGGCGCAAGTTTCACGTCGCGAATGAGGAGGGGAATGGTGGCTTGTGCTACCGAGCCACAGCCGAGCATCAACAAGCGTTGTGGTCGGTGTGCACCGACCTTGGAGAGGTCGTTGATCATGAACGGCGACGCGACTTGCGAGTGCGACCAGCGACCGCAGGTGTGGCCAACATCATTTGTAGCGAGGCTTCGAACACCGTGTCACTCGGAATCAGCACTGCCTGCCAGTCGTAGGCAGGACCCTTGCGACCGGTGCATGCATCATGCAGAACAACGCGGCTGTCGCCGGCGATGTGTTGAGTGGTCGTTGTTTGTGTCATGGTGCACCTCCTCAGTGTCAATACCGAAGAAGCACCATAGCGAGAAACGCAGGTGGCGTCTACTGTCTGACTTGTCAGCCGATACTGACTCGTGAGTCAGTATCGGATCCGATGCAGTCCACCACCATCCGGTGCGGCACCCCACAAGTAGCGTTGACGAAAGACATGTCGCAGACCACTCAGTTCGCCGCACTCGGCGTACCTACCCATGTGGATGCCGGTCTCGCAGCCGCCGGCTTTACCGCTCCGTTCGCCATTCAGACCGAAGCCATTCCCGTTGCATTGACCGGGGCCGACCTCTGTGGCCGCGCCCGAACGGGTTCGGGGAAGACACTGGCCTTTGGAGTGCCGATGCTCTCGCGGGTGGATGCCGCCGCGCGCCCCCGTGCTCCACGCGGATTGGTGCTGGTGCCGACCCGGGAGTTGGCGCTCCAGGTGGCAGAGGTGCTCGAGCCCATCGGAAAGCACTGTGCTCGCCGGATTCTGGCGGTGTACGGCGGTGCTTCGCGCGACGACCAGATTGCCAGCCTCGCGGCAGGGGTGGAGATCGTCGTGGCCACGCCGCTGCGCTTGATCGACCTGATGAAGGCCGAGGAACTCACGCTTGCCGACGTGCAGGTGGTGACGATCGACGAAGCCGACCGCATGGCCGACGAGGGCTTCATGCCACAGGTGGAGTGGGTGCTGCGTCACGTGACGGCTGCACACCAAACGATGTTGTTCTCGGCCACGCTCGATGGTCAGGTGGGCAACCTCGTGCGGCGATACATGAACGACCCGAAAGAGGTGTCCATCGATGCGCCTACTGCCACCGTCGGCACGATGCGACATCTCTTCCTGGCGGTGCATCGCATGGACAAGGATCGAGTGATTGCTGCCATTGCTGCCGGCGCAGGCAAAACCGTGGTGTTTTGTGACACCAAACGCCTGTGCGACAAGGTGGAGGAGTCGTTGCAGAAGTTGAACGTGAAGGCATCGGCGTTGCATGGCGACATGTCGCAGGCTGCGCGCGAGCGATCACTCGCCAAGTTCACCGATGGGAGCCTCAACGTGCTGGTGGCCACCGATGTGGCTGCGCGTGGTATCGACATCGACGACGTTGCAGCGGTGATTCACTACGAGCCACCCATCGATGTGAAGACGTATCTGCATCGCTCCGGTCGCACTGCGCGTGCCGGTCGTGACGGCTGGGCGATCTCCCTCGCGGAGTACAACCAGCACACCACGTGTCGGATCATTCAGCGCGGTTTGCGATTGGAGCCTCAACCGCCAATTGAAGTGTTTTCCAATGACAAACGACTCGCCAACTTGGCGAGCTTCGTGACGCCTGCTGGCGTCTGACGCACCGGAAAGAGTTCAACACTGACGCTCCGGGAAGAGTTCAACGCCGAGGGCAACGGCGAGTAGCGAACTTGCTGGGGCGACTTCAGCGAGAGGCGAGCCAGGTGGGGCGGCGTCGCTCATAGTCGCTGATGTGTGAATCGTGCGAGAGCGTGATGCCGATGTCATCCAAACCGTTCACGAAGCGTTCCTGGGTGGATGCATCCAGCACGAACGGGTGCCGTGCACCGGTGGCGGGAACTTCCACCACCAGTCGTTCCACGTCCACCGTGATCTCCGTGGTGGGGTCGGCTTCGATGGTCGCCCACAGTGACTCCACGGTGGTGCTGTCGAGCACCACGGGAACGAGACCGTTCTTGGTGCAGTTGTTGCGGAAGATGTCGCTGAAACTCGGTGCGATCACCACATCGAAGCCGTACTGCTGCAGCGCCCATACGGCGTGTTCACGTGATGAACCAACACCGAAGCTTGGTCCGGCCACGAGGATGCTCGCGCCCGCGTAGCGCTCGTCGTTGAGTACGAAGTTGCGATCGTCGCGCCACGTGGAAAAGAGACCCTTTTCGAATCCCGTTCGCTCGACACGCTTCAGCCACTCGGCGGGGATGATCTGGTCGGTGTCGACGTCGCTGCGCTTGAGCGGCACCGCGCGACCCGAAACGATGCTGACTTTCTTCATGCGCAGGTCGTTTTCATGCGAGATCCTTCGGCGTGGCGAAGTGCCCGGTGAGTGCGGTGGCTGCGGCAACGGCCGGTGACACCAGGTGGGTTCGGCCACCGCGGCCCTGACGACCTTCGAAGTTGCGGTTGCTGGTGCTGGCGGCACGTTCTTGTGGGGCGAGTTTGTCGGGGTTCATCGCCAGGCACATGGAGCAACCCGGCTCGCGCCAGTCGAATCCTGCATCGATGAAGACGCGATCGAGGCCTTCGCGTTCGGCCTGTTGTTTCACGGCGTGACTGCCGGGCACCACCATGGCGCGCTTCACCTTCACCTTGCGACCCTTGGCAACCTCGGCTGCCGCGCGAAGATCCTCGATGCGACTGTTGGTGCATGACCCGATGAACACGGTGTCGACGGCGATGTCGCGGATGCGTGCACCAGCCGTGAGGCCCATGTAGTCGAGCGCGCGTGCAACGTTGTCGCGTGTTGTGGCGTCGGTGAACTCGTCGGGTGACGGAACGACTCCGTCGATGGATGCCACTTGCGCCGGATTGGTACCCCAGGTGACGTGTGGTGTGAGCGTCGATGCATTGATCTCCACGCTCTTGTCGAACGCAGCACCATCGTCGGTGCGCAGTGTGCGCCAATCGTCGAGCGCCGCTTCCCAGGCTGCGCCGCGCGGGGCGTGAGCGCGACCTTCGAGGTAGGCAAACGTGGTGTCGTCGGGTGCCACCAAGCCGGCGCGTGCGCCGGCCTCGATCGACATGTTGCAGATGGTCATGCGACCTTCCATCGACAAAGCGCGAATCGCCGAACCGCGGTACTCGATGACACTGCCGATGCCGCCGCCGGTACCGATGCGACCGATGATGGCCAGGATGATGTCCTTGGCCGTGACGCCGGCCGGCAAGGCGCCTTCGACGGCAACGCTCATCCACTTGGGTCGCGACTGGGGCAGCGTCTGCGTGGCCAACACATGCTCCACTTCGGACGTGCCGATGCCGAATGCGAGCGCACCGAACGCGCCGTGCGTTGCGGTGTGGCTGTCGCCGCACACGATGGTCATGCCGGGCAGCGTGCGACCCTGCTCGGGACCGATCACATGCACGATGCCCTGACCGGCGTCGCCCATCTTGTACAGCGTGATGCCGAACTCGGCGGCGTTCTTGCGCATCACATCGAGTTGTTTGGCGGAAATCGGGTCGGCGACGGGGAGGTGAATGTCCTTGGTCGGCACGTTGTGGTCTTCGGTGGCCACGGTGAGGTCGGGACGACGCACCCGGCGACCATTGATGCGCAGTCCATCGAATGCCTGCGGACTGGTCACCTCATGCACGAGGTGCAAGTCGATGTACAGCAGCTCGGTGCCGTTGTTGTCGCGGTGCACCACATGGCGGTCCCACACTTTTTGCGGGAGGGTGAGAGACGTCACCGTTCCATTCTGCCTGCCGACGACCGCACTTCTCGCAAGTCGAACCAAGCGCCGAGATGTGCAGCGTTACGGCTCGCAGGCGAAAAAACTTCGCCGAATCGGTCCTGGTCGTGCACACACAGGGGCATGAACACCAACACCATTACTCCGGTCGCCTTGGCGACCTGCGTCGAGCACAGCCTCAACCTGTCACTCTCGGGTTTCGACCTGAAACGAGCCCGCCTCTACGGCATCAGCGTGGTGGATCCGTCGGGTATCGACACCAATACCGACGGGGCACTGCGAATATCGTTCCTGGCCGAACACGGCGACGTGTACGAATTGCTGGAGTCCCGTGGCAGTTCCATTGCACGCATGTTCGATGCCGCAGCAGTACTGACCTGTGGTTGGGCTGCACCCGTCGATGACGAGAACGAGAGCGATGTTCCGCCCAGCGTGCATCCGCGCCGCCGCCGAGTGCGACTGGTGGTGGTCGTCGGTGACGCCGGGGTTGGTTCGGTCCTGCGATTTGCAGACACACCGGAAGAAATCGTCACCGATCCCGGCAACGCCAAAGGCTCGCTGGCGGACGCCGTCGAGCGCTTGTGGCGTGACGCCATCACAGCTTCCGACGTGCCACCCATCGGTTCCGACGTATCTCCTGCTGATTCTGACGTGTCGCCACCGGTGATCAAGAAGAAGCCGTCACGAAGGAAGTCGACGTGACGGCGCAGCTGCGCGATGCTGCGGCGCTACAGGATGCTGCTGTGTTGCACGACTCGCTGGCACGCGTCGATGAGGAGTGGCACGAAACGGTCTTGAGCGGCGAACACTGCATCGTGACCCGCATCGATTCGATGCGTCACGGTCGACGTGTGCAGCATCGACGCGAGTTCTTCTTGGCGTCGGGTTGGTACGACCTTGTCGTCGGTGGTGATGATCATCGCGGCCGGCACGGCGATGTCCTTCAACCATGGTCGCGAATCGAACGAACCGATCTCGCTACCCGCCTCCAACACGTGTCGCCAGTCGTGGCTGGCAATCTGGCGAGCAGCCCAGTCGGCCAACTTGTGCGTCTTGCGTTGCAGGTAGACCTGTTCGGTGATCCACGACCGGGCTTGAGCGCTCGTCAGTTTGGACAAGCGCGCCAAACCGGTGAGACCGAGGAAATTGAGGCGCTCGTCGCGTGAAGAAGAGAAGTAGCCGGCGGTGGCAGCCAACACCAATCCGCGAGTTCGTTGCTCGTGACGCGAAGCGACAAGCTGCGCGATTGCGCCACCCATCGAATAGCCGACGGGGATGAACGTGTTCACGCCGAATGCGTCGGCGATGGCGGCAACGTCGTCGGCGCAGTCGTGCAGGCGAAACCCACCGCGTGGCCGAATGCCGCGTCCGTGTCCACGATGATCGGGTGCGAGCACGCGAAAGTGTTCGCCGAGTGGTGCAAAGCAGGTGAACCAGTTGAGGTCGGCGGTGGCGGTCCAACCGTGCAGCAAGATCACGGTTGGTGCACCCGCAGGCCCCGCCACCTCGCGCACGAAGGTGTTGCCGCGGCCGGGAAGTTCCACTTCGTGGCCGTCGGGAAAGCCGTCACGCGCAGCATGTGTGCGGCGGATCACGTTAGGAGCATGCCTCCACGCGAACGACGGTAACGGTGAGTGAGCCATTGGGGGCCTGATAGGTCACCGAATCGCCTTCCTTGGCGCCGAGCAATGCGGCACCCAGTGGCGAAGTTGCGCTCATCACGCTGACGGTCGGGTCATCCGGCTGTTCCTCCATGTGACCGATGAGGTACTTCTCGGCTTGTGACGGGGCATCGCCCTCGTACAAAATCGTCACGATGCAGCCGTGGTCGACCTTGCCGTCGTCGACGACCTCGACGATTTCGTGGTTCTCCAGGATCGCTTCGATCTGTCGAATGCGGCCCTCCATGTGGCCTTGTTCGTCCTTGGCGGCGTGGTAGTCGCCGTTTTCCTTCAGGTCACCCATTTCGCGGGCGCGACCGATTCGCGCGGCAACCTCGATACGACCCCGAGTGGTGAGGTCGAGATGCTCGGCCTGCAAACGCTCGAGAGCAACGCGCGATAAGCGGTGTGTCGGCATATCGTCAGGATACCCATACCTCCGTAGCCTGAATGAGGTGAACGCAGCCACAGCTCGCACCTCGCATCGTGTTGCGGTGATCGGTGGTGACGGAATCGGTCCGGAAGTCACCGCCGAAGCACTCAAGGTGGTGCGCGCGAGTGGCGTGGAACTCGATACGACGTTCTTCGACCTCGGCGGTGCGCGCTATTTGCGCGACGGGGAGGTGTTGAGCGACGACACGCTCGAATCACTACGTGGATTCGACGCCATCTTGCTCGGCGCAGTGGGCACGCCAGGCGTGCCACCCGGGGTGATCGAACGCGGCCTCCTCCTCAAGTTGCGATTCAGCCTCGATCTCTACATCAATCAGCGACCCTTTGTTGGTACCGGTCCCGGTCACGCTCGTCCGCACGACTTCGTGGTGATTCGCGAGAACACCGAGGGCCCGTACGTGGGAGAAGGTGGAGTGTTGCGCAAGGGCACTCAACACGAAGTTGCCACGCAGGGGAGCGTGAACACCCGTTTCGGAGTCGAGCGTTGCATTCGGTACGCATTCGAGCTGGCTTCGTCGCGCGAGCGCAAGCACGTCACCCTCGTGCACAAGACCAACGTGCTCACCTTTGCCGGCGACCTCTGGCAGCGCACGTTCGACGTGGTGGCTGCGCAGTTCCCCGGTGTCGGCACGGCGTACAACCACGTGGACGCCGCCTGCATTTACTTCGTGCAGGATCCCCACCGCTACGACGTGATCGTGACCGACAATCTGTTCGGCGACATCCTCACGGACTTGGGTGGCGCCGTGAGCGGTGGCATCGGTCTGGCATCGTCGGCCAACCTGAACCCAGCACGCACCGGGCCGTCGTTGTTCGAGCCCGTGCATGGCTCGGCACCCGACATTGCCGGAAAAGGTGTGGCCAATCCGGTGGCGGCAATCTTGTCGGCAGCACTCATGTTGGATCATCTTGGCGAGTCGCGCGCGGCACGGGCAATTCGCGAGGCATGCTCGCAGCCGACGAGTGGCTCCACGGTGGCGGTCGGCGACGAAATCTGTCGACGCCTCCACGGATAGCGTCAAGAACACACAATAAAAGGGGTCACGATGCCGATCACGACGACACCAAAGATCTGGATGAACGGGTCCCTCGTGGACTGGGCCGACGCAAAGGTGCACGTACTCACCCACACCTTGCACTACGGAACGGGCGTGTTCGAGGGCATTCGCGCATACGAAACCGACAAGGGTCCGGCCGTCTTTCGTCTGACCGACCACATCGTTCGCCTGCACAACAGCGCCAAGATCATGGGAATGCCGATGCCGTACTCGGTGGAGGAGTTGGTGCAGGCCACCAAGGACACCGTGGCATCGACCGGACTGCCTTCGTGCTACGTGCGCCCACTGGCGTACTACGGCTACGGCGAGATGGGTCTCAACACGTTGCCGTGCAAGGTGGACGTTGCCATCGCCTGTTGGCCGTGGGGCGCGTACCTCGGCGATGATGCGGTGGAAAAAGGTGTGCGCATGAAGATTTCGTCGTGGACTCGCCACGACCACAACACCATGCCGCCAGCAGCAAAGACCGTCGGCAATTACGTGAACTCGTCGTTGGCAAAAGTGGAGGCGCTCAAGGCCGGCTACGACGAAGCGATCATGCTTGCGCCGAACGGACTGGTTGCCGAGTGCACCGGTGAGAACATCTTCGTGGTTCGCAACGGAGTGATCCTGACGCCACCACTCTCGGCAGGTGCGCTCGAGGGAATCACGCAGAACAGCGTGATGACCATCGCACGTGATCTCGGTTACGACATTCGCGTTGACAACATCGCGCGAAGCGACTTGTACATCGCCGAAGAGGTGTTTGCCTGTGGTACCGCTGCCGAAGTCGGCTCGGTGCGTTCGGTGGATGAGCGCGAGATTCCGTGCCCGGGCCCCAAGACCCGCGCAATCGCCGCGATGTATGCCCGCGCGGTGCGAGGGCAGGAGAAGAAGTACGCACACTGGTGCGAGCTCGCCAAGTAGTCATGCCGGCTCGTCTCACGCTGCCCGTCAACACGGTGGAGGTGTTCGACACCACGCTGCGCGACGGCATGCAAGTGGAGGGCGTGTCGGCGAGCGTCAACGACAAGCTGCGTATTGCCGAACAGTTGGATTTGCTCGGCGTGCACTACATCGAGGGTGGTTGGCCGGGTGCGAATCCCAAGGACGAGGAGTTCTTCGCCCGCGCCAAGCGTGAACTGAAACTCACCACCTCGACGTTGGTGGCATTCGGCAGTACGCGCCGCCCATCGGGCAAGGTGGATGACGATGCGACGCTGCGCAACTTGATTGATGCGCAAACCGCCGGTGTGTGCATCGTGGCAAAAGCGTGGGATTATCACGTGGAAACCGCGTTGCAAACCACGCTGGACGAGGGCGTCGCCATGGTTGCCGATTCGGTGAAATACCTCGGCAGTCACGACCGATTGGTGTTGGTGGATCTCGAACACTTCTTCGACGGCTACAAGAACAATCCGGAATTCTCCCTACGTGTGCTCGAAGCAGCGGTGGTGAACGGCGCTTCGCATTTGGTGTTGTGCGACACCAACGGCGGATCCTTGCCACACGAAATCGAATCGATCGTCGCCGATGTTGCGCGACACGTGGGCAACGACGCCGTCATCGGCATCCACTGCCACGATGACACGGGTTGCGCAGTGGCCAACTCGCTCGCGGCCGTGCGCGCAGGTGCACGCCACGTGCAGGGAACTCTCAACGGTTTGGGTGAGCGCACGGGCAACACCAACCTCACCACCATCATCCCGAACTTGCAATTGAAGATGGGCTTCGACTGTCTGCCCGAGGGTCGCCTCGAACATCTCACGTCGGTGAGCAACCACGTGGCCGAGGTGTTGAACCGTCCGCTGAATCCGCAGGCGCCGTACGTGGGAACATCGGCGTTCGCGCACAAAGCCGGCTTGCACGTGTCGGCGATCGCGCGTGCCAAGGACGCCTACGAGCACGTTGCGCCGGAACTCGTGGGGAATGGCACGCGATTCCTGGTGTCGGAAATGGCGGGACGCGCCACCATCGCGATGAAGGCGCAGGAGCTGGGGTTGGACGCCGACGGGGCAGTGATCAGCTCGATCCTCGACGAGCTGAAGCGATTGGAATTCGAGGGCTACCACTTCGAGGCTGCCGACGCGTCACTCGAGTTGCTGATGCGTCGTGCCACGGGCTGGGAGCAGAATTTCTTCAACGTGGAGTCGATGCGTGTCATCACCGACGAGTCCACCAACGGCTCGTTCACCACCGAAGCCACGGTGAAGGTGTGGATCGGCGACCATCGCGAAGTGCACACCGCGGAAGGGAATGGTCCGGTGAATGCGATCGACACCGCATTGCGCGCGTGCTTGGCGCAGAAGTATCCGCAGCTGTCGCGCGTGCATCTCACCGACTACAAGGTGCGCATCCTGGATTCGTCGTCGGCCACCGGGGCCGTCACTCGCGTGTTGATCGATGCGACGGATGGCGATCGCACCTGGACCACCATCGGCGTGTCGTCCAACATCATCGAGGCGTCGTGGCGCGCGCTCGAAGAATCAATCATTTACGGCTTGTTGCACCTGTCCTAGTCGCCCGTAGTGGGGCGAACACCTGTTCGCTATGGTGTGGGGGTGGCTACTGACCTG
>JBBANV010000017.1:0-21321 GCA_040401775.1 Ilumatobacteraceae bacterium
GTCATCACGCGCACACCCGTGGCTGCACGACCTTGACTGGAGATTTCTCGAACTGGCATACGAATGGTGGTGCCACCCGATGCAACGACGACGATCTCGTCTTCCAAACCCACCATGAATGCAGCTACGACACGGCCCTTCTTGCCAGTGAGCTTGATGCCGATCATGCCCATTCCACCGCGACCCTTGCGGGCAAAGTGTGATATTTGCGTTCGCTTGCCGTATCCCGACTCGGTGATCATCAAGATGGACGAGTCATCGCTGGCCACATCCAGAGCCACCACTTCGTCGGAGCCCCGCATCTTCATGCCGCGTACTCCGGCAGCCGTGCGACCCATGGGACGAACCTGCTTTTCGCTGAAGCGAATCGTTTGACCACCACGGGTCACCATGAAGACGTCGTTGGTGCCGTTGGTTTCGATCACGCGCACCAGCTCGTCCTTTGGACGCAGTTTGAGTGCAATCAACCCGTCGCGACGACTGGAGTCGTATTCGTCGAACTTGGTCTTCTTCACCTGGCCTTGCTTGGTGGCAAAGAACAGGTTGCGTTCGCCGGGGAACTCACGGGTGTCGATGATGGCTTGGATCGTTTCGCCTTGTTGCAGCGGCAACAGGTTGACGATCGGGATGCCCTTGGCGGTGCGTTCGCGCTCGGGTACTTCCAAGGCCCGCAATCGATACACGCGACCGCGGTTGGAGAAGAACAACAAGTACGCGTGTGCCGTGGTGAAGATGACGTTGCGCACGATGTCGTCGCTCTTCATTCGTGCACCGCTGACGCCGCGACCACCTCGACCTTGTGTACGGAACGAGTCTGCTGACACCGCCTTGATGTACTGCTCCTGTGTCATCACGATGACGAGCTCTTTGTCCTCCACGAGGTCTTCAACGCCCATTTCGCCGACATCGGCGGCGATTTGACAAACGCGCGGGTTGGCAAAGGTGTCACGCACCTTCTTCAGCTCGGTGGAGATGACGCCGCGCAACACCTTGTCGTCATCCAGGATGGCAGTGAGTTCCTTGATCCTGGCACGGATTTCCTTCTGCTCGGTCTCCAAGTCGATTCGTGACAACTTGGTGAGCTGACGCAGCTGCATGTCGAGGATGTCGATTGCTTGGCGCTCGGTGAAGCCGAACTTCTTCTCCATGAGTGCGGCCTTTGCGGCGTTCGCGTCTTCGCTGGCACGAATCACCTTGATGATGTCGTCGATGACGTTGAGGGCCTTCAGGCGACCTTCGAGAATGTGGTTGCGTTCCTTGGCCTTGTCCAATCGGAATTGGCTGCGTCGGGTGATGACCTCGATCTGGTGACGAACGTAGCCCTCGATCGCGTCCTTCAGATTGAGAGTGCGTGGCACACCATCCACCAACGCCACCATGTTCACGGGGAACTGACTTTGGAGCTGGGTGTTCTTGAACAGGTTGTTCATCACCACGTTGGCGTTCGCATCGCGCTTCAGGGTGATGATGAGGTTGGTGGTGCCACCTGCGGAGTTGTCGTTCACATCAGCGATGCCGTCGAGGCCATCGTTGTCGACCAGTTCTTGGATTCGGGCAGCGATCGCCGAGCAGCTCGCCTGGTACGGCAACTCGGTGACGATGATCTGCATCTGGCCACGCTTGCCTTCTTCGATCGACACCTTGGCGCGCATCTTGATGCTTCCGCGTCCGGTCTTGTATGCCTCGGCGATGCCTTCGCGACCAAGGATGAGACCGCCGGTGGGAAAATCCGGACCCTTCACGAACTTCATCAAATCTTTCACCGTTGCATCGGGATTCTCGATGAGATGCAACGTGGCATCCACGATTTCACCGAGGTTGTGTGGCGGGATGCTGGTGGCCATACCCACGGCAATGCCTTGGGAGCCGTTCACCAACAAGTTGGGGAATCGCGCTGGCAGCACGCGTGGTTCTTCGGTGGTGCCGTCGTAGTTGGGCATCAAATCGACGGTGTTTTCCTCGATGTCTGCCAGGAGTTGCATGGCCAATGGATGCAAGCGTGCTTCCGTATAGCGACTGGCGGCCGGTCCGAAGTCCGGTGATCCGTAGTTGCCGTGGAAATCGATCAGGGGGTGGCGCAGGGAAAACGGTTGTGCCATGCGCACCAATGCGTCGTAGATGGCGCCGTCACCGTGTGGGTGATACCGCGCCATCGTGTCACCGGTGACGCGGGCACACTTTACGTACGGACGATCGGGGCGGAATCCCTGTTGATCCATGTCCCAGATGATGCGGCGATGCACGGGTTTGAGTCCGTCACGAACGTCGGGCAACGCTCTGGACATGATGGTGGAAATGGCGTAATCGAGGAATGAACGTTCCATTTCCTCTTTGAGTTGCACCGGCTGCACGGAGTCACCGCTGGACAACGGCAATGTGGACGAACCGTCACCATCGCCGGCCCCACCTTTGCGGCCACCGCCCTTGGGTGTGTTTGCAGGTTTCTTCTTGGCCATGTCGCGTTCCTAAAAGTCCAGGTTGCGCACGTCACGTGCGTTTGAAGTGATGAATTCTTTGCGCACTTCGACGTCGTCACCCATGAGTGTGCTCATCATGTTTTCGGCTTCTGCGGCTTCTTCCACGTTGATTTGCAACAATGTTCGTGTCGTTGCATCCATCGTGGTGCCTTTGAGTTCCTGCCAGTCCATTTCACCGAGACCCTTCAGTCGCTGGAACTCCTTCTTGTGATTCGGGTGCTCCTTGAGGAATGCGGCCTTGGCCGCATCGTCCTTCAGGTACACCTTCTCCTTGCCGACTTCGGTGGAAAACAGTGGAGGCTGTGCGATGTAGATGTAACCGCTCTCCACCATCGGTCGCATCTGGCGATAGAAGAAGGTGAGCAACAACGTACGAATGTGGCTGCCGTCAACGTCGGCATCAGCCAAGATGATGACTTTGTGATAGCGAGCCTTTTCGATGTTGAACTCGTCGTTGCCGACACCACCACCGATGGCGGTGATGAGTGCTTGCACTTCGTTGTTCTTCAACATCTTGTCGAGACGGGCGCGCTCGACGTTCAGGATCTTTCCGCGAATCGGAAGGATGGCCTGCGTTCGCGGGTCGCGTGCATCCACCGCGGTGCCACCTGCTGAGTCGCCTTCGACGATGAACAGTTCGCTTTCTGCCGGATCACCACTGCCACAGTCCTTCAACTTGTCGGGCATGCCCGCACCAGAGAGTGCGGTCTTGCGACGAATGGCGTTGCGCGCGTTCTTTGCTGCGATTCGGGCTTGTGCCGCCGCGACCGCCTTCTTCACCACCCGGTTGGCTTCGGTGGGATTCTCCTGGAACCACTCCTCCAACTTGGTGTTGGTTTCCTTTTGGACGAACGAGCGCATCGAAACGTTGCCGAGTTTTGCCTTGGTTTGTCCTTCGAACTGGGGTTCGCGCAACTTCACCGACACCACCGCGGTGACACCTTCTCGAATGTCCTCTCCGAGCAGGTTTTCGTCCTTCTCCTTCAACCCGCCCGAAGCTCGCGCGTACTTGTTCACCACGGAGGTGAGTGCAGTCTTGAAACCTTCCACGTGCATACCACCTTCCACCGTGGAAATGCCGTTGGCATAGCCGTAAATGCCCTCGTAGTACCCCGTGTTCCACTGCAATGCAATGTCGAGGGTTTGTTCGTCTTCGGCGGCTTCGTAGTGCGCCACCTTCGTGAACAGGGCTTCACGTGATTGGTTGAGGTGCTTCACGAAGTCGACGATGCCACCCTTGTATTGGAAGGTGACTTTCTGTTTCTTGTCGCCTCGGTCGTCGACGAACACCACTTCCAGGCTCTTGTTGAGGAACGCGATGGTTTGCAAACGCTCGGTAACGGTGCGTGCGACGAACTCCGTTCCCTCCGCCTGGAAAATCTCCGGATCGGGCCAGAAGCGGATGGATGTTCCGCTGGCAGTTTTGCTCGACGACGCTCCAACCTTTTGCAATTTGCCTTTCGGCTTGCCGCCATCGACGAACTCCTGGCGAAAGTGCGTGCCTCCGCGATGCACTTCGGCAACGACACGCAGCGACAACGCATTCACCACGCTCACACCGACACCATGCAAACCGCCGGACACCTTGTAACCATCACCACCGAACTTTCCACCCGCGTGCAACACGGTGAGCACTACTTCGAGCGCGCTCTTTCCCTTGTGTGGACCGGATGGGTACGGATCGACGGGAATGCCACGGCCGTTGTCGACGACTTCACATGATCCGTCGGGGTGCAAGGTGACGGTGATCTTGTCGCAGAAGCCTGCCATGGCCTCATCGACGGAGTTGTCGACCACCTCCCAAATGAGATGGTGGAGACCCGCCAAACCTGTCGAGCCGATGTACATGCCGGGTCGACGGCGAACGGGGTCGAGACCTTCCAGCACCTGAATGTCCTTGGCACCGTAGGTGCCGGAGGCCTTTCGGGTGGTGCCTTCGGTGGCGTCGCTGGGGGTGTTTACCGCCACGCGCTACCTCCATGGTGGGGGCGGCGCGAGCGACACGAATGATTCATAAACAGCCTCATGATTCTACCTTTTTGCGGTGTGTGAAACGGGGAACTGATGTGCGAAAAACACCCGATTTATCGGCGCTTTACGCGCACCTCGAGTGATGTGACTGGAGTCGTGGTGAGTTGCGACAATTTCTTGCACAACGATGCCTCGAGGAACTTCATTTCCGTGGCCCAATGTGGATCGTCCACCTCCACCACGAGAATTGAACCTTCGAGTTTGACCGGTTGTACATGTGCAGCGACGGCATCCCCGACGAGGGTGCTCCATGCGCCGAATACACCGTGCACGCTCGCAGCGTCGTCGGAGCCGAGCGATGCAAGTAAGCGGTTGAGTTGACTCTGCAATGTGACGGGGGGAGTGTCTGGGTGATTGGTGCTCATCGCTCATCCTGTGTGCACGGGGAGATGGTTCCGGCGCTTACTTCTAGCCAGTGGGTAATGCGCGGTGAAGGGGGTAGTGGATGGGCACTGGTTACCAATACCTGTCGATACGGCAGTGCGGCAAGCAACCGTTCGAATACGGCAATGGCTCGCTTGTTGTCGAGAGCCGACAAGACGTCGTCCAACACCACAAGCGGCGGTGTTCCCCATCGCTGCGCCACGACGTGATGGACTGCCATACGCAAGGCAAGTCCGAGTGAATGTTGTTCTCCGTGTGAACCTTGCGTACGTGATGCAAACTCGTCGAGCGATACCACCACGTCATCGCGATGTGGACCCACGGTGGTGGTGCCACGACGTAAATCGTCTTCGCGCGACGACTGCAGTGCAGCAGCCAACCCCGTCTCACGCCACGGAGCCTCGTACGCAAGCGAGAGCGAACGTCCATCCCCCGCCAAGGCAACATAGGACGCTTGGGCGAATGGCAACATGTGCTCCACGAGCTCCGCACGAGCACGACCAACTTCGTCACCAACAGAGGCGAGTTTTTCATCCCATGCGTCGAGCGCATCGAGCGTGGAAGGGCTCGGTCGGTACCCGGATTCCTTCAATAGTGCATTCCGTTGACGCAACACGCGTTCCAACTCGTTGATCAGATCATGGCGTGCAGGATCGAGCGACACCACTGCATCGTCCAACAACGTACGACGTTGGGTTGCCGAGCCATGCACGAGATCCCGGTCGTCGGGCGTAAACACCGTGGTGCGCAGCACCGTCAACAAGTCTCGAGTCCTGGTGATTCGCTTGCGATTCACTTGCGCAACGGACCGACCAGCTGTCTTCAGTTCGATCTCTACGAGAAACTCACGGCCATCTTCGTGCACGATGTCGGCTCGCAGAAACGCACTGGTGGCTCCCTTTCGTACCACCGCATCGTTGGTGACCCCACGAAACGATTTCATCGTGGAGAGTACTACAAGTGCCTCTACGAGATTCGTTTTCCCCTGTGCGTTGTCGCCGGTGAGTGCATGCACTCCTGGCCCGAGGGCAAGTTGTAGCGCGGAATAGTTTCGAAAGTCGGTGAGCTGCAGCGAGCGAACGATCACGACGTGAGTCGTTGTGGCATCACCAGGTAGAGATACCCGTCGTTGGTGGACCCGCGCAGCACCGCCGGCTTGATCGGATCACTCGACTCAATGGTGATGGTCTCACCATTGCATGCCTCCACGCCTTGCAACAAATAGTCGGGATTGAAACCGATGGTGATGTCCGGGCCCTTGTAGTCGGCGTCGAGTTCTTCGATGGTTTCGCCGGTGTCATTGGTGTGCACCGACAACTTGAGTGAACCTGCGGTTTGTGTGAGGCGTACGGGAATGGTGTCGCGGGCAAACACCTTGGAGCGACGGACTGCATCGAGCAACGCTTCGCGATTGACAGCGAGTTTGTTTGGATAGGTCGGCTGAATCAGTTGCTTGTAGTTGGGGAATTGCACCGCCAACAACGACGTGGACAGCGTGGTGTTGCCAACGGTGAACGTGGCCCGGTCCGCTGCCAATCGATAGGTGATGGTCTTGGCGTCCTTGATCAAACGCGACAACTCACCCAGTGCCCGCGCAGGGATGATGACGGTGCTCTCGCCCGCAAGTGCGGTACCTGCAACTTGTCGTACTGCTAGACGGTAACTGTCGGTGGCAACGAAGGTGAGACCTTCGGCTTGATTGGAAATGAGCACTCCCGTGAGAGCAAGGCGACTCAAGTCGGCACTTGCTGCACGCACCACCTGACGCAACGCTTCACCAAAGAGTTCGGCAGAAACGGTTCCTTCGGCCGCACTGGCGTGAATGATCTTCGGAAAGTCGGATGCCGCATAACAATGCACCGACGATCGGTTGCGGGCTGCCTCCACCACCAACGACTCGCCTTCGAGCGCCACGTGAATCTTTCCGTCGGGCAATCCACGGACCAGATCGGTAAGTACCCGTGCACTTGGGACGGCAATCCCGTCGTTTTGTCCACCGATCGCCAGTTTTGCCTGGATTGAAATCTCTTTGTCGGTGGCCGACAACGTCAGGGTTTCGCCCGAGACCGCAAGCTCCACTCCGGCAAGGGCCGGCATGGCGGTGGTGCGTGCCGTCGCAATACGACTCACATCGCCGAGAGCTTCGTTGAATTCTTCACGTTCCACTCGAAATTTCACGGTTGGATCCTCACTGTGTTGCGCTGATGGTGGTTACAACGGGCGGATGTACGAAAGCTAATAACAGTAATAAGTGCTGTGGATTGTGGACGAAGGTGATGTTTCCCAGCGTAGACAAGGCGTGTGGTACCCACAGGCATCATGTCACTGCGCACACCTTGCACTCGTGTGGTTTGCGTCCTCTGGATAACTCCCACCTTGTCAACACTCGGTACACAGGCGGTCCACCGAGTATTCACAGTCGTCGCCGTACTCATGAAATCTTCAACATCCGAAGCAACTCGTTGACCTGGTCGAACACCAGTTGTCGGTCCTTCATGACGTGCTGGGTTTTCTCCACGGCATGAATCACGGTGGTGTGATCACGACCTCCGAACAGACGAGCAATTGCCGGGTAGGACAAGTCGGTGAGCTCCCGGACGACGTACATGGCGGTTTGTCGAGCAGTCACGATCGGCCGTTGGCGGCTACGACCACGGATGGCTTCCACGCTGACTCCGAGGTAATCGCAAATTTCAGTCAAGAGCTGTTCGTCACTGCGCTGCTTGCCGGGGCGTCGCGACACCAAATCGACGAGGAGTTCGCGGGCCAAACCCACATCAATGTGGGTCTTGTTGAGTGAGGCATACGCAGCCACTCGAACGAGGGCACCCTCGAGCTCACGAATGTTGGTGGTAACGCTGGAGGCGATGAACTCCAGCACTTCCGGTGCAGCGTCCAGATGCTCGCGTTCTGCCTTGTTGCGCAGGATTGCCAGCCGGGTTTCTACATCGGGTGGCTGAATGTCGGTGATGAGACCCCAACGGAATCGTCCACGCAAACGATCTTCGAGCGTGGGGATGGCATCAGGCACGCGGTCGCTGGAGATGACGATCTGCTTGCTGGATCCATGCAAGGAATTGAAGGTGTGGAAGAACTCCTCCTGCAAACCCTCTTTGCCTTCCATGAATTGAATGTCGTCGATGAGCAAGACGTCAACTTCGCGATAACGCCGTTTGAACGCACTGATGGTGTTGTTGCGAATGCCATCGACATATTCGTTGAGGAACGTTTCGGTGGAAACATAACGAACTTCGTAATTGGGATAATGCTCGTGCACGTAGGAACCGATGGCATGAAGCAAGTGTGTTTTGCCAAGCCCCGCCGACCCGTAGATGAAGAGCGGGTTGTAGGAACGACCGGGCGTTTCCGCCACTCGTTGTGCTGCAGCAAGTGCGAATTGGTTGGATGCCCCTTTGACGAAGGTGTCGAACGTGTACCGAGGGTTGAGTCCGATGGCAGCACCCCGACCAGTTCTCGAGCTCACTGCCGGAACATTCGTCGGAGTGGTGGTAGGTGTCGTCACCGCAGACAACACCGATGTTGGTGAGGGATCGGCCGCGATGGTACGAACGTCCACGCTCAAGTCGTGGGCTGCTCCCCCAGCTTCGTTGAGTGCGTCACGCACGAGTGACATGTAACGCGTGAGGACACGATCACGTACGAAGGCGTTCGGCACATGCAGTTTGAGGCTCATCGTGCCACCCACCTTGGCAACGGGCTCACGTTCCACGACGATGTCGCTGAACGTGGAGAACCAGACAGCCTCCGACACTTGTTGTCGCAATACGGCCGCTGCTCGTTCCCACAAGGCGTTGGGTTGGTCGGTGGTGTCAGCGATGTCGTTGCTCATGGCGTGCTCTTTCTTTGTCCACAGGGAAGCCCACATGGTGTGGAGAATCCCATCGGTGTAACTCTCGATTGCTGTGTGCCGCAGGTAACCCGTGGCGCGGGGAGAGGCAACGTAGCACGTTTTCCACAGGGGGCAAAATGGCAAATCACATCGTGGGTGTTTCGTCTCTGGTTGATCGCGTTGTGAGCGTTCCTCCACTGCCCTAGCCTGAAGGACGTTGCTTCCAATCGCCTTGAAAGTGACGTCAGGAGAGAGGCGTGAAACGTACATTCCAACCCAGTAAGCGTCGTCGTGCAAAGAAACACGGATTTCGCAAGCGGATGAAGACCCGAGCTGGTCGCGCCGTCTTGAAGTCGCGCCGCTCCAAGGGTCGCGCCCGTTTGTCGGCGTGATCGATCGCATTCCTCGACGTCTCGGATTCACCCGTTTTTCGGGCTCCCGTGCGTCTCGAGACCAGGGACTCAGCGTGCGAATGGTGATTGATGACGCCGCCGGTGGAGTGCGAGTGGCCTTTTCTACTCCCAAACGCATTGGTACCGCAGTGGTGCGCAATCGGGTCCGCCGTCAACTTCGTGAGTTGATGCGTGAACGAGCCCAGCACCTGCCACATGGGTGGTATCTCCTCGGCATCGACCACCTGCCTGTGGATAACAGTTGGGGACAACTGGGGATATCCCTTGATCGAGTGCTCGCCGCCGGCCTCTCACGTGCTGAATATCAGGGCAGCCACACATCAAACACCACCCTGGAGTCAATGTGACCACCGTCACACACCAGGACCGTGTTATCCACAGCATGGGGAAAACTCAGCGCATCATGCTCCGAGCCATTGAGTGGTATCAGGGTCAACGCGAAGGTGCCCTGTCACCGTGCCGATTCTTCCCTACCTGTTCGTCATATGCCCACGACGCCATTGTTCACTACGGGCCATGGCGTGGATGCTGGATGGCTGCTCGGCGGTTGGGTCGTTGCCGACCCTTTGGGCCCTCCGGATATGACCCAGTCCCCAACACTGACGGTTGTTGCGACCAGCTCCACCATCGACCCCACGAGAAAGGCTGATGCCCGATGTTCGATCCGATTTTTGACGCCGTCGGCTGGCTGATTGCGTGGATTTACTCCTGGAGCAACGATTTCTCGATCGCCATCGGCGTGATGGCGGTCATCGTGATGCTCGTCATCACCCCGCTCACGTTGAAGAGCACCCGCGGCATGTTGGAAATGCAACGTTTGCAGCCCGAATTACGCCGATTGCAAATCGAGCACAAAGGTGATCGCCAAGGCCTCAATGAGGCGATGATGAAGCTGTACCAGGAGCACAAGGTGAATCCGTTGGCCTCCTGCTTGCCGTTGTTGGCGCAGATGCCCGTGTTCATCTTGATGTTCCGTCTGTTGACCGGACTCACCTATCGCCCGTCGCCCGATGCGGGATTTGCACCAAAGCATTTGGCGGAGTCCTCCGAGATGTTCCAGTCACTCGTTGGGAAAGACGAGATGCGGTCGATTGGTTTGGATCTGGCCGTCACCCCCATCACCGTCATGCGCGAAAATTTTGCACAGGGTCTGATCTATGCAGGGCTCGTTGCCGCACTTGCGCTGCTCTACTTCGTTCAGCAGCGAATGGTCGCGTCCCGCACCGTGAGTCCCACCATGTCGGCGAGTCAACAAAAGATCATGCAGTACCTGCCCGTGGTGTTTGCCGTGTTTCAGGTGATCCTCCCTACCGGTTTGATCGTGTATTACTTCGTTCAGGCAGGAGTTCGAATCGGTCAACAGGCGTACATCACGAAGCGCTTCTATGGCGCGGATGATTCGATCGGTCGCCAAGCACAACAAGCCAGTGCCAAAGCACGTGAACTCAAAGAGGACGACACCAAGAAGTCAAGAAAGCAAGAAAAATCGGGCAAAACAGAGGATTTCACCAGCAAGCGTGTGACCCCACCAAAGAACAAGCCGAACACACCATCCACACCACCAACACCGGGCGCAAAGTCGCCACCCAAGCGACCAAAACCACCGCAGCGATAACAGCAATACCAGAACTGTCCCACACACATCTCAACAAGGAGCACACACAATGGAATGGGTAACAATCACCGCAGCAACAATGGAAGATGCCAAAGCAATGGCACTCGACCAACTCGGAGTCGCCGCCGAGGACGCAGAGATCGAGGTCATCGAAGAGCCAAAGCCGGGTCTTTTCGGACGTATGCGCGGCGAAGCAGTCGTTCGCGCACGAGTGCGACCAACGTCAACACGGGATTCGTCACGTCGTGAACGTGGTGGCGAGCGCGGAGAACGCAACGATCGCCGGGGAGGACGTTCACGTCAGCGCAATCGTGGAGGAGATCGTCGTCGTGAACGGTCGGATGCTTCGGGCCCCGAGCGTGCTCGTCGAACAGAGCGAACGGTGTCGGAGCGAGATGGCGACGATGATGCACCACGTCGAGCTGACGCACCCAAGGTGCCAGTAACCACGGTGCGTGACGCTGCGACCACATTTCTTGAAGGTCTGTTTGCTGCAGCCGAGCTACCCGCTCGTGTGGAGTCCACCATTGAGGGGGATGACATCGAAATTTCCGTACAAGGTGAGCAACTCACCACCTTTGTGGGTGCGCGCGGCATGACCCTCACCCAACTGCAAGACATCACTCGGGTGGTCAGCCAACGTCGTCTTGGCGATCACGACACACGCTTGCGCGTCGATGTTGGTGGCTACCGACAGCGCCGCAAGGATGCTTTGGGTCGCTTTGCGATGAAAGTTGCCAATGACGTCATGGAAACGGGCACTCCTCGAATCCTGGAGCCGATGAATTCTGCAGATCGCAAGATCGTGCATGACACCTTGGCTGGTGTCGACGGCGTGGTAACACACTCCGAAGGCGATGACCCCTTCCGTCGTGTGGTGGTCTCACGCGCTCCGGGGGCCTAACCACCACCCGTAAGACGTCCCCACCTACGCTGGGGTCGTGTCAACTCCACACGCAGAGGTGCTGCTCACCAGCATTCTCGAGCGTGCACAAGCCGAGGGTGCACTCGGCGCACGCCCCATTGCCGAGGTCATCCAGCACGCCAGATCGTTTGTTGACGCCATTCCCGACGATATTCACTCGGTCATGGACCTTGGCTCCGGTGCAGGGATTCCTGGTTTAGTGGTGGCATTGGACCGACCGTTGCTCACGGTGACGTTGGTGGATCGTCGAGCCAAACGGGTGGATGCACTGCGCCGGGCAGTCACGGCACTGGGTTGGGAGCCCCGTGTTGCGGTACTGGAAGCTGATGCCGATCAGTTGAGCCGAGATCCGGTATGGGCTGCCACGCAGGATGTCGTGGTCGCACGTGGATTTGGCGAGCCTGGGGTGACATTACCGATTGCGGGGCGATTGGTTCGACCAGGTGGCTGGGTGATTATTAGTGAGCCGCCTGTGGAAATGGGCTCTCGGTGGGAGATCGACTGGGTGCAGTCACTGGGAATGAGCCCCCCCGAGCGCCGTGGATCAGTCGTTCGGTTCCACGTGGAACAACAGCGAGGGGCGTCCCCTCGCAATCCCGGGGGAACGACACACCCCTGAGGTACGGTGGAGGTGTGAACTCCCCAACACCTCGAGTTGTGGCCGTCGCCAACCAAAAAGGTGGCGTGGGAAAGACCACGTCGGTGGTCAACCTGTCCGCCAGCATCGCCTTACTTGGCCATCGTGTACTCGTGGTGGATCTCGATCCTCAAGGCAACGCCTCCACCGGACTTGGCATCGACATTCGTTCGTTGAACGGCAGCGTGTATGACGTGTTGTTGCACGAAACTCCGATTGAGGATGTGGTGCAGGCGAGCGCGGTTCCCGGGCTTTTCGTGGTTCCAGCAAACCTTGACTTGGCCGGTGCGGAGATTGAGTTGGTGCCAATGATGGGCCGCGAAACCCGTCTCCGTAAGGCCATTGAACGTGTGGCAAACGAATATCAGTATGTGTTCATTGACTGTCCGCCTTCACTGGGGCTCCTCACGGTCAACGCCCTGACAGCAGCCGCGGAGGTATTGGTGCCCGTGCAGTGCGAGTATTACGCCCTTGAAGGCCTTGCTCAGCTCTTGCGAAACATCGAACTGGTGAACAAGAACCTCAATCCCACCTTGCAGGTGAGCACCATCCTGTGTCAGATGTTCGATAATCGCACCAAACTCTCGTCCGACGTCGTACGCGAGGTTCGGCAACACTTTGGTGACAAAGTACTGCAAACGGTCATTCCACGAACCGTCAAGATTGCCGAGTCCCCCAGTCACGGACAACCCGTGGTGGTACTTGACCCCACGGGTGTTGGGGCCAAGGCATATCTGGCAGCTGCACAGGAGGTAGTCAATGGCCGGGCTTAAATCGGGCAAAGGACTTGGATCATTGATTCCCAGCGGGGGAGGTGTGCCACCCGTCACAGGTGGGCTCGTGGAGGTAGCGGTGGCGGCCATTGAGGTGAACCCGCATCAGCCGCGCACACATTTTGACGACGACACGCTCAGTGAACTTGCAGCGTCCATTCGCGCAGTGGGCGTGTTGCAGCCACTCCTGGTTCGCACGCTAAGGCCGGGGTCGTATCAACTCATTGCCGGTGAGCGGCGCCTGAAGGCAGCACAACGAGCCGGACTCACACAGGTACCGGTGATCGTGCGCGACACGAGTGATGCGGGTTCTGCGGAACAGGCACTGATTGAGAACGTGCACCGCGAAGATCTTGGACCACTCGAAGAAGCCGCCGCCTACCAACAGCTTTTGGAAGATTTTCGCTTGACGCACGATCAACTTGCGGCACGTGTGGGGAAGAATCGAGTCACCATCAGCAACTCCATTCGGCTGCTGGCACTCCCTGCGTCGGTGCAACAACTGATTGCCGATCGACGATTGTCGGCTGGACATGCCAAGGTGCTGCTCAGCGTGACGGATCGTGCTCAGCAAGAACGCATCGCCCAACAGGTGGTACGTGACGGGCTCTCCGTTCGCGCCACGGAGGCATTAATTACCACTTCTGGTACATCAGTTCGCAAGAAGTCGGGGAGTGCACGTCACAAGACAGCCAGTGACCCATCCTTGGCAGAAGTTGCACATCTCATTGCAGAGCACCTGTCCACTCGTGTGGAAGTCGCTGAGCCAACTCGTTCCACGCGCGGTCGATTGTCGATTGAGTTCGCCGATCTTGCCGACCTAGAGCGAATCGCCCGCACGATTCTCCATGCCTAGGGTGTGGCGGACGACTGCCGCAGTGTTCTCTACGCCACCCTCACGGCGAGATGGAGTCTCACCGTCTACCTGACGGTGTCCCCAACCTGTGGATAATGCTGGGGAAAGCCTTGTGGATATAGGACGCTGCCAGGGAATGTGAGCAAATGCCACCGATGGGCGTTGTCCAACGACGCGGACGTCTAGCTGAGGTGTTGAGCCAAGTCGCGCAGTAACGCAGCTTTGCCACGAGCACCCACCAGTCGCTCGACAGCTTCGCCATTCTTGAACACGATCATCGTTGGGATGCTCATGACCTGAAAACGCATCGCAATGTCACCGTGATCATCGACATTGAGTTTGGCCACGGTGAGTGCGCCCGCTTGTTCGGTGGCAATCTCGCGAATCACCGGGTCGATCTGCTTGCAGGGACCACACCATTCGGCCCAGAAGTCGACGAGGACGGGTGTGGTGGCCGAGCGAATCGTTTCGTCGAAGTTTGCAGTGGTGAGGGTGATGACGTTGCCGGACATGAGCGTCACGCTACTTGTTGGCTGAGGTGTGGTGGTGCTCCAACCAACGCTCCGCATCGATCGCAGCCATGCAACCAGATCCTGCTGCAGTGATTGCTTGTCGATACGTGTGATCCTGCACGTCACCACAGGCAAACACACCAGGGATGTTCGTTCTTGACGAACCGGGTTGCGTCACGAGATAACCGTTGTCATCCATGTCCAGGACACCCGCAAACAAGTCCGTGTTGGGTCGGTGGCCGATGGCCACGAAGAGCCCACCCACGTTCATGGTGTCGGTCGCGCCGGTGACGGTGTCGGTGAGCTCGATTGCCGTCAACTTTGCGTCGCCAACGAGACGAGTGACTTGCGAGTTCCAACGAACCGAAATCTTCGGGTTGGAAAATGCACGTTCTTGCATGATCTTTGATGCACGGAATTTGTCGCGACGATGCACGATGGTGACCTTTGAGGCGAATTTGGTGAGAAACGACGCTTCTTCGATGGCGGAGTCGCCGCCTCCAACTACCACGATTTCTTGACCACGGAAGAAGAATCCATCGCACGTGGCACACGTGGACACACCATGGCCGATCAACCGAGTTTCGTCGGGGAGTCCGAGCATCAGCGAACGTGCCCCGGTGCTCACGATGACGACGTCGGCGGTGTACTCATCGTCACGCACCCAGACCCGGCGAGGGTGGGAGGAAAAGTCGATTTTCGTTGCCTTTTCGGTGAGGTATTCGGCACCAAAGCGGGCCGCCTGATCACGCATGCGTTGCATCAATTCCGGGCCCTGCACGCCTTCAGGAAAGCCCGGAAAGTTTTCCACTTCGGTGGTCAACATCAACTGTCCACCAGGTTGATCGGATGTGGATGATGGTTCTCCCTCGATGACGAGGGGAGCAAGCGATGCACGCGCTACGTACACCGCCGCGGTGAGCCCTGCAGGACCCGAACCAATGATGATGACTTGTCGATGCGGGTGGGTGGTCATGAGTTCTCTTTCTCGGCGGAATGCCTGGCACGTAGGAGGAATGCTCCCACGAGGATAAACGCTCCACCAACCACGAAGTACGACGCCCAAACGGCGCGACGCTCACTGAGCACCAATTCGAACAACTCCTGCGTTCCGCGCATGACGGCGATCAACGCAATGGTGATGAGTGCAATCGACACCACGGCAATGAGCGAACCGAACACGATGCCGCGCGTGATGGCCACCAACGGTCGTGTGGTGCGATCACGTACGGCGCCAACGACACGATCAATGAGGTCGACGGTTTTCCGCGGAAACTCGGGATCACGAAGCGGGTTGCCGACCACGAAGTCAGGCTAATGCTCGATGAAATTATGCGGGGATGAACGCAACCTCGTTGATGCGACCCTGGTAGGGATTCGTCGTGCTGCATGCGGCGCTCTTGCCAACTTCGGTCAACACGATGAGGAGATGTGTCACTGGTGCAGTCACCGAGAACTTCACGATTTCTCCGCGCGTCCTGTATTCCTTGGCCAGTGGAGCGCCCCAACCATCAAAACCCGAAGGTGGTGTGGTGGCGGTGCCGTAAATCTCGGCACCCACCGGACCATCGGCAAAGTTCACCCGCAACATTCCCGTACCAGCGCCACTCAGGGTTACGAGTACACCAACTCGTTCCTTGGCACCGAAGAATTTGTCGGCATAACACGAAGTTGCCCAGGACGACTGCGGATTCTTGTCGACGAGAGCGCCGATGATTTCCTCATTCTCCACGCCATCGTCACCATTGGGGTCGAATGAGTTGATCGCAGAGATCGTGGCAGGGCCGGAAGCAGCCGGCGTCACCACTTCGGCCACGGTTGCTTCGGGCACGGCGACATTGTCGGGGTCACGGGTACGCAACACCGCGGTGATGACCAGGCCCGTCAGAACGAGCGTGGCAAGCAACAACCGTGCCGTGGTGCTGCGCCACATTCCGCCCAACGCAACTCGCGACCCAGTCCGCTGTCGCTTTCGTTCGCTGGGGCGTGTAGTTGCAGTGCTGCGTTCCAACACCACACGTTGTCCCGACGGGGGAGTCAATGTGGTGTGGTCGTCACGCTGATCGCGCAGTGCCTCCAACAACGCAAGACGAGTGGCCTCTCCGGTTTGATATCGGTGATCAGGATTGCGTGCCAAGAGCTTGTGCACCACTCGTACGAGGCGGGGCGACAGCGTGGGACGCAGGTGACCCAGGTCCGTGGGTTCGCGCTGCAGTCGAGCGAGAGCCGTATCGGCGTCGTTATCGCTGAGAAATGGCACTCGTCCGGACAAGCACTCGTACAACACCAATCCAAGGCTGTACAGGTCGGCTCGTCCGTCCAGCGGCTTGCCGCGCACGATTTCAGGTGACAAATACTTCGCAGTACCCATCATGATGTTGTCGCTGGTGAGGTCGCTTCCCTCGGTGGGGTTGATTGCCTTTGCAATACCGAAGTCAGCCAACAAGAAGTGCCCATCGGGACGAACCAGGATGTTTCCGGGCTTCACGTCGCGATGGATGTATCCGTGTTGATGAGTGGCATCCAACGCCGCGGCGATTGCCGCACCCATCATGATCGACAAACCGGGTGTGAGTTTTTTCTTTTTGTCGAGCAAGTCACGAAGACTGCGACCCTGCACGTACTGCATGACCACAACCTGGAACCCGTCATGGGCGAACGAGTCGTACACCGCAACGATGTTGGGGTGATTCAATCCAGCACACGCCAAGGCTTCGCGACGGAATCGCTCGATGGCGGTTTCATCGCGCGCGATATGGCGTTTCAGGACCTTTATGGCGACTTGTCGGTCAAGAAACGTGTCGTGCCCGAGCCATACCTCGGCCATTCCACCACGAGCAATGAGACGTTCGAGTCGGTAGCGGTCGCCAATGAACCCTGGTTCGAGTTCAGCAGCGGACATGACTGAGGGCAGACGCTAGTTCTGCGCGCCCCGCAGATGGTGGAATTACTCCACGTGGAACGTGACGCCGATGGTTCCCGGGCCGGTGTGTGAACCAATCACCGATCCAATGTCACCAACGATGATTTCGCCAGAGTACGTTTCACGAAGTTGGGCAACGAAGTCGTCAACGTCGGAGCACTGTGCATGTAGCACGGCCACATTCGACACCTTTCCCGCGGCTCGGAATTTCTCGACGACGAATGCCAGGGCCTTTCGACGCGTGCGTTCCTTGCCACCTTCGGCGACCTTGCCGTCGTCCACGGTGATGATCGGCTTGATGGCCAGAGCCGAAGCGAGCAGGGCCTTGGCGCCACCGATCCTGCCGTTTTTCTTCAAGTTCTCCAGCGTGTCGAGGGCACCCCACACGCGGGTGCGCCCCGCCAAGTCGGTCACGGCACGAGCGAGGTCATCCACTCCCATGCCACCTCGTGCAAGGCGGGCGGCAGCCACCACATTGATGCCTTCACCCATGGATGCAGAGCGACTGTCGACGATACGAATCGGGATGCTGAGGCCAGCAGCTTGGGCACCTTGTTCGGCGGCCTGTTTGGTGGCGGAGAGCTCCGCCGACAATGTGACCACCAAGATCGCACTGGCACCTTCCTTGGCCAGTTTGGTGAAAGCTTCGGCAAATTTGCCGGGGGACGGTGCAGCAGTTTGTGGCAGTACCGGGCTTGCCGAGCATCGAGCCCAAAACTCGCTGGTGGTGAGTGAGATGCGGTCGGTGAATTCTTCGTTGCCAAAGCTGAAGGTGAGCGGAACGAGGGTGATGCCCAGTTCGTCGACCAGCGGTTGTGGCAGGTCGCAGGCGGAGTCGGTAACGATGCGTACGGTCATGACTGCGAGCGTAGTGCGGGGTGCTGCCGGGTCGTTTTCTTCTTGTGGGCGCGTCGGCTGTGGATGATCCACCAGGTAGCCAAGAGCACCAAGAACACCGCGCTCACGCCACGGCCCAGACCGGCGATGGCGTTCACCCGAACGCGAACCTGTGCCACATCCAGAACGGTGCCGGTTGGGCTCAGCAACGTGACCTCCACGGGGATGAGACCGTTGGCACGCGCAGTGGCAGCAATGACGATCTCTTGTTGCTCACCCGCAGGAACGATCACGTCCAGGGTTTCAGGTGTGAACGACATCTTCCCCGTTGGACTCGTGACTTGCAGGCGTAGTGACACGGCGAATCCACTCTGATTCACGAGGGGAATTCGAAGTTCGCTTTCCCGACTACCGAACGTGAATGAGCGAGCCGGCAACGTCACCGCGTTTCGCGCCGATGCCACTTGCGCGAGCACACCATTGAGGTAGGCATCACGTTGTGCGTCGGCAAGCGAGGTGTCGTTGGCAACATCGATGAGCTCCACCCAACGATCGACGAGACCGTCGTTGGTGATCAACACGTCACGAACCGACTCCACCGATGCAAGTGCCTGATTCGTTCGTGCCTGGATGGTTGCGACATCGACGAGAGTTGCGGTGGGGGGTGCAAGGCGGGCAAGACCCTCGAGTGTTGACGGCAAGTCGGCGAGTCGTGTGAGGGCAATCTGTGGTGAGTTGCGTAGGTGGCGAAGCAGAATCGCCGCAACGGGCGGTTCTGGCGGAATGCCGGAGGTACTCGCCAACATCACGTGTCTGGCGCGCAAAGCCGCGGAACCCACCAGCGACCGCGACAACTCATTTCGATGTGCAATGAGCTCGGCAGCGATTGCCGTGGCCGATTCGTATGCCGTGCCGATCGGGCTCTCGAGAAGCTGTGAATACCTGGGGTCGGCCATGTTGAGCACCACACCTTTGCTCTCCGAACGCAAGGCATATGGTCGATTGGGGTCGGTGTCGGCGCCAAACGCTCCGACTGCGTCTCCTACGGCAATCACGTTGGTGATACCCAACGAGCGCAGGAAGTCGATGCTTGGTGCGTCAATGACGTCACCCGAGAGCCACATGGTGCGCGTTGACAACTTCGCGTCGTCGGAGGCGTCGAGGATTGCTTCGCCGCGAAGGAGTTGCGCTTCGAAGTTGGACTTCAAGCCGGCAGCTGCATACGACGCCACATCAAGGGGTCGGAACGTGCTTACGAGCGAGTCGTTGCTCGGCAACTGGGCAGAGATGGCACGCAACAGCTCTCGATCTTCGTCGGACGAGCGAGACAATCCGTTGAGTAGTTCAGGTCGCAGTCGAACCGCGATCGCCACGGTCGGAGGTTTGCGCTGAAGGAGATCACGTAAGTCACGCAACTGCTCACGCGTGGAATCGGACACGGTGGTAGTGCCATCGGGTTGCAATGTCGGAGCACCATCGATGTACGCCACGAAGGTGACGGGGAGTGCGTTCATGCTGGTGGACGACACCACATTGATGAACGTGGTGAGTTGAGCGGTGGTTCCGGCACCGTACGTGATGGTCAAACGAATGGCACGGAGACCGTCCCCCGAAAGTCGAAGTGACGTTCGTTGGTTGCCGGCACTCGTTGGAATGGAGACTTGGAACGCTGCCTGGGAATTCAGTTGAACGGCACGAAACACCGGACCACGCAACAGGGTGGTGGCTTCAACTTCGAAGTCCTCGCCAGCAACGATGGACAACACATCCTGTCGTTCGTTGATGGGGGTGCTCACGCTGGCGACCGCGCTGGCCGAAGGATCGATCAATGCCCCACTCAGCGCGGGGTCGCCCGGGGGAAATGCATTGATGATGATTCGGTCCCCAATACGAGCAACAAACGTGCTGTTCACCACACCGAGGCGAAAGTCGGCAGCACGCGTGACGCTCTCGGTCGTCACCACGGTCGAAGCCACCGCGGTGACGGCGAGCAGGACTCGTCGACACACCCCGAGCTGGTTGCGACGCATCAGGCCGACACCTCAGGTGCGACATTGACCGCACGCTCCATCACGACGAACGAATCAGGAAGCATGTCAAAGCCAAGCGATCGATACAACGCAAGTGCTGCAGCGTTGGTGGGCTCGGTGTTCACCAGCATCGTCGTGGCTCCGCGGCTGTCTGCCCAGAGGGAGGCGTTGTGCATGAGTGCCTGGGCAACTCCACGTCGCCGTGCATGTGGAGCGACAGCAAGCCGCTGCAGGTAGGAGCGAATCCCTACTCGACCAACGATTGCGTATCCGATGGGTGACGTCGCGATGTCGTCGTTGGCAATTACCACCCGGTGCTCCCCGGTTGCACGACAGGCGTGTCGAAATGCCGGAGCGTCAAGGTTCCAGGGCGCGGGGAATGATGCCGCATCGATGGCCAGTAGTGCTCGCAGCAACTCTTTGCGCTTGGGCGACAGCAGGTGACGCGATGTCTCATTGCGACACATCGCTGTGGGAACGGAGGGAGTGGACACACGTCCGGATCGTTGCAGCACGACCAGAGTTTGGGTGACGGTGAAACCCTCGTCTTTCAACCAGAGCGCATCAGTGGAGGAAAGGGCAGGGGTTCGGTAGGTGTCAACATCGCCGAGCGACACCACGCTGCACATGGAGCGAATCTTGCCTTCGGCACCGCGACGGTTTCCACGCAGTGCGGTCACCACAGCCGACACACTCGAACGCTAGTGGCGCTGGCGTTCCGTAACCTGTAGTTCGTGCAACCTGCGCGTTTCAATGCAGTGATTGCCGAGCTCGCACCCATCACCGAGGTGTTCGCAAAAGCCGGTCACCGTCTGTACATCGTCGGTGGCACCGTGCGCGACCTCATGTTGGGTCGCGATACCGACGATCTGGACTTCGACTTCACCACCGATGCTCGGCCCGATGTCGTGAAGTCGCTCCTGTCAAGTGTGGTGGATTCACTGTGGACCCAAGGCGAACGGTTCGGCACCATTGCGGCCCTGCGCGGGAAGCGTTCGTTGGAGATCACCACGCATCGCGCCGAGGCGTATTCACCGGACTCACGCAAGCCGGAGGTG
>JBBANV010000017.1:21421-26823 GCA_040401775.1 Ilumatobacteraceae bacterium
CGACGTCACCAATGGGCTGCGATTCACGGTGGAGACGGGTCTCGCCGATCGATTCCTGCCCGAGTTGTCGGCCCTTTCCTTGGAGCAAGATCCAATCCACCGGCACAAGGACGTACTCACTCATACGTTCGCCGTGGTACAGAACGTGCAACCCGACATGCCGGGGGACTTCCGCATTACGCGGTTGGCTGCCCTGTATCACGACATTGGCAAGCCACGCACACGAAAAGTGTTGCCCGGCAAGGGCATGACGTTCTACCACCACGAGGTGGTCGGCGCCAAGATGACGCGCAAGCGTATGCGCGAGATGCACTACTCCAACGACGACATTCGCAAGGTGTCCGAACTCGTCTTCTTGAGCGGTCGCTTCCACACCTATCAGATGGGCTGGACCGATTCCGCTGTACGTCGCTACGTGCGCGACGCCGGCGATGTGCTCACCGAATTGAACGTGCTCGTTCGTTGCGACTGCACCACACGAAGCGAACGCAAGGTGGATGCATTGAACGTGCGTATGAACGAACTCGAGGGCCGCATCAACGAACTGGCACAAAAGGAAGAACTTGCCGCGTTACGCCCGGAGATGGATGGTGTGGCAGTGATGCAACATCTGGGCGTCGAGCCCGGACCAATTGTCGGCAAGGCAATGGATTTTCTGATGGAGCTTCGCCTTGACGAAGGATTGCTCGGCGACGGCGAGATTCGCCGACGTCTTGATGCATGGTGGGCTACGCAACACTCGTCGTAGTCCAACTACGGTAAGCCCGTGACCAAACGCGGACGTTCTTCGCACGATGCCACGATCGATTTTCGGATGATGCGTCGCGCATACCTTGCGCGTGTACATGCAGGCGACGTACCCCGCCACGATGCGTGCGATGCGAGCGTTGACTTGGTGTTCGCTGCCCAACACCACGGAGTACCGCGCCGCACCGCGTGTCCGGTGTGTGGTCAGCACGAACTTCGTAACGTGACCTACTTGTTCGGACCTCGGCTACCGAGAGCAGGCAAGTGCGTTACCTCGGCACGACAGTTGCACGAAGCAGATGTGCGATCAGAGCACTTCACGGGGTACGCCGTCGAAGTGTGTTTGTCGTGTCGTTGGAATCATCTGCTCTCGGCCACGCCGTATGGCGGTCGTCGGCGACATGGCGGGCGACGGGCTCGGCCCCAGATGTCAAAAGTTCCACGACCATCCGTGAAGTCGGCGGCACACCACTAGGCGCAGGCACCGTGTGACAGCCCTGTGGCACGGTGAAGAGGTGACGGTACGCTCAATGTTCCTATCCACCCTGCCCCTCACGGGGCCACGGTCCAACGGGTCGTGTCCGAAGGGAGTCATACATGCGTCCATATGAGTTAATGGTGATCGTCAGCGGAGCGCTGGACGAAAACACCGCACACGGTTGGGTGAACTCCATCACCAAGTCCGTGTCGAGCGTCGGAGGTTCCGTGCACGGAACACCGGATTGGTGGGGTCGACGTCGTTTGGCCTACCCGATCAAGAAGCAGAACGATGGCTACTACGCCATCTTCAACCTCATGGCCGAAGGCGGCATGCTCGACGAGGTCGAGCGAACGCTGCGCTTGTCCGATGATGTGTTGCGACACAAGTTGCTGCGTCTTCCCGATCACGAAGCACAGAAGCGCGGCATGCTGCCCGCTGGTGCCAGCAAGTAACTCGTCCCATCAAGGAGCACGTATGCCAGACAACACCATCACTCTCGTCGGAAACCTCACCCGCGATCCCGAGTTGCGATTCACCGCCAATGGTCGCGCAGTCGCGTCGTTTGGTATCGCGGTCGGTCGTCGCTACCAGGTCAACGGCGAGTGGCAGGAGCAGACCTCCTACTTCAACATCACGGCGTGGGGTCAACTCGGGGAAAACGCTGCCGCGTCATTGTCCAAGGGTGCCCGCATCGTGGTGACCGGACGACTCGAACAACGCGAATACACCACCCGCGAAGGTGACAAGCGCACCGCCATCGACGTCATCGCCGACGAACTCGGACCAAGCCTCCGCTGGGCCACTGCCCAAGTGGAGCGCACTCCTCGTCAAGACGGCGCCGGCAAGAAGTCCGGCGGCGGCACCAGTCCGTCAGGCGAAGCAAGCCCCTTCGAGGGCGAAGAGCCATTCTGAATCCATCAACCCATCACTGATCACGAAGGACACCATCCATGACAAGCAAAAAGAACAAACTTCGCGCCGCCAAGTTGTTGCAGCGCCGATACAAGAAGAAGCCGAACCCGCTCAACCCCGAGCGCATCGTGTACATCGACTACAAGGACATCAACCTGCTGCAGCGCTTCATGAGCGACCGTTCCAAGTTGAAGGCTCGTCGTATGACGGGTGCCGATGTTCAGCAGCAACGAGACATCGCCACTGCGGTGAAGAACGCTCGTGAAATGGCGCTGTTGCCCTACACCAAGCGCGTTGCCGGCCTTCGCGGACCACGTAATCGTGACGACGACCGTGACGAGTCACGCGGCGGCATCAGTCGCGAGGTGGTCGAGCGCTACGAGAACGTGCCCGACGCAATCGATGCACCAGAAGCTGCAGCTCCGAGCAGTGCTGCAACTGCCGCACCCAGCGAGGGCTGATTCGTGAAGGTGCTGTTGCGCCGCGACGTGAAGGGCATTGGGCGTCGTGGTGACATCGTCACCGTGTCGTCGGGTCATGCGCGCAACTACTTGATTCCCAACGGATTGGCGGTGGAGGCGACGGAAGGCGCCGTCGCCCAAGCTGAAACATTGAAGCGTTCTCGCGATCTGCGGGAGGCTGCCGACAAGGACTCGGCACGTGGCATTGCTGCACTGTTTGCCGAAACACCGTTGGTGGTCACCGCCAAAGCGGGTGCCACCGGCAAGTTGTTCGGTTCGGTGACCGCGAGCGACCTCGTTGCTGCAGTGGAGCAACAGTTTCATGTGGTGATCGACCGCAAGCACGTGGAGATTCCCACTCCGATTCGTGATCTGGGGACCCACAAGGTCACGGTCATGCTCTATGCCGATGTACGGGGAACGCTCACCGTAGAGGTACGGTCGGCGTAAACGAGTTATCCACAACTTGACCACAGCCAGTTCCCAGGAATCCCTCAAGTTGTGCACAGAAGAATCACAGGGTTGTTCCCCTTGTGATCAACAGGTATCAGCGACGAAGGTAGAGGCGTGACAATGACCGATGAGCGATCTTCGCAACGCATCCCGCCGCACAACGTGGATGCAGAGGCGTCGCTGCTTGGCGCAATGATGCTGTCCGAGGACGCCATCGCCATCGTGCTGGAGCGAGGGGTTGTTGCAGAGGACTTCTACAAACCTGCACATCGTCACATCTTTGATGCAGTCCGATCACTCAGTGTGTCGGGTGAACCCGTCGACCCCGTCACCGTGGGCGAAGAGTTGCGTCGTGCAGCACTCCTCGAAGGAATCGGCGGTCTCGATGCCTTGGTGCGTTTGCAAAACGCAACTCCCGCAATCTCCAGCGCCGAGCGCTACGCAAAGATCGTTCGCGATGCGGCAAAACTGCGCCGCGTCATTTCTGCTGCGGCTGCCATTGCCGAAATTGCGTACAGCGAGCCTGCCGACGTCGATCGAGCTCTCGACGAAGCGGAGAGTCGTATCTACGACGTGTCGGCAGGCAACGTCAACGAAGGGGCTCACGAACTGTCACCACTGCTCGAGGAGTCGTTGGAGAAGATCGAGGAACGCTGGAACAACCCGGGAGCGATGATCGGTATCCCCACTGGGTTCCGCAAACTCGACGAGATTCTGCTCGGCTTGCAGCCGGGTGCCTTGAACGTCATTGGTGCGCGACCAGGAATGGGCAAGAGCGCCTTGGCGCTCAACATGGCAGTGAACGTCGCGCGTCACACCATGCGGCCGGTGATCTTCTTCAGTTTGGAAATGAGTGCCCACGAACTGTCGCAACGTGTCTTGGCCAGCGAGGCGAGCGTGCCGTCGGAGGTGCTGCGCGGGGCAACCCCCACCGAGAAACAATGGCAAGAGATCGGTCGAGCGATAGGGCGACTCGACATTCCGCTCATCATCGATGATTCACCCTCGACATCGATCGGATCGATGCGTGCCCGTGCACGCCGAGTGCGTCTTTCCAAGGGCGACCTCGGCCTCATCGTGATCGACTACCTGCAGCTGATGGGTGGCGAAGCCAAGGTGGAGAATCGTCAACAAGAAGTGAGCGACATCAGCCGCAACCTGAAGTTGATGGCTCGTGAATTCAACGTACCGATCGTCGCACTCAGTCAGTTGAGCCGCAACTTGGAGAACCGTGGCGACAAGCGCCCGAATCTTTCCGACCTGCGCGAGTCGGGTGCCATCGAGCAGGACGCCGACGTGGTGATGTTCATCTATCGAGGCGAGGCCGCCGGCGACACTGCAGCCGCCCGAGGTACTGCCGATCTGATCGTCGCCAAGCATCGCGCTGGTCGCACCGACACGGTGAAACTTGCGTGGATCGAGCCGTTCACCCGATTCGAGAACTTCTTCGAGAGCACCACCACGAGCATCTAGTCCATGTTTCTCGGTGAAGATCTCCTGGCGTGGCTGTTGTTGGCATTCGGTGGTGCCATGTTCGTCGGGAACGTGGCAGCGGTGTTCAAGCCCCGCGAAGCGCCACGCGAGGACGGTGAACTCACGCACGCACCCAAGGCGCGAAGCCTTGCCATGGCAGCACTTGGCTTGGTGGCCTCGCTCTGGGCGCTCTTTACGCTCGTCGTTGGCGGCTGAGTGGAGCGGGTGACGGGAATCGAACCCGCGTTCTCAACTTGGGAAGCTGATGTTCTGCCATTGAACTACACCCGCGACACCGAAATCGTACCAATTCACTAGGGTTCGTGGACGGTGATTCTCTCCGACCGATCCATTCGCGAAGCCTTGTCCGCAGGTCGCATCGTCATCGACCCATTGGATGAGGGCTGTCTTCAGCCGTCATCCATCGACGTGAAGGTGTCCAATCTCTTTCGGGTGTTTCGTAACCATTCGCATGCGGTCATTGATGTAAAGAAGGAGTTGGCGGATCTCACCGAGTTGGTGGAAATGAAACCCGACGAAGCTTTCGTATTGCATCCGGGTGAATTCGTCCTGGGTTCCACACTCGAACGCGTGGCCATCGCCAACGATCTCGTTGCTCGCGTCGAAGGCAAGAGTTCACTTGGTCGCCTCGGTTTGCTCATTCACTCCACCGCAGGATTCATCGATGCCGGGTTCGATGGACACATCACGTTGGAGTTGTCGAACGTCGCAAATCTGCCGATCACCATCTATCCGGGAATGAAGATCGGTCAGGTGAGTTTCATGACCATGACCACTCCGGCCGACAAGCCGTACGGTTCGGGTGCGAGTGGATCCAAGTACCAAGGTCAGCGCGGCCCGACACCAAGTCGATA
>JBBANV010000018.1:0-1363 GCA_040401775.1 Ilumatobacteraceae bacterium
CTGGCGAACACACCTCGCGCCCGCGAGAGACGGTCGCGGAAGCTCGGCGGCGCGGTAGCGGGAGCAGGTGGAGTCTCAACGACAGCCGGTGTCGTGGCAGCCGGTGCAGGCGGCGCTGCTGGCGCTGAGGGTATGCCGCGGCGCGAACGTCGCGCCACGACGACTCCACCGCCGACGAGAAGAATCGTCGCCGCGATGGCGACGTAGAGCCAAAGGTCGTTCACGCCGACTTGGCGGCCACGCGCTCCACCACCACGCGCGACGAACCGCCGGGTTGCATGGTGACGCCGAGCAGACTGTCGCCTGCTTCCATCGTTCGCTTCTGGTGACTGACGATGAGCAACTGGGCTTCCTGACGGAACTCTTGAATGAGACCCAAGAAACGGTGCAGGTTCACGTCGTCGAGCGCTGCTTCAACTTCGTCCATCACATAGAACGGCGACGGACGACTGCGGAACACTGCGAACAAGAACGCCAATGCGGTGAGCGCACGCTCACCACCCGAGAGGAGCGACAACTTCTTCACGTTCTTGCCGCCGGGCTTGGCTTCCACCTCGATGCCCGTGTTGAGCAAATCGTCGGGCATGGTGAGCACGAGACGACCGGTACCACCCGGGAAGAGCGAAGCAAACAACTTCGCAAAGTTGTCGCGCACGTCGGAGTACGCGGCGGCAAACGTTTGCTGAATCTCCAAGTCCACCTGCTTGATGACCTTCACCAATTCGCGACGCGAATTCTTCACGTCTTCGAGCTGTTCTTCCAGGAACGTGTTGCGTTGTTGCAGCGCTTCAAATTCCTCCAGGGCCAGCGGATTGATCGGGCCCATGATTCGCAATTCGCGTTCGAGCTCGCGCACCTTGAGAATCGGTGTCATCCCATCGGGCAGTTCGGGTGCCGGTGTGTCGATGGCAACCTGCGGTTCAACTTCGAGCTCACGACGGAGCGTGTCGATTGCCGCTTCGAGTCGCACACGAACCTCGCCCTGCTCCAGCTCAACACGGCGACCAAGTTCGCGCCGTTCTTCGAGGGACTTCTCGTTGGCTTGACGTTCCTTGCGTGCCTCGTCGAGGCGACGCGAAATCTCGCGCATCTCCGTGCTTTGACGCGCGCGCAACTCGTGCAAGTCGCGCTGGCGACCGTTGAGCACGTTCACGATGCGCTCGACTTCCTTCATCGCGTCGGCGAGTTTTTGCAGTTCCTGATCGATGCGTTGGGTGCGTCGTGCGGCATCACGACGTGCTTCGGAGTCGCCACCCAATCGACCCTCGATGTCGGCCAGGCGTGTGCGCAACAGGCGCTCCCGCTGTTCCAACCCGGCAACCTCCACATCGTGGGCCTGAGCCACACCACGTTCGGCCTCAGC
>JBBANV010000018.1:1463-14862 GCA_040401775.1 Ilumatobacteraceae bacterium
TCGACGGCGGCATCGAACGATGCGGCCAACGCCACACGCGACAACAACACATCCAGCAAGTGATTGATGGCGTTTTCGTGGGCGCCGGCCCGGGCTCGTACGTGTGCGCGAAGCTCGCGCGATGGGTTCACGGTTGCGGAGTTCAGCGAATCGAGCGCCAACACCGCACCGGGGTTCTTGGTGGCGCGCAGGTGCGCGAGTGCCGCTCGGGCATTGCTGGTGTCGTCGATGACCACGGCCGCGATCGACTCACCCAGTGCCGCTTGCACGGCGGAGCGCCATTCGTCGTCGATGTCGATGAGATCGAGCAACGTGCCGACACTGCCGGCAGCTTCGTGGAGTGTCTTGGTGCTGAGTGCCTGTGCATCGATCGACGCTTGTAGCGCTTCCACTCGGGCAGCTGCAGCCGCAGCTGCACTCGACACCGCGCCGTGCGCAACGATTGCCTCATCCAAGGCGCGCTGGGCGTCGGCAGTGTGCGCCTGAGCCTTGGCAAGTTCGGCGACCGCCACGCCACTCGAGGCCTTGGCGGTGAGCTCGCGTAGCTCCTGTGCAACCTCCTCGAGTTGCTGACGCACGGTGGCGGCTTCGCCTTCCAGCTGTGCCTCGACACCGGAGTCCATCACCTGGCCGCGTTCACGCTCCATCGAGCGACGACGCTCGGCCAACACCTGCACCAGTCCGCGGGCACGACCGCGGAGGTTCTCCACTCTCACCAGTTCGTCGTTGATGGTGCTGTCACCGCGTGCCGACAAATCTGCCTCGTCCGACATCACCGCAGCATCCAGCGCCGACAGTCGGGCACGCAATTCGTTCTCTGCTGCGTCACCTGTCGCCTTCTGCTCGGCGAGTGCTTGCAGGCGTGCCTGCAAGCCACCAATCTCGCGACCAGCAACATGCAGTCGCAGGGTGCGCAACTCGGCGACGAGTGCACCGTGTCGACGTGCGGCATCGGCCTGACGTTCGAGTGGCTTCAACTGACGGCGAACCTCGCGCAGCAGGTCTTGTGCTCGCATGAGGTTTGCTTCGGTACTCTCCAAACGACGTTCGGCCTTCTCTTTTCGTTTGCGGTGCTTCAACACACCGGATGCTTCTTCGATGATGGAACGGCGATCTTCTGGTCGCGCGTTCAACACGGCGTCGATCTGTCCTTGGCTCACGATCACGTGTTGCTGACGACCAACACCCGCATCGGACAACAGTTCCTGCACGTCGAGCAGGCGGCAGTTCACGCCGTTGATGGCGTATTCACTCTCACCCGTACGGAACAGGGTTCGGGTGACGGTGACTTCGGAGAATTCAATGGGCAACAGCCCCGCGGAGTTGTCGATGGTGAGTGACACCTCGGCGCGACCCAGTGCGGGGCGCTTGGCAGTACCGGCAAAGATGACGTCGTCCATCTTTTGGCTGCGCACCGACGATGGAGCCTGGGCTCCGAGCACCCACGCGATGGCGTCGACCACGTTGCTCTTGCCGGAGCCGTTGGGGCCCACCACTACGGTGACCCCGGGCTCGAGTTCCATGGTGGTCGAGTCGGCGAACGACTTGAACCCCTTCATGGTCAAGGACTTGAGAAACATCTCCGAAAACAGTAGTTCGTGGCGTGGAGGGGCGCCTCAATGCTGGCAACGGGGACAAAAGCACGTGGAGCGTCCTGCCACAACGCGACGCACGATGTTGGCTTTGCGACACGTAAGGCACCGTTGGCCGGCACGGTCGTACACCCGATGCTCGGTTTGGAACCACCCGGGCTCGCCATCGATTCCCACGTATTGGGTGTCGTCCAGCGTGCTGCCGCCCTTGTCCACTGCATCACGCAGTACGAAATGAATCGCCGCGACGAGACGTTTGCGCGTTGGTGCGTCCAAGCGTGAGGGCAGGCGATCGTGCCGAAGTCGCGCGCGATGCAGGATCTCGTCGGCATAGATGTTGCCGATGCCGGCAATGCGGTGTTGATCGAGCAGAAGCGCCTTGAGGTTGCCGCGGCGGCCCCGCAGGATCTCGGCGAGCGTTGCTTCATCCAAACCATCGACGATGGGGTCGGGGCCGAGTCGCGCCAGTTCAGGGGCCACCGTGTCTTCGTCGTCGCGGTCGAATACCACTACTTCGCCGAACGTCCGTGGGTCGACGAACCACATCTCGTGACGCAACCCGTTCCCGTCGGGAGACAAGTGCATCACAACATGGGTATGTGGTGGTCGGACGGTATCGGCATCCACCACCAACACTCGTCCGCTCATTCGCAGATGCATCATCAGCACGCCGCCCGAGTCGAGATCGCACAACAAGTACTTCCCGCGCCGACGCGCTGCCACCAATCGAGTACCCGTGAGACCATCGATGATCGCTTCACGACCCTGACGCCGCACCGTGCGCTCGCGAAACACCTCCACGCGTTCGATCACTCGCCCGACGGCGCGCCGCTCGATGCCGCGACGAACCGTCTCCACTTCGGGCAACTCAGGCACGGCGACTCACCCGGTGATCTGCCGATCAGGTACGGCTAGCGCGCAACGAATCGATCGCTTCGGCTGCGGCCTGCTGCTCGGCGGCCTTCTTCGTGCGACCACTCCCCGATCCGTGACGACGACCTCCTACGTGCACCTCGGCAAAGAACACCTTGTCGTGGTCGGGGCCTTCATCACGCAGTTCATAGACGGGCGCCGGCAGTTCGTGTTCGGCGGCAAGCTCCTGCAACTGTGTCTTTGGATCCAAGTACTTGAGCCCCGGCACCGCACCCGCGATCTCCGGTGCCAACAATCGCAGCGACAACTGGTGTGCCACTTGGGTGCCGGCGTCGAGAAACACCGCACCGATCACCGCTTCGAACGCATTCGCCAGGATCGAGGTTTTGTCGGCACCGCCGCCAGCTTCCTCACCGCGACCCAACCGGATGAAGCGACCGATACCCATGCGCCTCGCGGCAATGGCGAGCGCTTCTGCGTTCACCACGCTCTTGCGCAGGTCGGTGAGCACGCCCTCATCGAACGTGGCGTGCCGTCGGTACATCTCGTCGGCGAGCACCAAACCCACCACTGCATCGCCAAGAAACTCCAACCTCTCGTTCGACGGTTCGCCATCGTGTTCAGCCGCATACGACGAATGCGTCAGAGCAAGTTTGAGCAATGACATGTCGCGAAAGTCGTGGCCGATGGCTTCGGCGCACTCGCGGAGTGTCGACTCGTTCATGATGAGACGCTCACGAAGTAGCGCTCACCGCCACCGCAGCACGAATCTTTTCCACGATGTCGCCCTGCACCATGTCTCGCGCCACCTTGATGCCGTTCACCATCGCTCGCGCACTTGATGATCCGTGCGAGATGATGCACACACCATTGAGGCCGAGCAACATCGCACCACCCGTGGTGTCGGGGTCGAACTGCGAGTACAGGTCGAGGAACGCCGGCATCAGCGCATCGGCATGTTCCTTGTATTGCGGTTGGCCGATGGCGGTGAACAGCGACTTCACCACCGTCTTCAGCGCACCCTCCAAGCTCTTCAACGCCACGTTTCCGGTGAAACCGTCGGTGACCACCACGTCCACCTCGGTGGTCATGATGTCGCGGCCTTCGACGTTGCCGACGAAGTTGATGCCCTTGTGCGCCGACAGCAACTCGTATGCCTCCTTGCGGAGAGTGTCACCTTTGCCCGGCTCCTCGCCAATGGACAACAAGCCGACTCGCGGTGATGCGATGCCGTAGCGCTCCTTGGAGAAAACCGAACCCATCGTCGCAAACTGCGTGAGCCAGGCGGCTTCCACCTCGGCATTTGCGCCGGCGTCGAGCAAGATGGTGGGCGTCGAACCGGGAACGGGAATCGGTGTGGCAATCGCCGGACGCTTCACGCCTTCGATGCGACCCATGCGCAGCAATGCCGATGCCATGGTGGCGCCGGTGTTGCCCGCTGAAATCATCGCACTGGCAATCCCATCGCGAACGGCTTCGGCACTTCGAACGAGCGTCGAGTCCTTCTTCTTCTTCACCGAGCTGGCGGGATCTTCGTCCATACCGATGACTTCCGTGGCCACCAGCAACTCCAGGTCACCGCGATCGGCGAGATCCGCGGGTCCTACGAGCAAGACGGGAATACCTTCGGCAGCCGCTTGGCGAGCGCCGGCAACGATTTCGGCGGGTGCTTTATCGCCACCCATGGCGTCGACGGCAATCGGCTTCATGATGTAGAAGTCAGACTAAACGCTGCGCTTGCAGCATGGAACGCTCGAGTGATGCGCGAGGTCTACTTGACGGCGTAGGCGACGCGACCCTTGTACCAACCACAGTTGGAGCACACGACGTGCGGCTTCTTCACGGTGCCACAGCGTGGGCAGGTGCTCTTGGCAGGCGTATGCAAACGCATGTTGATGGATCGGCTGGTGCGTCCGCGGGCCTTGGAGCGCTTTTTCTTTGGTACGGCCATTTCGTCACTCTACCGTGCGGTTGCGCATGTCGGACAGGCCGGCTTGCGTACGGCGGGTCACTCCTCGTCGAGCTTGCCTCGCAGGGCATCCAAGGCTGCCCAACGCTCGTCCCGCGTTTCGCTCACGCACGAACACGTGGTGATTGCACGATCAACACCGCATTGGGGGCACAGACCCGGGCAATCGGGACGGCACAGTGGAGCATCCGGCACCGCCAGCAATACCGCTTCGCGTACCGGCAACGTGAAATCGATCTGGTCACCAACGAGCGGCTCGGCGTCGCCATCGACGGCGAGGTCCTCGACGGCATCCGCGCCGCGACGATGCGCGGAAACCTCACGCGAGAACGCTTCGTTCACTTCGGCATCAGCCGTGCCCGAGACCGGACGCAAGCAACGGCGGCACACGGAAGTCCAACCAACGGTGGCGCTCCCTTGTGCGACGATGCCCGTCGACGAACTTTCAAGATCGATTTCCACGCTCACCTCGGAGTCGTTGGCAATGCGCGAGTCGGCGAAGTCGAACACTTCGGCTTTGGTCACCACGCTCACCGATTTCTCCGAGCCGGGTCGACGCAGCAAGTCGAGCACGTTCACCACCAGTGTGGAACTCATCGCGCTACATCCCTCGGACGGGATCGTGTCGACGCACCGGTGGCGCCCTAGTCGAATTCGCGCGTGCGATCGACCTCTTGATCGAAGAACTCACCCGACATGTCGGGGGCGTCCTGCGTCATTTGGTCGTTCGCCTGCTGCACACCGGTGATGGAAAGTCGGTCGCGACCATGCTTGATGGTCTTCATCAAACGGTCGATGAGAATCTCCACACTCCCGAGACGACGATCGAGGAAGTCCTCTGTTTCGCTCTTCAAGCGGCGAGCGGTGGACTCGGCTTCGTCGATGATTTGGCGGGCACGAGCCTCCGACGCGCGAACCACTTCGGTGCGTTGCACCATTCGCTCGGCTTGCGTACGTGCGGCTTCGATGATTTCGTCGGCTTCACGCTGCGAACGGTTGAGGAAGTTCTCCTTCTCCTTCAGCATGAAGCGGGCTTCGCGAACCTCCTGCGGGAGGCAGGCAATGGCGTCTTCCAACAGCGCCACCACTTCCTCGCGGTCGATGCGCGGGGTGCTGGAAAGTGGCACATTCGGGGCCTTCGAGATCAGGTCGATGAGGTCGAGGAGGATTTCCTCGGCATCACCCATCTGCACTTCGGGGAGTTCCTCGGTGGGAAGATCGTCGTTGTCGGTCATGTTGTTGCTCCGCTGGGGTTAGCGGCGAGCCCTGCTCGCCAATGCCTTGGCAACCGGTGCTGTGACCATTGCCGAAGCGTCTCCACCGTAGTGCGCAATCTCTCGTACGAAGCGACTACTTATATAAGCGTGTTCAGGCAGTGCAAAGAGCACCATCGTTCGTACGCCCGACACCGTGTAGTTGGTGTGGGCCATTTGTGATTCCACGTCGAAATCGGTTGCGCTTCGCAGACTCTTCACGATGCAGGTGGCGCCAACTTTCTTTGCGGCTTCTACGGCCAGTCCTGCGTGCGGCTCCACCCGGATGCCCGCCAAATGAGCCGTGGAATCCTTGGCCAACTGCACACGCTCCTCGACCGAGAACATGCCCGACGGCTTCTCGGGGTTGTGCATCACCGCGATGACCACCGAACCGAAGATGCTCGCGGCCTGGGCTGCGACGTCAAGGTGCCCGAGGTGAAACGGATCGAAACTGCCGGGATACAGCACCACTTGCTGGTTCGCCATCGCCTTCTACGGTACCCGTCAGCGTGTGGTTACTTGACTCGCCGAAGGAACGTCACATGGGTGCGTCCGTAGCGCTTCTCGCGTAGCGACTCCCAACCCACGGGGGCCGGCACGGGGGCTGCGGCCTCGGCCACCACCAGATTGGCGGGAACCAGCGCGAGGAATTCGGTCCACTGCGTGAACTCGTACGGTGGGTCGGCCAGTACCAGCGTTGCGTCCTTGCATTGGGCAACGTGCACCATCGCGTCACCACGCACCACCGTGCTGCGATCGGCGAGCCCGAGTGATTCGATGTTGTTGGTCAGCACCTCGAGAGCACGCTTGTCGCGTTCGATGAATGTGACGTGGCCTGCACCACGGCTGAGTGCCTCGATACCGAGTGCGCCGGTGCCCGCAAAGCAGTCGACGATTCGCGCACCAGTCAAGTCGTAATGGCTGCCCAGGCTGTTGAAGATTGCTTCGCGAGCCATGTCGGTGGTGGGACGGGTGGCTTTGCCTTCCGGCGATTCGATGCGACGACCGCGAAGTTCACCTGCCACCACTCGCATGCGTTCAACGCTATGAGGCCGCACAACTCATGCGCGCAATGCGTGGGGGACGTGTCGTGGAGTGCTGCACCTGCTTGACTGTTGCGGTGAGCGACGAGTCGGTTGGTGACGATCCGCAGCGTGTCGAACCGCCTGCCACCACGATCATCTGTGTCGACTGTGGCGGCACTGCGCACCTCATCACCCCACCCTCCGAGGACGGAATGTGGTACGTCGGCGACGTCACTGCCTACCGCTGCAGTGACTGCCGCGACCGGTGGGACCTCGTCCTGGAGTAATCGTCACCGTGTTTCATCCGGGTGCGCGATAAGGCTCAACCCCGGGAAATCCACTAGTCCTTGGTGAGGAATTCCTTCTCTTCGCGGGCAAGAAGCAGGTTCACTTCTCCTGCCAGTTCACGATGGTGTTTCAGCGTGGGGTCGGCGTCGATGATCTCGAATGCGGCCTCACGCGCAGCCTTGATGAGCGTTTCATCGCGACGCAATGAAGCCAGCTTCAGATCGCTGGCACCCTTTTGCGCCGTGCTCATGAGCGTGCCTTCGCCGCGCAATTCCAGGTCGACCTCGGCCAAATAGAAACCATCGGTGGATTTCACCAACGCCGCCACGCGCTCCACGCCGACGTGCGGGTTTTGGCGCACCAACCAGCAACGACTCGCGATCGATCCACGACCGACACGACCACGCAACTGGTGCAGCTGGGCGATGCCGAACCGATCCGCATCCAGGATGACCATGCACGTTGCGTTGGGAACGTCGACGCCAACCTCGATCACGGTGGTGGATACCAACGCATCGAACTTGCGCGCGCGGAACTTGGTCATTACATCGTCTTTTTCTTGGGACGACATGCGACCATGCAACAAACCCACCTTGTGCTTGGCCAATTCACCCGTGCGAAGCGACTCGTGGATCTCTTCGGCTGCCGCAACCTCCAACTTGTCGCTTTCTTCGATCATCGGACACACCACGTAGGCCTGCTGACCGTCATCCAGCGCCGCGCGCACGTCGGCCCACATGGACGACACCTCGCCGCTCGGTCCCCCGGACTCGTCGTGCTCCACCACGGCCATGGTGGCAATCGGCGTGCGCCCCGGCGGCAGCTCATCGAGCACGCTCACCTCCAGGTCGCCGTACACGGTCATCGCTGCGGTTCGCGGAATCGGCGTGGCGGTCATCACCAATACATCGGGCGTGGTGTGTCGTTCGCCAGCGCCTTTTCCGCGCAACGCCGCTCGCTGTTCCACACCGAAGCGATGTTGCTCGTCGATCACCACCACACCGAGTGAGGAGAACTCCACGCCTTCCTGAATGAGGGCGTGGGTACCGATGACGATGTCCACGCCACCACTCGCCAAATCCTTCAGCACTTCACGTCGACGCTCACCCGTTACCCGACCGGTGAGCAACTCCACTCGTAACTGACGCTCACCGAACAAGTTGCCGTCGTCGGGCACCTTCAGATCGGCAAGGAGCCGTTGGATTCCCGCGTAGTGCTGTTCGGCCAACACTTCGGTGGGAGCCATCAACGCACCTTGATGTCCACCTTGCACCGCCACCAACATCGCCGCAACTGCCACCACCGTCTTGCCACTACCCACGTCGCCCTGCAGCAGACGATGCATTGGAACGGCCTTCGCAAGGTCGGTGTTCACTTCGTCGATGACACGCCGCTGTGCTCCGGTGAGCGGGAACGGCAGCGCACCGATGAAACGTTGCTGCATCTCGCCGGTCATGTCATGACGAATACCGGTGTTGTCGCGCTCGAATGCACGCTTGCGACCCACCAACACCAACTGCACACGGAGGAGTTCGTCGAACGCCAGGCGCTCACGGGCACGTTCCTTGTCGACGATGCTCTCGGGAAAGTGGATGGTGTTGAGCGCCGAATGACGATCGATCAGCGAGAGTCGCTCACGAATCGCCGTCGGGAGCGGATCACCAATGGTGCGAGGTGCGGCACGGTCGAGTGCATTGCGTACCCAACTCGCAATCTCCCACGTGGAGAGGTTTGCCTTCTCGCTCTGCGGATAAATCGGCACGATGCGACCGGTTTTGTCGCCGATGATGTCCACCACCGGGTTGACCATCTGCAACTTGCCGCGAAAACGTTCGGGCTTGCCGAACACCGCAATTTCGGCATCGGTCTTCAGCTGCCGCTCACGCCACGGCTGGTTGAAGAACGTGAGCGACATGGACCCCGTGGCATCGCCCACGAGCGCGGTCACCATGCTGCGACGGGTGCGCAACGGTACGCGTCGTACGTTGCGAACCTTCACCAGCACCAGTGTCTCGACGCCTTCCACCAGATCGCCGATGTGTGCTTCGTTGGTGCGATCCACGTACCTCCGCGGATACGTGGTGAGCAGATCCAACACGGATTCCACGCCGACTTCCACCAGCGACTCGCGACGCTTCTCTCCCACGCCCTTGATGGTGGCGATGTCGAGCTTCGCAAGATCCCTGAGGGTCAGCGGTGCGTCGGCCATGCCGCGCCGAAGTTACTCCACCCCGAACAGGTACGGGTACAACGGTTGACCGCCGCGATGCACTTCGCTGGAGATCGCCGGGAAGTGATCGCCAACCCATGACACGATGCGCTCGGTGATGTCGGCCGTGCCATCCACCCCGACGATGATGGTGAGGAGTTCTCGATCGTCGGTGACGATGTGCTTGAGCAAGGCCGTTGCGCATTCGAACACGGTGTCGGCAATCGCCACGACACCATCGCCACGAACGAGTCCGATTGCGTCGCCCACCTTCACGTTGCCGGCGTCGGTCTTGGTGTCGCGCACCGCAGTGGTGATCTCGCCGGTAACCACCGCAGCAGCGGCCTTGGCCATTGCCCCGCCGTTGTGCTCGGCCGAAGCCTCCGGGTCGTAGGCCACCAATGCTGCGAGTGCTTCCGGCATCGAGCATGTCGGCACCACGCGAACTTCCTTCTTGGTGAGACCATCCACTTGCTGGGCCACGGGAATGATGTTCTTGTTGTTCGGCAGGATCACCACTTGCTGAGCGTTCATGTGTTCCACGGCGTCGAGCAACTCCTGCGTGGACGGGTTCAGCGTTTGCCCACCGGTCACCACACCGTGTACGCCGAGGTTGCCGAAGAGTTCGGCAATGCCGTCACCGCTCGCAACGGCTACGACGGCACAGGTCACTTCGGGAAGTGCAGCATGAGTCTTGAAGTTCGGCTTACCGCCGTGCGTGGCACCGCCACTCGGAGTCCCGGCGGTTGGCGGTGCGCCGAGTTGGGCTTCGCGTTTCTCGTGCTCTTCCGCAACTTCTTCGAACAGATCGGTGACACGAATCTGGTGGGGTCGTCCGCCGAGTGATATCGGGGCTTCGATTGCCGCACCGATGTCGTTGGTGTGAATGTGGCAGTTGTACAGCCCTTCGCCACCCACCACCACGATGGAATCACCGATCTCGCCCCACTTGTGTTTGAACGCAGTCGACTTGGTGTCGTCGATTTCCAGGAGGAACATCACTTCGTAACGCAGTTCGCTCACGTCCACCGCACCGTCGGCTTCGCCCCGCTTCATCACGGCGATGAGTTGTTCGGTGTTGGGTCCTGCGATGTTCTCGGGATCCGGCAACGGTTCGCCATCCACCACGTGCAATGCGGAGTCGAGGAACAAGAGGAACCCGGCACCGCCGGCATCCACCACGCCTGCGTCCTTCAGCACGGGCAAGAGCTCGGGGGTATTCGCCAACGACTCACGTCCTGCGGCGCGCGCAACGCGCAACATCGCCGCCAAGGTGGCGCCGTCATTCGCCGCACGCACTGCAGCATCGGCAGTTTCGCGTACGACGGTGAGGATGGTGCCCTCGATCGGCTTCAACACCGATTCGTAGGCGGCAACGGATGCGGCTTTCAGCGCCTCTGCAACTTTCGGCGCACCGTGTTCACGTGCGGATTTCATGGTCGCGGAGAGTCCACGAAGAATCTGACTGAGGATCACGCCACTGTTACCACGCGCACCCATGAGTGAGCCGTGGCTGATGGCGTTGCAGGTTTCATCCAGCGCACCCGGATGCTTCTCCAATTCGGCGACAACGGCGTCAAGCGTTCGCATCATGTTGGTGCCGGTGTCGCCATCCGGCACGGGGTACACGTTCAGCTTGTTGATGTCGGCCTGATGGCGCTTCAATGTGTCGCGATAGGTCACCAAGGTGTGACGCAAGGCATCGGGACCCAACTGTTCCAGCACGGGCACGCCGAAAGGCTACCTGTGATACCTTTTGGACTCATGCAAGGCGTCGTCAAGGCGTTCAATCCGACCACCGGCGACGGCATCGTATTGCGCGACACCGATCTCACGGAGTACGAGCTCGCACCCCACGCACTCGAGGGCTCCATCTTCCGCATGTTGCGTCAAGGTCAGCGAGTGAACTTCATCCTCGACGCTGCCGGTCGTGCCACGCAATTGCGCATCGGCTCCGAAAGGGACATGGGCACCCCGGGCTACTAGCCCGATCGCTCCCTCCACAACGACGGCGATGCTGATGCGTTCTGCCAACGACCGACTCAACGCATGGGTTGACGAGTGGGCTGCGATCCTCCAACCCGACGCCATCTATTGGTGCGATGGATCGCAGAAGGAATACGACACCTTGTGCGCCGAGTTGGTCGCCGCCGGCACGTTCACGAAGTTGAACGACGCGAAGCGGCCCAACTCGTACTGGGCACACAGCGACCCGGGCGATGTCGCGCGAGTGGAAGACCGTACGTTCATCTGCTCCGAGCGTGAAACCGACGCCGGCCCCAACAACAACTGGCGAGCCCCGAACGACATGCGTCGCGAGCTCACCGCGCTGTACACCGGCGCGATGCGCGGGCGCACCATGTACGTGGTGCCGTTCAGCATGGGACCTCTCGGCTCGGACATCGCACACATCGGCGTACAACTCACCGACTCTGCATACGTGGCCGTGAACATGCGCATCATGACACGCATGGGCCAAGGCGCGCTCGACGTACTTGGCAACGGCGAGTGGGTGCCGTGCATCCACTCCGTAGGCGCTCCCCTTTCGGCGGGACAAAAGGATGTCGCATGGCCGTGCAATCCGGACAACAAGTACATCGTGCACTTTCCCGAGACTCGCGAAATTTGGTCGTACGGATCGGGTTACGGCGGCAACGCTCTGCTCGGCAAGAAGTGCTTCGCTCTCCGCATCGCGTCGGTGATGGCGCGCGACAACGGTTGGCTGGCCGAACACATGTTGATCCTCAAACTCACCAACCCCGCTGGCGAGTACAAGTACATTGCCGCTGCGTTTCCCTCCGCCTGTGGCAAGACCAACTTGGCGATGCTGGAGCCAACCATCGCCGGATGGAAGGCGGAGACCGTCGGTGACGACATCTGCTGGATGAAGTTCGGTGATGATGGTCGCTTGTATGCCATCAATCCCGAAGCTGGTTTCTTCGGTGTTGCGCCGGGTACCGGCTGGGTGACCAACGCAAACGCCATGCATACGTTGCACGGCAACTGCATCTTCACCAACACTGCAATGACATCCGATGGCGATGTGTGGTGGGAAGGTCTCACCGATACACCACCGGCGCGCGCCACCGATTGGCGGAACAATGCATGGACACCGGAGAGCACCACTCCCGCATCGCACCCCAACGCCCGGTTCACCGCACCTGCCGCGCAATGCCCCTCGATTGCACCCGAGTGGCAGGATCCGCGCGGCGTGCCGATTTCAGCAATCCTCTTTGGTGGACGGCGCCGCACCACCGTGCCGCTCGTGACCGAGGCATTCGACTGGAATCACGGCGTGTTCCTCGGCTCGATCATGGCCAGCGAGACCACTGCCGCTGCCGGTGGAGCCGTTGGCAACTTGCGATTCGACCCCATGGCGATGTTGCCGTTCTGCGGATACAACATGGCGGACTACTTCGCCCACTGGCTGAAGATCGGCAAACGCGCCGACTCCACGAAGCTGCCGAAGATCTTCTTCGTCAATTGGTTCCGCCGCGACGAGGATGGTCGCTTCATGTGGCCGGGATACGGCGAGAACTCGCGAGTGCTGAAGTGGGTGTTCGAACGCGTCGACGGAAAATCCAGTGCACATCAGACGCCGATTGGCTTGTTGCCGTCACCCGATGCCATCGACACCACGTCGTTGGATATCGCTGCCGACGACCTTGCGGCACTGCTCAGCGTCGACACTGCGGGTTGGTCCACGGCAGTGCCACAAATCAAGGAGCACTACGCGAAATTCGGTGATCACCTGCCGGCAGAGTTGTCGGCTGCGCTCGACACGCTCGAGCGCTCGCTCACGATGTAGCCGCGCCGGCACGGCGCGTACGTGTGGGCTAGTTCTGGCCGACCAACATCGCGCGAATTCCCAGTCCCATGATGAACAAACCACCGAAGCCGTAGAGCAAGTACACCTTCGTCTTCAGCTGTGCGCGATACGAATAGATGATGGCGATGGCAATGATGCCGACGAAACCGTAGAACGCGTGGAACTGCGGAAACATCAACTTCTCTTTGTTCACCATCGCCACACCCAATGCCACCTGCACGAACATCGTGAACTGCGCCAGCGTGGTGAACCACCACAACGCACGTGAACGTAAAGCAATCATCTTGTGCGCACCAAGTGCCCACAGTCCCGCCATGGCATTGCCGATGATCACCACCCACGCAAACCCGTTGTGCAA
>JBBANV010000018.1:14962-26340 GCA_040401775.1 Ilumatobacteraceae bacterium
ACAGTCCCGCCATGGCATTGCCGATGATCACCACCCACGCAAACCCGTTGTGCAATTCGGAGAGCGTCGAAGCCAACAGCACGACGATCACGCTACCGAATGAGGGTGTCGGCTTCGCTTCCGCCGTCGATCAATGCAAGTTCACCGTTCGCGCCGACGTCGAAGGTGGTGACGGATGCATTGTCGAGGCTGCGAATGAGCACGCGGTCGTCGTTGAGTGCCGCACCTATCAGGGCGTTGATGGCGATGAAGTGCGAGAACGCCACGGTGTCGTGCCGCACCGAACGCGCCCACTGCACGAGTGCGGCGTGAAACTCGCGGTATGCGTCGCCGTCGGTGACGAACACCTGAGGCCATGTGCCCTGCATCACTCGGCGCAGCCATCCGGTTCGCTCACCCATCGCGACGCCGGAAGGCGACGGAATCTCGGCGATACACGGCTCCAATTTCGCGGACATGCCAACCGTCTTTGCAAATGGAATCGCAGTCTCCTGGCAACGGCGCAGCGGACTGCTCACCACGCGCACATCGTGTGCGACTCCAATCCGTTCAACGAGTTGGTTCGCCACGACGTCGGCTTGCCGTGCACCAACATCATCCAGGCCCGGATCCAGTGCGGTGTCCCACCCTGCCGCAGCGCGACCGTGTCGCACCATGAAGAGACGAGCCATCGTCGTCAGTCCAGCAACGTGGTGCGCTTGGCCGGCGCGGGCTCACCGACCTTGATGAACCACTCCGTGCCGAAGACGCGACGAAACGACTCCTCCGACATCTCCGTGGCAAAACCCGTGTCGTTCGCCTGACTGGCGTGCGCTGCGATGGCTTTGCGCTTGGCTTCGCAGTGATCGCCAACGTCGATGTGGTGGGTGATGTTCGTTTCCGGCTCACCCATCGGGTTGCCATCGTCGGCGGGTTGACGCGGATCGAAGTCGTTGTCACCGCCGTTGGCCTTGGACCACTCGAACTGCTCTACGTAGAAGTCTCGGTTCAGCGTGACCTCGAACAAATCTCGCACTCCCGCAAGTCGTGCGGCACGGTGCCCCACCTTGTGTACGTGCAGATGGTCGGGGTGGCCGTAGTTACCGTGCCAGTCGTACGTGACCAACACCAATCGATCGGTTGCCTCCTGCTCCTCGGCAATGATCCGCACGAGTCGCATTGCTGCTTCGTCGACATCGGAGCGGATGAATGCGCCGTCATGGTTGTTCTGCGGCCAACCGTTCATGCCGCTGTCCGCGTAACCGAGCCACTCGTGCCGTGCCACCCCGAGTGCTTCGCACGCACGACCCAGTTCTGCTCGACGACGCTCGAGCAAGGCTTCGGGCGTGGCCACATCGACGGGACGTTCGCCGTGCCTTCCATCGGTTGCAGTCACCAACACCACACGGTGACCTTCAGCGGAATACTTGGCGATGGTTCCTCCGCTGATGAGACACTCGTCGTCGGGATGGGCGTGCAGGAAGAGAATGGTTGCCATCGCCGACCTATTTCGACTGGGCTTCGCTCGACGCTTGACGGGCAGCGCCAGCGGCAACCAACGCATCGATCCGATCGGCGTCGAAGCCCCAGTCGGCGAGCACGGCGCGAGTGTGTTCGCCCGCGTGCGCCGGTGGCGTGGGCACATTGGTGATCGTGCGGGAATATCGCGGTGCCGGTGCCGGTTGTGTGATGCCTGCAACTTCAACGAAGGTGTTGCGCGCCACGTTGTGCGGGTGTTGGGCGGCTTCGCTCATTCGCAGCACCGGCGCATAACACACGTCGGTGCCCTCCATGATTTCATTCCATTGCGCACGAGTCTTGGTGCGGAAGACCGCCGCGAGCTTCTCCTTGAGTTGTGGCCACTTGCTGCGATCCATCTGTGCCGCGAATTCGGCGGAGACTCCCGTCTTCTCCAAGAGCAGCGCGTAGAACTGCGGCTCGATGGAACCAATCGACACCCATTCTCCATCGGCACACTCGAACACGTCGTAGAAGTGCGCGCCGGTGTCGAGCAAATTCGTGCCGCGGGCACTTTCGTCGAACATTCCGATGTTCTTGAACGCCCAGAACATGCTCATCAGCACCGCCGAGCCATCCACCATGGCTGCATCCACCACTTGGCCCTTGCCCGAACGTTGGGACTCCAACAACGCGCACACCACGCCGAACGCCAGAAACATGCCGCCACCGCCGAAGTCGCCCACCATGTTGAGTGGTGGAGTCGGCGGCTCCCCCGCACGACCGAAGTGTGCGAGTGCGCCGGCGAGTGCGATGTAGTTGATGTCGTGACCAGCCGAATTGGCATACGGACCCTCCTGCCCCCAGCCGGTCATGCGACCAAATACCAACTTGGGGTTGCGGGCCAAACACTGATCGGGTCCCACACCGAGTCGTTCCATCACCCCGGGTCGAAAACCTTCGATGATTGCGTCGGCGCCTTCGACGAGCGTGAGCAATGCTTCGACACCCTCGGGATGTTTCAGGTCGAGCGCAACGTTGCGACGTCCGCGCAACATCACATCCCAATGACTACCGGTCACGTTGTCCCGGACGGCCTGCACGCGATCAACCCGCACCACTTCGGCTCCCATGTCGGCGAGCATCATCGCGGCGAACGGGCCCGGTCCGATACCGGCAATTTCCAGGATTCGAATACCGCTGAGCGGACCTGCCATGTACTTACTTCTTCAGCGTGAATTGCGAGATGGTATTCACGACGTGGCCCCACAACGGTTCGGGAACATCGTGGCCCATGTCGTCGACCATCACCAACGTGGCACCGGGAATCAACTCTGCGGTGCGTTCACCTGCAAACGGTGAGATCAACGTGTCGTCCTTGCCGTGTATCACGAGAGTTGGCACCTTCAATGCCTTGAGTGCTTCGGTGCGTCGTCCGCTCGCGTAGATGGCAGCCATCTGACGCGTGGTTCCCTCCGGATAAAACGATCGGTCATAATCACGGGCAGCATTCGCACGGGAGAGTGCATCACTGCGGTACTTCTTCGACTGAAAGGCCTGGTACACCAGCGAGTGCTCGATGTATCCGGCACGATCCGCTGGAGGAATCGACATCAACGCCGTCATTGCTTCGGGAGCGGACTGCATGGTTTCGGGTTCACCCGGCATCGACATCACCGAGATGAGTGATGCAGCTCGCGTTGGATGCTCGATGGCGAACACTTGCGCGATCATCCCGCCCATGGAGGCACCCATGACGTGTGCCTTTGCAATGCCGAGGTGATCCATGAGCCCAACGACGTCGGCAGCCATGTCGCTCAATGTGTACGGAACCGGCGGTATCGGCTGCTCGAGCAACGCTGCGGTAACCACTGCGTTGGAATCCACCGCGACGCCATCCAATTTGGTGGACAAACCAACGTCGCGGTTGTCGAATCGCACCACGTAGTGACCACTGTCGGCCAGCAACTTTGCAAACCTCTCATCCCAGGCGACCATTTGTGCGCCGAATCCCATGATGAGGATGAGTGCCGGGTTGCTGCTGTCGCCGAAGGTGTCGTATTCCAACTCGATCGACAGGGTTTCGCACTTGTTTACAACGGCTCGTGGCATGACTTCACGGTAGCGTTTCGCCGTGTCGACAGTCGCACGCGCGCCGGGCCGCGTGAACCTCATCGGCGACCACACCGACTACACCGGTGGCTTGGTGTTGCCCATGGCCATCGACCGCGACACCACCGTCACCTTCACCGCTTCCCCCGACGTCGTGCTCCGAAGCAGCGATCTTGCGGGCGAAGTTCGTTTCAACCTGCCCGCAACGGATGCTGCAGCCGTGCAACCACCGTGGGGTCGATACGTTGCGGGAGTCGCTGCCGCCATGCACGAACGACGCATGCCAACGCGTGGCTTCACCGGAACGGTGTCCACCACGGTGCCAATTGGCGGTGGCTTGTCGTCGAGCGCCGCACTGGAGGTTGCCGCGGCTCTCGCATTCGGTATCGATGCAGATGCGGCCACCATCGCTGCGGTGTGTCGCCGCGCCGAACACATCGCCACCAGCGTGCCCTGCGGCATCATGGACCAACTGACGTCCGTGGCTGGCGTGAAGGACCACGCGTTGCTCATCGACTGTCACACGCTCGATATCACACCGATTCGAATCCCCGAAGGCGTGTCGGTATGGGTGGTGGCCGTGTCATCGCGCACGCTCGACGGCAGCGAGTATCCAACGCGCGTGGCGCAGTGTGCGGCTGCCGAGCGCGAGATTGGTCCATTACGTTCTGCGGACCTCACCAGCGTGAACAACATCGCAGACTCCGTCATTCGGGCACGAGCGCGGCATGTGGTGTGCGAGAACGAACGTGTTCGTGCATTTGCCGCAGCCCTCGTTGCCGGCGACGCGCGAGAAGCCGGAAACATCATGTACGAGGGACACCGCAGCCTCAGCCACGATTTCGAGACTTCCACCGCAACCATGGATGCCGCAGTCGACCATTTCGCACGGGTTCCAGGTGTGCACGGTGTGCGAATGACAGGCGGAGGATTCGGCGGATGCGTGGTGATCTTGGCCGACGACGATGCACCAATTGCCGACGATGCTGGTGCTGCCGGTGGCGGCACCATGATGCGTGTTCGCGCCGCAGACGGTGCGTCGATTACGACACCGCTGTCGTAGTCTGCCCAGCGTGAATCCCGAGGCACTGCTCGCCGATCTCGACGACGACCAACGCCGAGCGGTCACCTGCGCACCTACCGCCACCATCGTTCACGCTGGAGCTGGTTCGGGGAAGACCCGCGTACTCACCCATCGCATCGCATGGCGTATCACGCAGGGAACCGCCGACCCCTCGCGAGTGTTGGCCATAACGTTCACCCGCGAAGCTGCCGCCGAGATGCGCAAACGTCTGCGGTCACTCGGCGTCACGCGTCATGACCGCGCGGGTGATCTCGATCAGCCCACCATCGGCACGTTCCACTCGGTGGCGTTGGCGCTCCTGCGTCGACGTGCCGCCGATACCTCTGCACAGTTACCAATGGTGGTGGGTAATCGGGTGTCGTTGCTCGACCAAGCACTCGGTGAAAATGCGCTTGGCCGCCAAAGCGCCGTCGTGCTCGCCGAAATCGACTGGGCACACGCACGAATGGTTTCACCCGAGCGTTACGAAGCCGAAATCGAACGCACCGGTCGCAAGGTTGCCGTTGCACCTGCGCGCGTGGCATTCGCGTATCGCGCGTACGAACAACTGAAGGCCAAGCGTGGGTTGGTCGACCTCGACGACCTCATCAGCCACGCCACTCGAGCCATCAACGAACGAGTCGACTTTGCCGCAGCCACGCGTTTTCGCTTCCGTCACATTTTCGTGGATGAAGCCCAGGACATGAACCCATTGCAGTACTCCTTCTTCGAAGCGCTTCGCGGCGGCCGAGACGATGTCTTCATTGTTGGTGACCCACTCCAGGCCATCTACGGCTGGAATGGCGCCGACCCCGCACTCTTCACCAGCTTGCCCGACGCACTCAACAGGCCAACCGTGCTCACGCTGCCCAGCAACTATCGCTGTACTCCTCAAGTACTCGCGATGGCAACGCACGTGGCAGCACACAACGGCACTACTACAAACGTGCACTCTCGACGTTCGTCCGGTTTCCCGGTGGAGTATCTCGAGGTTGAGGACGAATACGACGAGGACTACCTACTGCGAAACATCATCGCACCGCACGTGCAGCCCGGGGTCGACCCGTCGTTCGCAGTATTGGCTCGCACGCACGCAGTGCTGGAGCCGCTCTCCCGTGCACTGAGTGCGGCGGGGATTCCCGTTGCATCGCGTCGCGCGAGCACCGTACGCACCAACGCCATCGACGAACTTGCGGAGTGTCGCACCCGACACGATCTCACCGTGTGGGCAGCCGACATCATCGTGGAGTCCACCGACGATGATGAACGCATCGTGGCCGAGCAAGTGCAGGCGTATCTCCGCAGCAGCACCAAGGGTGACGTCGACGGCCGCAGTGCCGCTGCATATCTACGGGCCAGCCACGCCGCTCCCGAAAACTACGGAGTCGAGTTGCTCACGTTTCACGCCGCCAAAGGTCGTGAGTTTTCTCGCGTGGTCATCGTCGGTGCCGAGCGCGGGCTGATGCCCCACTCCTCGGCATCAAACGACAGTCAATTGCAAGAAGAGGCACGCCTTGCCTACGTGGCTTGCACACGAGCCGCAGATCACCTCACCGTGATTCGCGCCAAACGACGCAAGGGTCGTATCACTGCGGCAAGTCCGTACTTTGCCCAACTTCCCGATGGCGTCGAGTACCGGGGTCAACGAGTTGCCGCAACGGAGCGGCCGCGACTCTCCACACCCACCGACCCACGGGTGCTTGCCGAGCGTGATCTCAAGCGTCGACTTCGCGACGTTCGCGACGTGATTGCACGCACCAACTTCACCTTGCCGGAAGCGGTGCTCAGCGACGTGGAGATTGCTCGCATCGTGGCCGAGCGTCCACGCGACGTCGAACACTTGGCACGAATTCTCGGGCCACTCACCGCAAATCGACTCGGTGCGGTGATCCTCCGCGAGATCGACGAGCCAGGCTCCAATCAAGACTTGCGTTCCACATGACCATTGCGCCGACGACACCAATCGACCAGGTGCGCTTTGCCGTGGTCGACACGGAAACCACCGGCCTCTCCACCGACGATGATCGCGTCTTGCAGGTTGGCGTGGTGGTCGTGCGCGGCAATGGCGCCGTCGAAAAGGAGTTCGTCACGTACGTGCGCCGCCTCACCTGGGGCTTCGGACACGTCGGAGCGTTCCACATTCACGGCATTACGCGACGCCAGCTCCGCGGGGGCATCAAGCCGCGTGAAGCACTGGAGAAGTTGAATGCACTGATCAGCGACTGTGTGTTCACTGCCCACAATGCAAAGTTTGACATCGGGTTCCTGCAATCCGACTCCACGCGGTTGCAGATTCCACTCAAACTGACGGGGCCTCTGTGCACGCTCCACTTGTCGCGCAAGCTCGACCCTCAGCGAGCCATGTCACACAAACTCAAGGATGTCGCAGCACGTTTCGGAAAGTCGACGCAACGACCACACGACGCACTCGCCGACGCCCAACTCACGGCAGCAGTGCTTCCAGAACTCCTGTCTGCACATCGCATCACCACGTACGGCGAACTCGCCACACACTTCGGCTGACGTACTAGGCGTATCGAGCGCGAACCGTCGCGGCGGTGCGAGCCGTCAGATCGGCGTACTTCGCCGGCTCCAGCACTTGCACGTTGCGACCACCACGCAACAACAGTCGCGCCAACCAATGCTCGCTGCTCACCCGCAGCGCCACATCGATGGAACCATCTCGATTCTTCTTGCGTGACACCGTGGGATATGCCTCGGCAATCCACGTTGCGTCACCACGAACGCGAAGGGTCACCAACTCCAGGTCGCTTCCGAACCAACCGCTCTCACCGTCGTCTGCGACACGGCTTGCTACGTCGGCTTGGTTGTACACCTTGCCGGTGCGCACCAGCGACTGGATGCGATCGATCCGGAAGTTGCGGATGGCGCCGGATTTGTCGTCGTCAGCCAACACGTACCAGTGGCCACTCTCACTGAAGATTCGCACCACACGAATGGTTCGTTGCGCCACTTCGGAACGCGCAGGGTTGAAGTACTCGATACGCAATTCAGCGGAGTCCGCCTGGGCAAGTCGAAGGTCTTCCAAATACGGCTCATCGGGTAGATCGATGTGCACGGGGCCATCGGTTGCTTCGGGTGCGAGTTTGGCCAGCTTTGCAACCGCTCGTGCCAACACCGAGCGCTCGGGGGCGCCGGGCAGTTTCTGGGCCGCGCGCACCATCGCAATCACCGCGTACATCTCGGCACTGGTGAGACGAAGTGGACGGGTGAAAAAGTTCGGCACTTCAGCCACGACCCAACCATCGTCGATGAACACATCGATGAGGGTGTCGGGCGTATACGGCGGTACTCCGCATACTGCAGCCATTTGGATGTCGGCCACCAAATCTTCTTCCGTCATGCGGAACTGCTTGGCAACGTCAGCGAGTCGTACTCGCTTGCGTTTCATCAACCACGGCAGAAGCACCAACAATCCGGCGACCCGTTCGGACGCACTTCGCGGGCCGCGACGCTTCGGTGCGGACCGCTTTGTGGGTGAACGCTTCGCAGTTACGCGCTTTCCCGATGAACGCTTCAAGGTTGTGGGCTTCTTGGTTGGCGGTCGCTTCTTTGCCATCACGCACGCTCCGCAAGATCGTCGAGCCAACGCACCACCATGTCGCGAACCTCTGGCGGTGACACGACTTCGGCCTTGTCCACCATGGCAAACAACCACAACCGGAAGCCGTACCCGTTGCTACACGGAATCTCGAATACGGCCGAACCGTCGGATTCGTCGCGCACCTTTGCGGTGTCACCGAACTCACGTGCCACGGTTCGCACCAACGACGCGTCCACTCGTACGTGCGCAGTGGCGTGCTCATAATCCCCGGAGGCCATCATCTGTCGGTCCGTCGGGACGGCATTGGCGATGTTGAGGTTCTTGGGGATGGTGTACGAACCAGACTTGCCCTTCTTCACGCTGCTTTCGATTCGGTCGACACGGAACACACGTTGTGCTTTGCGCAGGTGATCGAATCCGATCAGGTACCAAAAGCCCCGTCGTGCCAACATGCCGTAGGTGTCCACGGTGCGATGCTCACCTTTGTACATGAAGGTGAGAGGAGCACGCACACTGATTGCTTCCAGGATCATGTCGAGGTGTGGGTCGGAGAAACCAATCGAAGCGCGGGGACCGATCTTGGGATTTACTCGCTCGGCTCCAAGCTTCCACAATGCCTGCTCGCCTTCCTGGGCACCCAAGTGCACGATGGAGGCCGCCATCTGCAGTGCCTGCAACTCATCGGTGGTGAACCCCATGTCGCTGAGCTCGTAGCTGTTTCGATTCACGCTGTACGCGGTTTCGCCAGCCTGGGCACCACCCAACACCGTGCCTTCGATGGGAATTCCCAGCGCTCGCAAGTCGGACTTGTCGCGCTCGAATTGCGCACGAGCGGCGTTGTTGTCTTCGCTGTACTGATTGAGCAACTCGGCGCGAATCTGCTTCAAGGTGATGGGTTGCGTACGTGCCGACAACAACGCGAGCAGGTTCAGCATGCGCTCCGCGGCATTGATGCGCGAGGGTGTCTTTGGCGTCACCGTGCGCGATGCTGTCTTTGGCGTCACCGTGCGCGATGCTGTCTTTGGCGTTGTGCGCTGCGAGGACTTCTTTGCCACGGGATTTCCGAGTGTAGTCAGCGCCCCGAGCGCCACACACGATGTTGTTGCAACAGCTGCGCCGTAGATGCATCATGCTCGACTGAGGGTGTGCCCTTCATGTCCTCAGCCACGCTCCCCATGTCGGACGCCACCTGGTTGGCGAGTTTCTTCCCCAATTCGACACCCCATTGATCGAAACTGTTCACGTTCCACATCGCCCCTTGCACGAACGTGGCGTGTTCATACAACGCAATCAGCGCCCCGAGTGCCCTTGGGGTGAGTTTGGAGAAGAGCAACGTGGTGCTCGGGCGGTTGCCGGGTGTGGTGCGATGTGCCCGCAGAGCAGTGTCGCCACCCACTTCGTCGGCCGTTACCCCAACGGCAAGTGCTTGTGCTTGGGCAAACATGTTCGCCACCAACGTGTCGTGGTCGTCGCTCGAGGAGCCCAGCGGCGTGCTGTGTCCAACGAAGTCGCACGGCACCACATGGGTGCCTTGATGCAACAACTGAAAGAACGCGTGCTGGGCGTTGGTGCCCAACCCACCCCACACGATCGGAGACGACACGGGTACGGCCTCACCGACCCGACTCACCGACTTGCCGTTGCTCTCCATGATGAGCTGCTGCAAGTAACTCGGCAACAGGGCCAGTACTCGTGAATACGGCACCACGGCAACGCTCGGGAAACCCAACACGGTGGAGTTCCACCACCACACGAGTCCGAGCAACATCGCGATGTTGTCGGCAGCCGGGGTTCGAACGAAATGCTCGTCCATCATCCGCATGCCGTCTCGCACTTCTCCGAGCGCGTCGTAACCATAGGCAAGAGCCACGGCGACCGATACCGACGACGACACCGAGAACCGACCACCAACGCTCTCTGGCATGGTGAGCACGTAGCGGGCATGAATACCGCTGGACGCCACGCGCTCGGGTTGTGCCGTGACTGCGATGACACGGTCGCCCGGCTGGGAAACCCGGCCGGCCACCAACCACGCAATGGCGCGCCGGGCATTGGCGAGGGTTTCGGAGGTTCCGAACGATTTGGAGCACACCACGAACATGGTGTGCGCGGGGTTGAGCCCTTCCAACGCTCGGTCCAAATCCACGGGGTCGATGTTCGAAACGAAACGCACGTCACGCACCGGCTTGCGCATCGAAGCGAGTGCATCACACAGCAAGGCAGGTCCCAGATCGCTTCCACCGATGCCGATGTTCACCACGTTCCTGATGCCCGCAGGAATCGCATCTACTGCGGTCCGCAGCAAGTGATCGTGTTCGTTCACCTCGGCACGCAATGCATCGGGAGCCGTGAGGTCGCTTGTGGCGCGCATCGCCATGTGGGTGACCGCTCGACCCTCGGTGGAGTTGATCGCACGCCCCGACACCATGTCGGTGCGCAACGACTCGACACCAGCAGAACGCGCCTCGGCGACGAGCGCATCGACGACTTCCGCAGTGATCAGCTGCTTGGAGAAGTCAGCCAACAGTTCGGCATCGCCAAGATGCAACGATCGCGTGAGTGTGGCTGCGCGCTGGTGATCAGACGCAAACAACCCACGCAGGGTGGTTTTCCGCAACGAATCAGCGAGCGACACGAGGTGGGCTGGCACGCTACGAGCGTTGCTCATCACTGCGTTCAGCCTACCGAACTGATTAGGGTCGATCTCTGGCATGAGCGAAGATTCGACGCAACGCGCGCGAGCCGGCGTTGCAAGCGGACTCTCCGCCTACCTGATGTGGGGCCTCATCACCATCTACTGGAAGTTGCTGGATGATTTTGATGCGTTCGAGCTGATTGGTTGGCGAATCATCACCGCAGCCGTCCTGTTGGTAGCACTGGTCGTCGTCCAGCAAAGCATCGCTCCCGTATGGGCTGCACTCACACAACCAAGGATGCTGGCGCGGGTCGGTGTTGCTGCGGTGATGCTCGTTGCCAACTGGACGTTGTACGTGTGGGCGGTGGTGAACGAACACATCATGGAGACCGCACTGGGCTATTTCATCTCGCCACTCTTCACCTCGATTCTCGGTGTGGTGGTACTTGGCGAACGTCTACGGAACCTGCAGAAGGCTGCGCTTGGGTTTGCGGTGCTATCGGCGGTGGTCCTCACATTTTCCTACGGACGACCACCGTTCATCGCCCTCGCAATCGCGGCTTCGT
>JBBANV010000019.1:0-1917 GCA_040401775.1 Ilumatobacteraceae bacterium
CCCACCTTGCCTTCGCGCGGCTCGGCATCGATCCACTTCTCGTTCAGGGATCGATCAACTAAGCCGGCAAGGCGGTCGCTGTAGGCGCTGAACGCACCGCGCACCAACTTGACGCCTTCGTCCCACGAAATGTTGCTCGGTGCAAACGACAGTGGCGCCAGCAGGTTCCACCACGAAACGCCGTTCTGATCGCCGTTCAACTTGCCCTTCACGCGTAGCCAGCGGCGGAAGTCGGGGAGCGAGGCATGCACCGCGGACTGCATCGCATCGAACGTCGCTCGGCTCACGCTGTTGGCGTACAACGATGCATCGAGCGGAGACGACCAGTCGCGACGACGGTTCACCGTGTTGGCCTCGCCCTTGATGGCGTTCATCGCAGCTGCGCATGCCGTGCCGATGGTTGGCCAGGCTCGCATCTCGGCTTCGTATGCAGCCTTGCGAACGCGAACATCAGGGTTGCTTGCCAACCCGCGAACGGCGGCCATCGGAAGTTCCTTGGCGCCATCGGGGAGTTCCACCGTGGTCTTCAACTGCGAAGTGAGGTCACCTTGTAGACGTCCCCACGACGACGATCCGGTGGTGGACAACTCGGCATAGAGGTTCTCCTCGGCCTCGCTCATCTGGTGTTCGGCGCGCGCCTGCAAACGACGCAACGGTCCGAGATGTTCACGCGCTTGTTCGCTGAGTTTGGCCAGGTCGTCGGCGTTGAGCGACTTCACCCACTCGGCCAATCGGGCCACCAGCGGAGACATCTTGCTGTCGATCACCTCGAGTTCGGACAACAAACCTTGCGCACGCTCGTGACGCGAATCGGTACTCACCGTGGCGTACACATAGGCACCGAGCACGTTGTTGGCTTCGGCTACGGAGTTGAACGCCGTAATCACCGCATCGGCAGCCTGCCCGTCTTCGGCGGTGGGCTTGCGTGGTGTGACACCGCGGACGTTGTGCTCGTCGAACAGCGAGCTCAGGCGACCCACGTCGGCGCCGAGACGCTCCATTGCATCGGTGAACGAACGCGAATCGAATGACTCGTGGACATCGGCAACACTCCAACGGGGCAAAGCAGGTGTTTCGGGCATGCTGCGAAACTATCTGGTACGTGCCGCTAGGCGACGACGCCGACGAACACCTCGTCGTGATGGGTCACGGTCATCCCGAGCGACGAATACAAACCAATCGCCGCGGTGTTGTCGCCGGCTACGTACAACATGCCGCGTCGCAAGCCCTGCGCGGCCAGATAGGCAAACCCCGCAATGGTGAGTGCACGACCCAGCCCCTTGCCGTGGTGGGCAGGGTCGACGCCAATGACGTAGATCTCGCCGGCTGGCTCCGTTTGGTCGTGGTGATGCGCTCCGCTGTGGTCGTGGTGATGGTGCATGTCCGCGTCGCGGTGTACCTGCGTCCAGCAAAAACCAGCAATGCGTCCATCAACTTCGTACACGAGGAAACCATGCGGATCGAACCACGGCTCGGCAAGACGTTGGGCGAGCACATCGTGGTTCCAGTCACCTTGCTCGGGATGGCCGGCAAATGCACGAGCGTTTACCTCGAGCCATTCGTCGTTGTCGACACTCGGGCGAAATGCGCGGGTGACGAACCCATCAGGCGTGCGATGGCGCGCATCGAGAGGCAGGGCGCAGCGCATGAGCAGCAGCGGTACGTCGATGCGAAGATCGTGTCGTGCCGCGCAATCGCGTTCAATGTCGGTTGGATTGTTGACGAACCAGCGAACCGACCCACCACCCGCAGAACGAATGCTGGCGATCGCCGAATCGAATTCGACGGGTGAGACGTGATCATGACTTCTCATCACCCAACCACGATTCACTCGCGAAAGGTGAACGTGCGACACGGCAGAAGGCTACCGATGTACCGAAGCGCCGATTACGGTTGAGCCGTGCCGACGAAGAAACC
>JBBANV010000019.1:2017-3118 GCA_040401775.1 Ilumatobacteraceae bacterium
GCAACATCTAGCCTTGCGCGACATGTCCAGCGACCGCAACGATGCATCGGCCGCAGCCGAACTCTCGGCGCTGGTGGATGCCGTTGAGGCATGCCGTTCGCGTCTCACGGCCTTGGCCGAGCGCCGCAATGCAGCGGTACGCAACTCGGACGACGACTCGGACTCATTGCTGGTGTCGATCTATGAAGCGGAGCGTGGATTGTCCACCGCCATACGGTTGTTGCAGCGCGCAGTGCGAACCGCGAGATAACTGCTTCAGTAGCCTTACTGTGTGAATCGCTACCCAAAACGCGACGATCTGCGCGCGATGTCGGGTTATCACTCGCCGCAAGTGTCGGTGAAGGTGCGACTCAATACCAACGAATCGCCCATCGAGCCGCCCGTTGAGTTTGTTCGCGAGCTTGCCGCAACCGTAGGTGCGGTTCGCTGGAATCGATACCCCGATCGCGCCGCACGCGAACTTCGTGGCGCGATTGCCGCCATGCACAAGGTGAGCCCCGACAATGTATTCGTAGCCAACGGCAGCAACGAAGTGTTGCAGAGCGTGCTTCTCGCTTACAGCGGCGCGGGACGCACCGTGGCAACGTTCGAACCGACGTATCAATTGCACTCGCATATTGCGCGAATCGCCGGTGCAACCGTGGTGAACGGAAAGCGAAACGCCGACTTCACCCTGAGCGAAGGCGAAGTGCAGCGCGTGCTCGCCGAACACCAACCGAGCGTCACCTTTCTCTGCTCGCCGAACAACCCCACGGGCATGGCCGAAGATCCGGCGATCATCGCCAGCACCATCAAGAACGCGCCGGGTGTGGTGGTGGTCGACGAGGCATACGCCCAGTTCTCTCCGCATTCGGCACTTCAGTACGTGAACGAAGACTCGCGAGTTGCGGTGAGCCGCACGTTCTCCAAGACATGGTCGATGGCGGCGGCACGCCTCGGCTATTTGATCGCACCAGCGTGGATGATCGAAGACTTGGAGATCGTGACGTTGCCGTACCACCTCGACGCACTCAAGCAAGTTGCCGGCACCCTTGCGCTGAAGTACTTGTCGGAGATGGAACGCGGCGTGGCCGACGTGGTTGCCGAGCGCGAACGACTGCT
>JBBANV010000019.1:3218-6090 GCA_040401775.1 Ilumatobacteraceae bacterium
GATTGCTCGTCGTGGGAAGGTCTCACCGATTGCCTGCGCGTCACCGTCGGAACACCAGAAGAAAACGACGCCTTCCTCGCAGCGTTGCGCAACGCCCTGTCGGCGCGAGACTAGAAGCCATGGCCCGATCCGCTCGACGCTCCCGCTCCACCAAGGAAACGTCAATCGATGTATTCATCGACCTCGACGGCCCGGCATCCACGAATGTGTCCACCGGTATCCCGTTCTTCGATCACATGCTCGATCAGTTGGGAAAGCACGGCGGCTTCCGCTTGGACGTCCAAGCAAAGGGTGATCTCCACATCGACACGCACCACACCATCGAGGATGTTTCGATCACGTTGGGTGAGGCATTTCGCGAAGCCCTCGGCGACAAGGCCGGGATTCGTCGTTTCGCAAGTGGCTCGTTTCCGCTCGATGAAGCACTCATCGACGTGGCGCTCGACCTCAGCGGTCGCCCGTTCGTTGCCTGGAACGTAGAACTCCCCGAGTGCCTGCCGCTCGGTAATCCACCGTTCGACCCGCAACTTGCCGAGCACGCAGTGTCATCGTTCGCCACGGCAGCTGCAATAACACTGCACGTCAACAAGCGAGCAGGAACCAACGTGCACCACATCATCGAGGCCACGTTCAAAGGTTTGGCACGATGCCTGCGAGACGCCGTGCGAGTGGAGTCGTCAGGAGTGCCGTCCACCAAGGGCACGCTGTAGTGAACGCGCCGCTCATCGCGGTACTCGACTACGGCATCGGCAACCTTCGCTCGGCACAAAAGGCGTTGCAAAAGGTTGGCGCCGACGCGCGACTCACCAACGATCCGAAACTCATTCGCGATGCACACGCAGCAGTGTTGCCAGGCGTCGGAAACTTCGGTGCATGCATGTCGGCGGTGCGCGCCGCCGGATTGGAAGATCTCATCCACGAACGCATCACTGGTGGAGCGCCGTTCCTCGGCATCTGTGTAGGTATGCAGATGCTGTTCACCGAAAGCGAAGAGAGCCCCGGCGTGCCGGGCCTCAACGTGGTGCCCGGCGTGGTGCGATACCTTCCCGACACGGTGAAGCGACCACAAATGCAGTGGAATCGTTTGCAAGTGCGTGGCGCGAGTGCCGTCGGCCGCAGCGGAAACCCCGCTGAACGCGACCCGATGTTCGCTTCGCTTCCCGCCGAACCATGGATGTACTTCGTCCACTCGTTACACGGAGTGCCCAACGACGAGACGTGCATCGTCGCCACCGTCGACTACGGCTGCCAGGTGACTGCTGCGGTGCGCGTCGGCAACGTGTTTGCGGTGCAGTTTCATCCCGAGAAATCGGCAGTCGATGGCTTGGGAATGCTGCAGAACTTCGTTGATGCTGCACGTCTCGTGAAGGTGTAACGAGACCGTGGACCTGTATCCCGCCATCGATCTTCGCGGTGGTCGTGTCGTGCGTCTCGAGCAAGGGGACTTTGCTCGCGAGCGCGACTACGGCACCGATCCGTTGGATGTCGCACGCCAATTCGTCGCCGATGGAGCAACCTGGCTGCACATCGTGGACTTGGATGCTGCCAAGGGTGATGGCAACAACCGACACGTGGTACAGCACATCGCCAATGAACTGGGGAACAGCATTCGCATACAAACCGGTGGCGGAGTGCGCAGCATCGAAGATGCACAACAACTTGCCGACGCCGGAGTGTCCCGAGTAGTGATGGGTTCGGCGGCCGTTCGCGAGCCGCAGTTGGTGGACGTGGTTGCGCGCGTCGTGGATGTCGCCGTGGGTTTGGACCACCGCAATGGAGAAGTTGCCACCGACGGCTGGCTGCAAGGTTCCGCCCTCACGTTGACGGATGCGGTAACCCGATACCCCGCAGCATCGGCGTTCGTGATCACCGATATCTCACGGGACGGCATGTTGGCCGGACCGGATGTCGACGGCTTGCGCAACATTGCATCGTTGACCACCACGCCGGTGATTGCCAGTGGTGGTGTCGCCGAGCTCACCGATCTTCGCGAGTTGCGTGACGTGCGCGGGCTTGCGGGCGTCATCGTAGGCAAGGCAATTTACGAGGGTCGCTTCAGCGTGCGCGAGGCACTGCGAGCGTTGCAAGCATGACCTCAACGTTGCGGGATTGCCGCTCATGACTCGTGTCGCACGCGTGATTCCGTGTTTGGACGTGACCGATGGTCGGGTGGTGAAAGGCGTCAACTTCGTTGGCTTGCGTGATGCCGGCGATCCGGTGGAGCTTGCAACCCGGTACGACGCCGAGGGAGCCGACGAAGTGGTGTTCCTCGACATCACGGCATCCAGCGATCAGCGCGTGACCATGGTCGATGTGGTATCGCGTGCGGCCGAGCAGCTCTTCATTCCACTCACTGTTGGTGGAGGAGTCCGTGATGTCAATGCCGCACGTTCGTTGTTGCGTGCCGGGGCCGACAAGGTGAGCGTGAACACCGCCGCCGTGCAACGCCCCGAGTTGATCAGCGACATTGCGCATGACTTCGGTAATCAGTGCGTGGTGTGTGCGATCGACGCCAAACGTGTAGGTGACCACTACGAGGTGTTCGTGCACGGTGGCCGAACGGCAACCGGCATCGACGCCCGCGAATGGGCGCAGCGAGCGGTATCGCTCGGCGCAGGAGAGATCTTGCTGACTTCGATGGATCGTGACGGCACTCGCGAAGGATTCGACATCGCCCTCACCCGCGCCATCGTGGATGCTGTCGACGTGCCGGTGATTGCAAGCGGTGGTGTCGGCACACTCGAGCACCTCGCGCAAGGAGTGCTGGAAGGTGGGGCGGATGCCGTGTTGGCGGCATCGATCTTCCACTTCGGTGAATTCACCGTGGCGCAGGCCAAAGCGGCGATGGCGGCCCGCGGCGTCATCGTGCGTC
>JBBANV010000019.1:6190-8852 GCA_040401775.1 Ilumatobacteraceae bacterium
TGCGTCAGTAGCCTGACCCAAATGTCGGGTGACGAAAAACTGCCGATCAAAATGCTGAATGATCGGCTGTTGGTGAAGATTCCCAGCAGCGACGGCGAGCGACGCTCGGGCGGCGGAATCCTCATTCCAGCCACCGCACAAGTTGCCAAGCGTCTCGTCTGGGCCGAAGTGGTGGCCCTTGGCCAGAGCGTGCGTGCCGCCGAAGTTGGCGATCGAGTGTTGTTCAGCCCCGACGACCGCTACGAAGTCGAAGTTGGCGGCATCGACTACATCATGTTGCGCGAGCGCGATCTGCACGCGGTTGCTGCTTCGCGCATCGAGGCCAGCACCGGTCTGTACCTCTAGGGCTTGGCGTGCGCATCTCACCGAGTCGCGACGAGTTCCGAGTACTAGCGACTACCTACGGCGTGGTGCCCGTATGGGCCGAGGTGCTTGCCGACCGCCATACGCCCGTCGGAGTGTTCCTGGCGTTGGTGGGTGACGAACCCGGCTTTCTGCTGGAGTCCGTCGAACACGGCGAACGGTGGGCGCGGTTCAGTTTCGTTGGATGCCGTCCACGCGCCGAGATTGCGATCGTCAATGGGGAAGTGCGTGTGTCGGGCTCGGTGCCGGCATCGGTGCCCCGCGACAAGGGATTCCTCGCTGCACTCGAGGCGATGCTTGCGGCGCATCGCGCACCCGTCATGCCCGAATTGCCACCGCTACAGGGCGGCATGATCGGCCACGTTGGCTACGACATCGTTCGCGAAATCGAACATCTTCCCAAGGCTCCCCACGACGACCGCAACATTCCCGACGCGGTCATGAGCATGATCGGCTCGTTGGCCGCGTTCGATCACTGGCGACAGCGCGCGTTCCTGATCGAGAGCGTTCCAACGCTGGGGCTCGCTGCCGATCAGATCGACGCTGCGTACGACGCAGCCGTGGTGGCAGTGCAACGTATGGCGGATGACTTGTCTCGCGCCACCACCAGCGATGTAGTCGAACCTCCCGTCGCAGGGGAAACCCCGAGTTCGTTGCCGTCGTCTCTGCCTGATGGCCGGTACCAAGATGCCGTGCGTGTTGCCAAGGAGCACATCCTCGCTGGCGACATCTTCCAGGTGGTGCTCTCGCAACGTTTCGAAACGCAGCTTGATGCCGATTCGTTCGACTTTTATCGAGTACTACGGCAGGTGAACCCGAGCCCGTACATGTATTACGTCAAGCACGAAGCGCTCACCATTGCCGGCAGTTCGCCCGAGCCGTTGGTACAAGTACGCGACGGCAAAGTGGTGAGCCGCCCTATCGCCGGCACGCGAAAGCGAGGTCGCGATGACGAGCACGATCGCAAACTCGCAGGGGAGCTCCGCGAAAACCCCAAGGAGCGAGCCGAGCATGTGATGCTGGTGGACCTCGCGCGAAACGACGTAGGTCGAGTGGCCAAGTTCGGCACCGTGAAGGTGGACGAACTCATGACCTTGGAGCGTTACAGCCACGTCATGCACCTCACATCGCAGGTGTCGGGGGAGTTGCGCGAAGGTTTGGGGCCCATCGACGTGTTGCGTGCCACGCTGCCGGCCGGCACGGTGAGCGGTGCACCAAAGGTGCGCGCCATGGAGATCATCGATGCACTCGAGCCTGTGCGACGCGGCCCGTATGCGGGCATCGTCGGTTACGTGGACTTCAACGGCAATTTGGATGCAGCAATAGCGATTCGCACGATGTTTGCCAAGGGCAACACCGCGTGGTTCCAAGCTGGTGCCGGCATCGTTGCCGATAGCGACCCCGACGACGAGCATCTCGAGTGCCACAACAAGGCAGCAGCATTGATTGCAGCGTTGCCCACCGCACGCCGAATGACGGCTCAACGCAAGCGTTCCCGATGACCACCCGACGCGAGCACCAACCATGAGCACCACCGCGTTTCGCGTCGGAATCACCCGCGACGTCATCACGGCCACGGGCAAGGACGCACGAACGTTCCTGCACTCGCAACTCAGCAACGACATCGCTGGATTGAAACCCGGCGCAGTGACCCATGCATTCATCCTCGACCCGAGCGGAAAGTTGAACGCGTTCTTTCGTGTTCGCTGCACGGCTGACGATCACTTCGTGCTCGATGTCGATGCTGGCTGTGGTGCCGCTTCATTGGCACGCCTCAACAAGTTCAAAATCCGCGTGCAGTGCGACTTTGCTCTTAGCACCGAAGCGGTCGTTGCGATCCGCGGGCTGGGCGCAGTATCCAGCGCCGCGCCAGGCACCACGCCGGACGCAGATTCCTACGCTGCGCTGCTCGCGCTACCCGGCGCCGTGCCCGCCTGGCGTAGCGGCGATGGGGCAGTCGATATCTTTGCAACGAATCCTGATGCACCCACCGCTGGCATCGCCGCGATTCGTGTCGGTTCCGACGACGAGTATCACGCGGCGCGCGTGCGCTGTGCATGGCCGATCTTCGGGATCGACATCACCGATACTTCGCTCCCAGCCGAAACCGGATTGGTTGATGTAGCAGTGTCGTTCACCAAGGGGTGTTATCCAGGGCAAGAACTCGTGGAGCGCATGGATAGCCGCGGGAGTACTGCACCACGAATGTTGATGCGTCTACCTGCTTCGATGGCAGCAGCCCGTGCCGAGGCGGGACAGCCGTACCGCATCGCCGCCGTTGCAACGGATGCCGACCACC
>JBBANV010000019.1:8952-20354 GCA_040401775.1 Ilumatobacteraceae bacterium
GCCGAGGCGGGACAGCCGTACCGCATCGCCGCCGTTGCAACGGATGCCGACCACCCCACCGACGTGGATGTTGGCATGTGCACGTCCGTGGCCGGTGACTACGCGCTCGTCCTTGTTTCACGGTCGCATTTGCCACGAGTAGCTGCCCTGTAGGCCAAGTCGCAAAAGCCGCGGGTGGCTGCCGTACGAGCCGACATGCGTCTACCGGGGTCTGGTCGCCGAACAATATAGGATTCGCGAGTCATGGTGTACGTGTTTGACTTCGACCACAAACATCGCAAAGCGCCCATGAGCATGAAGGATTTGCTGGGCGGCAAGGGTGCCAACCTCGCCGAAATGATGACGGTGCTCAAGTTGCCGGTGCCGCACGGTTTCACGGTGACCACCGACGCGTGCCGTCATTACATGCGCAGTGGCTGGCCGACCTCCCTCGACAAGGAGATCGCAGCCCACATCGCAACGCTCGAAAAGAAGATGGCTCGCAAACTCGGTGATGCCACCAATCCGCTGCTGGTCTCGGTGCGCTCCGGTGCCAAGTTCTCCATGCCCGGGATGATGGACACGGTGCTCAATCTTGGGCTCAACGACGCAAGCGTGGTTGCACTCGCACACTCCACCAACGACGAGCGGTTTGCCTACGACAGCTACCGCCGGTTCATTGCCATGTACGGCCGCATCGTGCTGGGGGTGGACGGGCAGCATTTCGAACATCCGCTGGAACATGCCAAAGGTGCGATCGGAGCATCGAGCGATGCGGCGCTACCCGCAAGCACACTTCGCGAGCTCTGCACTCAGTACAAGACCGTTGTCAAGCGTGAAACTGGGAAGGACTTTCCACAGGATCCCGCCAAGCAACTGCGTGGTGCGATCGAAGCCGTGTTCCGCTCATGGAATGGCGCACGTGCAATTGCGTATCGCGTACGCGAGAAGATCAGCCACGACCTTGGTACGGCGGTGAACGTTCAAGCCATGGTGTTCGGTAATCGCAACGATCAGTCGGGCACGGGCGTCGGTTTCACGCGGAATGCGGCCACGGGGGAGAACACTCCGTACGGCGATTACCTCGTGAATGCTCAAGGTGAGGATGTGGTGGCGGGTATTCGCAACACCGAACACCTCGACGCACTCGAGCGACAATTCCCGAAGGTTCATGCCGAATTGCTCGACATCTTCGCTCGTCTCGAACACCACTACAAGGACATGTGTGATACGGAGTTCACCATCGAGGACGGCAAGCTGTGGATGCTGCAAACTCGCGTGGGTAAACGCACCGGAGCTGCGGCACTCCGAATGGCGGTGGAGATGACAAAGAGCAGCGGCAGTGGGAAGCGCAAGTGGAGCATCACCAAGAAGGAAGCGTTGATGCGCGTTACCGCCGACCATCTCGATTCGGTGCTGCACCCGCAGTTTGCCACCACCAGTCCAGCCATCGCCAAGGGGCTCGCCGCATCGCCCGGTGCGGCTGTCGGCAAGGTGTACTTCACGGCAGATGCTGCAGCCGACGCCGCAAAACGCGGTGAACGTGTCATCCTCGTTCGCAACGAAACCAGCCCCGAAGACGTGCACGGGATGATGGCAGCCGAAGGCATCATCACGTCGCGCGGTGGTCTCGTGAGTCACGCCGCCGTCGTGGCGCGCGGATGGGGTACGCCAGCAGTGGTGGGTGCCGAGGCCGTGAAGATCAACGGGAAGCAGTTCACTGCGGGTGATGTGGTCGTCCGGGAGGGTGACACCGTTTCAATCGATGGCGCCACCGGCGACATCATGCTCGGCGCGCTCGAATTGGCGGCCGCCACCCCGCCACCCGAATTTCACACCATCTTGAAGTGGGCGGATGACATTCGCAAGGGCAAGTTGAGCGTTCGTGCCAATGCCGACACTGCCAACGACGCCGACGTCGCTCGTTCTTTCGGCGCCGAAGGAATCGGCTTGTGTCGCACCGAGCACATGTTCCTCACAGCGGATCGACTCCCCGTGGTGCGACGAATGATTCTCTCCGATACTCCAGCTGAAGAAGCTGCGGCACTCGAAGAGCTTCGCGAAGCCCAAAAAGAAGACTTCATCGGGATCCTGCGCGCGATGAGCGGCCTGCCGGTCACCGTGCGATTGCTCGATCCACCGTTGCACGAATTCCTCCCGCATGTGCACGAGCTGGAGGTGAAGCAAGCCGCCACGGGTCTCACTGCCGAAGAAACCAAGCTGTTGCATGCTGCCCGCGAGTGGGCCGAAGTCAACCCCATGTTGGGCACCCGTGGCGTGCGGCTCGGTGTGATGAAGCCGGGTTTGTACGCCATGCAGGTGAGGGCACTCATGCAGGCAGCCGAACAGGTTGCCAATGAAGGACTCGAACCGATCGTGGAAGTGATGATTCCCCTCACCATCACCGCCGATGAATTGGCCTTGGCACGTGGATGGGTCGAGGGAGTGTTGAGCGAATTCGCCGACCTTCCGCGCAACACGCCGGCTGGTAAGCGTGCAAAACGGGCACACGTCACCATCGGAACCATGATCGAAACGCCTCGAGCTGCCTTGCGCGCCGAGGACCTGGCGGAACATGCAGACTTCTTCAGCTTCGGAACCAATGATCTTACGCAGATGACGCTCGGACTGAGTCGTGACGACGTGGAAAGTCGCATGATGCCGCGGTACCTCCAACTCGGACTGTTGAAGCGAAATCCGTTCGACACCATCGACCAGGACGGCGTCGGGGAGTTGGTGCAGATCGCGGCCAAGCGCGGACGCAAGTCGAATCGAAAGTTGAAGCTCGGCGTGTGCGGTGAGCACGGCGGTGATCCCGAGTCCATCGCCCTGTTTTATCGAGCAGGACTCAACTACGTGAGCTGCTCGCCGTATCGAGTACCGATTGCTCGGTTGTCCGCCGCGCAAGCAATCATCGGCGGAGCCAAGAGCGATACCAAGTAGTCCTTTCACTCGGTGAGTGCTGCTGTGTCGCGCGGAGCATCACCGCTTCTCGGCGAATCGCACTGTGTCAGGGACATGTGACGAAGTTGGAGTGACGCGTCACGCACCGCGAGTACGTAAACCGCTACGCTGTTGCCCATCATGATTCCCCCAATCATTTCGACGCTGTTCGGTGCTACCCCCAATTCCGAGAACTTCGTCGATGTCGATGTCCCCGTATGGGGCTGGCCGATGCTCATCGGCGTGATCGCTGCCGCCCTGATCGTGGACTTGTTGGTGTTCCACCGCAAGGCGCACGTGGTGGAGATCCGTGAAGCAGCCATCGAGAGCGCCATTTGGATTGGCCTCGGCTTGGCTTTTACTGGTGTCGTCGCCGCAATGTTTGCCGGCCAGGGTGAGGCCGGTCCTGCAGCAGTCGAGTATCTCAGCGCTTATCTGATTGAAAAGAGCCTGTCTGTCGACAACGTGTTCGTTTGGGCGATCATCTTCGCGCACTTTGCGGTGCCACGTCAGTACCAACACCGAACGTTGTTCTGGGGAATCTTCGGCGCGTTGGTGTTCCGCTTCATCTTCATCCTCGTAGGCACGGCAGTGATCAATCGATTCAAGATCTTGTTGTTGGTGTTCGGTCTCTTCCTCATTTACACCGGGTGGAAGATCGTCAGCGGAAAGGACAAGGACACCAACCCAAACGACACCGCCACCATGAAATTGTTCCGGCGCTTCGTGCCATCCGTCGACCACTACGACGGCCAGAAGATGTTCACTCGGGTGAACGGAAAGCGTTTCGCCACTCCGCTGCTGGCCGTGCTCGTCATCGTGGAGGTCACTGACGTGATCTTCGCGGTCGACTCGGTGCCGGCGGTGCTTGCCGTGAGCCGTGAGCAGTTCATCGTGTTCGCTTCCAACGCGTGGGCCATTCTCGGACTGCGAGCGTTGTACTTCCTGCTCTCCGACATGCGAGAGCGATTCGTCTACATGCCCCACACCATCTCCGCATTGCTCATTTACGTGGGTGCCAAGATGACGATTGCCTGGCGAGGATTCCACATTCCCGTCGCAATCTCATTGGCCATCATCGTGACGTTTCTTGCCACCGGTGTCATTGCTTCCGTGGTGGCAAACAAGCGAAAGGGCTACTCCAAGCCGCGCGAGTAGTACCTGCGCCGTGGGTGTTGTGCGAGTAGCCCCGGCGCCGCGCAACTAGTCTCTCGCGCGTGGCAATCTCCGACGACGACATCGAGCGCGTACGTGCAGCGCAGCCCATTTCGTCGGTCATCGGAAACTATGTAGCCCTGAAGCGCGCGGGCCGCAACTTTCTGGGGCTGTGCCCGTTCCACGGCGAGAAGACCCCGTCGTTCAACGTGCGTGACGAAACCGGCCGTTACAAGTGTTTCGGCTGTGGTGCGTCGGGCGACGTTTTCAAGTTCGTGCAGGAAGTGGAACGCCTGGATTTCGTCGGCGCAATCGAGCACCTGGCGGCCAAATCCGGGATCACCATCACGTACACCACCGGTGGTCCGTCGCGCGATCGGCAGCGCAACAAGCAATTGTTCGAACTCATGCAGCAAGCCGTCGAGTGGTACCACCAGCGATTGCTCACGTCGCCCGACGCCAAGGATGCACGCGAGTACTTGCGCACCCGCGGGCTGAGTGGCGACATCGCGCGACAGTTCAAGCTCGGTTGGGCGCCAGATGCATGGGATGCGTTGGCAACCGATCTCGGTGCTGACGCCGAAATGTTGCGCGACTGCGGGCTGGCATTCACCAACAGTCGCGGTCGCTTGCAGGACTCGTTTCGTGCACGCGTGATGTTTCCCATCTTCAAGGACTCCGGTGAAGCAGTGGCGTTCGGCGGACGCGTCCTTCCCGGCAGCAAGGATCCCGCCAAGTACAAGAATTCCTCGGAATCCAAGATCTACACCAAGTCGAAGACGCTGTATGGCTTGAACTGGGCGAAAGCCGACGTGGTGAAGGCCGACCAAATCGTGGTGTGCGAGGGATACACCGACGTGATTGGTTTTCATCGTGTGGGCTTCACGCGCGCAGTTGCCACGTGCGGCACCGCACTGACCGAAGATCACGTTCGGCTCATGAAGCGTTTTGCCAACAACGTGGTGCTTGCGTTCGACGCCGATGCGGCAGGTCAGGGTGCCGCCGAGCGCTTCTACGAATGGGAACGCAAGATCGATGTGCGCGTGAACGTGGCGCGATTGAAAGGTGGGAAGGATCCCGGTGATCTCGCCGACAGCGATCCGCAAGGGCTGCTGAGTTCAGTGGAAAACGCCGAGCCGTTCATGGCGTTTCGCGTGCGTCGCGTGCTGGACGGGGCAAAGATCGCCACGCCGGAGGACAAGGCCCGGGTTGCCGAACGCGCAATTGCCATCATCAACGAGCACCCCAATGTGATCGTGCGCCGCGACTACGCCACTCAGGTTGCTGAGCAGCTGTGGGGCAACGACAAGAAGCAGATCGACGACATCGTCCAGAAGGTCGACCGCAAGTTCGAGGCCTCGCGCTCGCGCAACGAGGCCCAATCAATGGCGCAAGCCAGCAACAAGGAAAACGCCGAATTCGTCATATTGGCGCTGATGATCGCCCGATTCGACGAGGTCACCGGCATCGTTGCCGAGGAGGTGTTCGGCGACGACACGCATCGACGCGTCTTCCGCGCACTCATGGCGCACCGCGGCAATCACAAACAAGCCGAGGCTGACCTCGATCCGGATGCGCTCGAGTTGCTCTCCCGAGTAGAGGTATTTGACGTACCAACCGATGCCGACCCGCGCAAGGAAGGCATCAATCTGCTGCGTGCGGCCGTACGCCGTGAACTTGCACGTCGCGTGTCGGACACGTCGAGCGCGGTCATCACGCGCGATCGTGAGATCAAGCAGAAGGTGGAACAGTTGAGTGGTCGGGATGTGGCAGACTCGTTGATATCGGACTTGTTGGCATGGCTGTACGACGTAACGTCCGTGATCGAGGCATAACTTCATCGTGAGAAGACCAAGAATCTCCGGCGGCGATTCGCCCGATACGGTGCGCCAATACCTGAACGAAATCGGTCAGGTGCCGCTGCTTACTTCCGCGGAAGAAAAGATTCTCGGCAAGGCGGTGAAGGACGGGCAAAAAGCCCAACAACGAATCGAGGAGGCAAAGACCTCCGGCAAGGCGAAGTTGTCGGCCGCCGATCGCAAGACACTTCGCGATCTCGTGAAGGCCGGCGAGAAAGCCAAGGACCGAATGGTTCGTGCGAACTTGCGGTTGGTGGTATCCATCGCACGCCGATACGACCGCAAGGAGTTGCATCTCTCCGACCTCATTCAAGAAGGCAACATCGGCCTCATGCACGCCGTGGACAAGTACGACTACGAGAAGGGATTCAAATTTTCTACGTATGCGACGTGGTGGATTCGTCAGTCGATGACGCGTGCCATGGCCGACCAAGGACGCAACATTCGCATTCCCGGACACATGATGGAAATCGTCAACCGTGTGCAGCGCTCGGAACGCGAACTCACCGCCGAATTGAAGCGCGACCCAACACCCGAAGAAGTGGCGGCTCGCTGCGACATCACCGTGGAGAAACTCTTCGAAATTCAGCAGCTCACGTTGTCGACCGCCAGTTTGGATGCACCCGTTGGTGTCGATGTGGACGACCTCACCGTGGGCGAAACTTTGGCTAGTCCGGATGCAGCGGATCCGTTGAACGAAACGGTGCAACGCGAGTTGGTGAATCAAATCGAAAAGTCGCTCGATGGATTGCCCGAACGAGAGCGCCGCATCATGTCGATGCGGTTCGGGTTGGGGGAGTTCATCGGTAAACAGCACACGCTGGAAGAAGTAGCCGAGAAAGAGGACATCACTCGCGAGCGGGTGCGTCAGATCGAGCAAAAGACGCTGGCCCGTATGCGCCATCCGCACAACAACAGCGGACTGCGCTCCTTCGTCGAAGACGAGTAGGCGGGGCAGTTCGACGCACCGTGTCGCCGGCGGGGCGGTTCGGCGCTTGGTGCGAGTAGCCTGAGTGAGCCTTTCCGGGGTAGCTCAGTTGGCAGAGCAACGGACTGTTAATCCGTCGGCCGTGGGTTCGAGCCCCACCCCCGGAGCCACAATTTCCACCGGGGCCAGTAGCTCAGTGGTCAGAGCAGGGGACTCATAATCCCTTGGTCGTAGGTTCGATCCCTACCTGGCCCACACACTGCGGCGCTCCGCGCGTGGCGTGCGACCGTCTCTGTAATGCTCTGCGCGTGGCGGGCGACCAATTCTCAACTTTGTTTTTTGTACTGCTTCACCAGTTCTGATGCTTCGGTGTGACCCTTGTCGGCCAATGCCTGAGCAATGTCGGCCTTCACGGCTTGCACGATGCGGTGTGTGCCGTTGCACTGCTTCTGTTCATCCGTCGTATATCCGCAGCCACATGCGCCCATAGAAGTACTCCTTGTCGTAGGTAGTTGCCGAGACCTTATCAGCGAGGCCGAGTGGCACGAGGTCGGGTCCAACTCGAATGGGTGCATCCAGAGCGGGTGGCACCAGGGCGGGTCGCCAAGGGCTTTACCCGGGTGAACTATGCTTTCGCCAAACAACAACACATACGGCACCCGCCGTATGAGGAGGAGACAACCAACTAATGAGAAAGCACAAAGGACTGAAGTCCGCTGCGCTCGCTCTCGCTGCATTTGCGCTGATCGCCAGCGCCTGTGGTAGCGACGACGCAGCTGAAGAAGTCACTGAAGACACCGAAGCAGCAACCGAAGAGACCACCGCGCCGCTCCCCGGCGCAGGCACTCTTGCTTGCATGGTCACCGACACCGGTGGTGTTGATGACAAGGGCTTCAACCAGATTTCGTACGCGGGCATGCAGAAGGCTGAAGCCGAACTCGGCGTCACCATCGACCTGCTCGAGTCGTCCAGCGATTCGGACTACGCACCGAACCTCCAGTCGTTTGCCGACAAGGGCTGCAACATCACCGTGACGGTGGGTTTCCTCTTGGGCGATGCGACCAAGGCGGCTGCTGAAGCCAACACTGGTCTGAACTACGCGATCGTCGACTATGCATACGACCCACCGGTGGCAAACGCCCGCGGTCTCGTGTTCGCAACCGACCAGCCGTCGTTCATGGCCGGATACCTCTCGGCAGCAATGTCGCAGACCGGCATCGTCGGCACCTTCGGTGGTGTCAACATCCCACCAGTAACCATCTTCATGGAAGGCTTCCGCAAGGGCGTCGAGTACTACAACACCCAAAAGGGTGCATCCGTGAAGTTGCTCGGTTGGGACGGCACTGACGGCACGTTCGCCGGAAACTTCGAGAGCCTCGATGACGGCAAGAACATTGCCAAGAGCCAGGCCGACGAAGGCGCCGACATCATCTTCCCAGTTGCCGGCCCAGTGGGTCTCGGCTCTGCGCAGTTCGCGCTCGAGTCCGGTGGCAAAGTGAAGATCATCGGTGTCGACGTCGACATGAGCGTGTCGAACCCTGACGCAGCTGAGGTGTACATCGCCTCGGTGCTGAAGAACATCGACGCAGCCGTGTTCGCCGCGATCAAAGATGTGGTCGAAGGCAGTGGCGTTACTGACAACTACGTTGGCACCCTTGCCAACGGTGGTGTCGGTGTTGCCTACACCGCAGTTCCAGCTGACATCCAGGCCGAAGTTGAGGCCATTGGTGCAGGAATTGCAGACGGATCGATCGAGCTCTAATCCAGCTGATCTGCGTTAGCAACGCGGGGCGGGTCGCGAAAGCGGCCCGCCCCGTTTGTTTTGTATGAACGCCGGGGACGAGCCGACTCGCGGTGTATTACTCTGTGAAGCCTGAGGAGTGGCGCACCAGATGAAGTTTGAACTGCGGGGAATCACCAAGCGCTTCCCCGGCATCGTCGCCAACGACAGCGTGAACCTCGAGGTGTCCACCGGCGAGGTGTTGGCCCTCATCGGCGAGAACGGTGCCGGCAAGAGCACGCTCATGAACGTGTTGTACGGCATTTATCGTCCCGATGAGGGTGAGCTTCGAATCGACGGGCTTCCCCAGCATTTCTCGTCACCTGCCGACGCCATCGCTGCGGGCATCGGCATGGTGCACCAGCACTTCATGTTGGTTCCCGTGATGACCGTGGCCGAAAACGTGGTGCTGGGAGTCGAGCCGACCGGCCGACTTGGCTCGCTCGACATTGATGAAGCCCGCCGAATGGTGAAGGAAGTCTCCGACAAATACAGCCTCGAGCTCGATCCCGATGCGGTCATTGAAGACCTTCCGGTAGGCGTGCGCCAACGCGTGGAGATCGTCAAGGTGCTCATGCGTGATGCGAAGATCGTGGTGTTCGACGAGCCCACGGCAGTGCTCACGCCCAGTGAAATCCTGGAGTTCTTCGAGATCGTTCGCTCGTTGGTGGCGGCTGGGCGAGGAGTCATCTTCATTACCCACAAGTTGAAGGAGGCACTCACCATCGCCGATCGCATCAACGTGTTGCGGCGTGGCAAGGTGGTTGGCGAGGCCAACCCGAAGAACACCTCCGAGTCGGAGATCGCCGAGATGATGGTGGGTCGCGCCGTGCAGTTGGTGGTGGACAAGAAGCCAGCCACACCTGGTGCAGCCATGTTGCAGGTGAAGAACTTGTCGGTGGTCGAGCCTGATGGCCGCACCGTGGTGGATGGCGTGTCGTTCGAAGTTCGTGCAGGGGAAATCGTCGGTATCGCCGGTGTGCAAGGCAACGGTCAAACCGAATTGGTGGAAGCGCTGGCAGGCATGCGTCGTGCGGCATCCGGATCCATTTCTCTCGGTGACCGCGACGTATCCAACGATTCGCCGCGGGAACGTCACGCTGCGGGCATGGCCCACATTCCCGAGGATCGCCAACGTCAAGGGCTGGTTACCGAAATGTCGATCACCGAGAATCTGGTGCTCACTCGGTATCACGATGCCGAGTTCTCCAGTGGCGTTCGCATGAAGTGGGACGTTGCCCAGGCGCGCGCCAAGGAACTGGTGGCGGCGTACGACATTCGCACCAACGATCCATCACAACCGGCCTCCACGCTGTCGGGCGGCAATCAGCAGAAAGTCATCGTCGCGCGCGAGTTGAGTCGAGACATTCGACTCGCGGTGGCAGCACAGCCAACGCGCGGCATCGACGTTGGCTCGATCGAATACGTTCACGCCCAGATCGTGAAGGAACGCGACGCCGGCGTCGCGGTGTTGGTGGTGAGCACCGAATTGGATGAAGTCATGTCGCTTTCCGATCGGGTGTTGGTGATGTACCGCGGCAAGATCGTTGCCGACCTCGACCCCAAGAAAGTGAGCCACATGGACATCGGCTTGTACATGGCGGGTTCTCGCCCGGCCGGAGCGGTGGCGTCATGAGCGAAACACTCAAGTCGCTGCGCTTCACCTTGCTCGCCGTCATTGCGGCGCTGTTCGTGAGTGCATTCATCATCGTGATCACCGACATCGAAGCCCTTGGTGATGGCAACTTCGGTCAGGCATTCAGCACGCTGGGCACTGCCTATTGGGGTCTCTTCAAGGGCTCGTTCGGTTCGCTGCGAGCAATCTCCAACACCATCACAGGTGCCACGCCGTTGCTGCTGGCCGGCTTGGCCGTGTCGTCTGCGTTCAAGGCGGGGTTGTTCAACATTGGTGCCACTGGACAGATGTTGGCCGGTGCCATGACCGGTTTGTGGGTGGGCTTTGCATTCCAACTACCGCCGATCATCCACGTGCCGTTCGCACTTCTTGCAGCCGCCGTGGGTGGTGCACTCTTCGGCGCCATTCCCGGAGTACTCAAGGCACGTACGGGAGCACACGAAGTAATCACCACCATCATGTTGAACGGCATCGCATCGTTCACCGTGTTGTGGTTGCTGAAGACCGAGCTGTTCAAGCGCGAGGGCCGCGACGATGCCATCTCCAAATTCGTCGAGGACTCCGCCAAGTTGCCGAAGTTGTTCTGGTTCATGGGCAAGCGCATCGACCTTCTGGCCCACACTGGATTCATCGTGGCGCTCCTGGCCACATTCGCGTTCTGGTGGCTGTTGCGCAAAACCACCCTGGGCTTCGAGATGCAAGCAACGGGTTTCAACCAAGAAGCTGCGCGCTACGCAGGCATGAAGCCCAAGTCGCTGATGGTGGTGTCGATGGCAATCGCCGGTGCATTTGCCGGATTGGCCGGTGGCTCGGAAGTGCTGGGACTGTACGGATACGCCAGCGGCACGGTGGCAGGTGACATCGGGTTCGATGCCATCGCGGTGGCGCTGCTGGGTCGCTCGACGCCGATCGGCACGCTCGTATCGGCGTTGTTGTTCGGTGCATTGCAGGCCGGCGGCCGACAAATGCAGGTCGACACCGACGTGCCGATCGACCTCATCATCGTGCTGCGCGCACTGATCGTCATGTTCATCGCCGCGCCACTCCTGGTGAAGGCAATCTTCCGTGTGAAGGGCGACGCCAAGGCGTTCGGCCAAACGTTCAGGGGGTGGGGAGGATGAC
>JBBANV010000019.1:20454-23306 GCA_040401775.1 Ilumatobacteraceae bacterium
TTTGGTCGCCTGTCCAACGTGGTGTTGGCACTCGCCACCGCATCGTTCTTCATGAGCTTCCTGGCATGGGCGGCAGCGGGAGATTCGTTCAGCTTCGTTGGCATGTTGCAAGACACCGTGAGTCGTAGCGTCCCGATCACGCTCGGGGCAATCGGTGGGATCCTCAGCGAGCGCAGCGGTGTAATCAACATCTCCATCGAAGGAATGTTGTTGGCGGCTGCATGCACCAGCGCCATCGGTGCGTCGCTCACCAATTTGTGGTTGGGGACCCTCGTCGGGGTGTTGACCGGGGTCGGACTCGCCGCGATCCTCGCCGTGATGTCCATTCGCTACAAGGTCGACCAAGTCATCGTTGGATTCGCCATCAACTTCTTTGCCTTGGGTGTCACGTCGTTCATCAGCTTCCGCGTGTTGGTACCCAACCGCGACACGATGAACAATCTGCTGCCGGTGACGCCGATTCGCATCCCGCTGCTCGCCGACATTCCGTTTATCGGTCCGATTTTCTTCGTGCAGACCATCTTCGTGTACTTCTCGTTTGCCGCCGTTGCCCTCACCACCTGGGGCTTGTACCGAACCAAATGGGGTTTGCGAACGCGAGCTATCGGTGAGTACCCCAAGGCGGCCGGCACGCTCGGCGTTGACGTCAACAAACTGCGATATCGCAACCTGTTGCTAGCCGGCGCCGTTGCGGGTGTCGGTGGCGCATGGTGGCCGATCGGCATCGTGGGTCGATTCGACCAGAACATCACCAACGGTCGAGGTTTCATCGCGCTCGCAGCGGTGATCTTCGGACGTTGGCACCCGGTTGGCGCACTCTGCGGTGCGCTGGTGTTCGCACTCGCCGAAGCAGTTCGCCTGAAGATCGGCAACTTCGACACGGGTATCCCGAGCGAGTTCCTCATCATGGCGCCGTACGTGGTGACCATCATCGTGGTGGCGGGCTTCATTGGCGCGAGCCGCGCGCCGAAGGCTGCTGGTCAGCCGTACGAAGACCAGTAGGGAAGTCGTAACGGCATGGTCGGGCAACAAGGAGCCACTCCGAACCACGATGCACGAACACCGCACTTCGGGTTTCGCGACAAGCGTGTAGTGGTAACCGGTGCGGCATCCGGCATCGGGCATCGTGTTGCCGAGCTGTTGTTGGAGGCCGGCGCGCAGGTGATCGCCCTCGATCGCAGTGACGTCGACCTGCCCGTCACGCAATTCGTGCGTGTCGACATGACCGACCCGACATCAATCGATGCAGCGGTCGGTGCAATCACCGGAGAGGTAGACGTCTTGCTCAACATCGCCGGTGTTCCAGGCACGGCCGACCCCGAGGTCACCATGAGGGTGAACGTACTTGGGCTTCGCATGCTGACCGAACTGTTGGTTCATCGAATCAATCGCGGGGGAGCCGTCACCAACGTTGCCTCCATCGCCGGCGCGCAGTGGCAGTCGCATCTCGACGAGGTGCAACGACTGCTTGCCACGCCCGACTATGTCAGTGGTGTCGACTGGGTGCGCGACCATCCGATGGACGGCAAGCGCGCGTACGACTTCTCCAAGGAATGCGTGGTGGTACTCACCAAACAGCACGGCAGGTTCCTGCGCGAACACGGGGTGCGGGTCAATTCCGTGAGCCCCGGCCCGGTGCAGACGCCGATCTTGAAGGATTTCCACGAGTCGGTCGGACCGATCATGGACGTGGTCACCCGTGAAACCGGACGCGACGCCACAGCAGACGACATCGCCAGAGTGTTGCTCTTCATCTCCGACCCCGTGTTGCAGTGGCTGAATGCCAGCGATGTGCAGGTGGATGGGGGATTCATGAGCGGTCTCGTTGGTGGCTGGGTGAAGCTCGGCTGATTTTGCGCTCGTAGCCTTGAGGCCGTGAGCAACACATCGCATCGCTGGTACGCCGCACGCACGAGTGTCGAGCAAGTCGAAGAAGGTCATGAACTCGCACCCCGCTTCGACGCCGACGGACTCATCCCGGTGGTGACCACCGACCATGCAACCGGTGAAGTGCTGATGGTCGCCAACATGAACGCCGAAGCATTCGCCAAGACCATCGAGTTGGGTGAAGCCGTGTATTACAGCCGCAGTCGCAAGCAGCTGTGGCACAAGGGTGCCACGAGCGGTCTCGTGCAAAAGGTGAAAGAGATCCTGATCGACGACGATCAGGACGCCATTTGGCTGCGCGTCGACGTGCAGGGCGGTGCGAGTTGCCACGTGGGCTATCGCTCGTGTTTCTATCGCAGTGTGCCGGTGGCGCCTGCGACCGACGGTCCACTCGACCTCACGTACACCCTCACCGAGAAGGTGTTCGACCCCAAAGTGGTGTACGGCGACGCGCCGAACCCCACGAAGCTCTAGGCGCCCTTCGGGCGAAACGCCGCGAGTCCGCCGCCCACTTCAAATCGCGCACCACCGATCAGGTCGACGCAGTACGGAATCGCCGGTAACACGGCGGTAAGGCAGTCGGCGATCGACGACGGTTTGCCCGGCAGGTTCACGATGAGCGACGAGCCACGAATTCCCGCGGTCTGACGCGAAAGAATCGCGGTCGGCACCACCTTGAGCGACACCGCACGCATGAGTTCGCCGAAACCGGGCATCATCTTGTCGCATACCTGCTCCGTGGCTTCGGGCGTGACGTCGCGCGGTGCGGGTCCGGTTCCACCGGTGGTCACGATGAGGCTGCAGTGTTCCAGGTCGGCGAGGTCGCGCAACGTGCGCGCAATGGTGTCGACGTCGTCGGCAATGACTCGAGCAACCGGTTCCCACTGGCTGGTGAGGTGTGTGGAGAGGAATTCGCGAATCGCCGGGCCGCCTTTGTCTTCGTAGACGCCGGTCGAAGCGCGATC
>JBBANV010000020.1:0-4169 GCA_040401775.1 Ilumatobacteraceae bacterium
GCGCAACGGGCGTGCGGTCGTTGGTCGGGTGCCGCCTAGGCTCGGTGCGTGGCAACGAAGAGCACCGGGGTCGGCCGCGGCAAGCGGAGTCAACCGATCGAGAAGAAGCGCAGGTCTGGTGCACGCATTCGGAACGGTCTGGCTGCCGTGCCGGTGCCCGAGTTCGCCCTGGCAACCATCAACCTGACCGACCTGCCCGATGCACCAGCCACGTTGAGTGAGTGTGGGCGTGCGTACTGGACGATGTTCTGGGATGCGGGTCGCAGGCATCTGTCGGAGAAGCATGACTCGGCGTTGATTGAGAAACTGTGCAACGCCATTGAGGAGGTCGCCTTCATCAACGTGTGGCTCGGCAACGATGTGACTCGCCGCTTCTACGAAACAGCCAACGGCCAGATCGTGACGCATCCTCTGGTCAAGCAGAAGTCGGAACTCAACGCTCAGATTACGGCGTGGCTATCATTGCTTGGGTTCACACCGTCTGACCGAGCACGTCTCGGTCTCGCCGAGATAAGGGTCGCAAATGAGCTTGACAACTTCCGCCGTCGCAACACCAAGGTGGTCGACGCCGAAGAAGTATGACTCGACGGACGGTGGCCGGGTCACCGACTTTGCGTCATCGTTCATGCACGTCTCCAAAGGGACTCGTGCCGGTAACCCGCTGCTCTTGACTCCGTGGCAGGCGAGCCTGCTGAACAATCTCTACGAGCGTCGAGCGGATGGCATGTTGCGTTACAAGCGCAGCGTCATCGGCTTGGGTCGCAAGAACGGCAAGTCGCTGCTCGGTTCACTCATCGCGCTCTACGGTCTCATCGAGGGCGAGCATGGGGCCGAGGTCTACTCCGCTGCCGGTGACCGACGCCAGGCACGGGTCGTGTTCGATGAAGCCAAATGGCAGGTCAGCCAGTCACCTGCCTTGTCGGGAATCTGCAAGGTCTACCGCGACGTGATTGAGGTGCCGTCAACTCACAGCATCTACCGAGTGTTGTCAAGTGACGCGAAACTTCAGCAAGGGTTGAATCCGTCAACGGTCGTGTTTGACGAGTTGCACGTGCAGCCGAACTCAGAACTGTGGGATGCGTTGACGCTCGGGTCTGGTGCTCGTCGTGACCCGCAGATTGTTGCCATCACAACTGCTGGCTATGACTTGTCGAGCATCTGTGGTCTGCTCTATGGCTACGGGCAGAAGGTGTGTCGCCAGGAGATTGAGGATGAGACGTTCGGGTTCTGGTGGTGGGAAGCTGCTGAGGGTTGTGACCTGGGTGATCGTGCTGCGTGGTTGGAGGCGAATCCGAATCTGGCTGAGGGTCTGCTCGACCCGGAGGACATGGAGATTGCGGTGCGTCAAACCTCCGAGGTGTCGGTGCGTCGCTACCGTCTGAATCAGTGGGTGCGCACGGCTGCCGATTCGTGGCTGCCGCAGGGTGCGTGGGAGTTGTGTCGTGGCAACGCTGAACTGGTGCCGGGTGCGCCGACGTGGATTGGGGTGGACATGGCGTTGAAGCGGGACACGACCGCAGCGGTTGCGGTGCAGCATGTTGACGGCAAGATTGTTGCCAAGGCCAAGGTCTGGTTGCCTGATGGTGGGGTCATGGATGTGGCTGCGGTGGAGTCGCACCTGATGGAGATGGCTCAGCTCTACGACGTGCAGGAAGTTGCGTATGACCCTGCGTTCTTTCAACGGTCGGCTGAGGCTTTGTCTGAGCAAGGGATGCCGATGGTCGAGTTCCCGCAGTCACCGCAGCGGATGGTTCCTGCGTGCGGGCATCTTTACGAGACCATCGTGAATCAGAAGCTTGTGCATGATGGCAATCCAATCTTTTCGGATCAGGTGTTGTCGGCTGCTCAACGTGTCAAGGACAACGGTTGGACTCTCAGCAAAGGTAAGTCGAAGCGCAAGATTGACGCGGTGATTGCGTTGGCGATGGCTGTTGACCGGGCGACCACAACTCATGACGCTGGACCTGAGCCTGGCTTCTTCGTGGTGTGAGTAGCCTGAATCGTCTAACCTAGGAGGACAAATGATTCTTGCATTGGAGTTGATCGGATTGGTGTGCATCGTGGCAGCAGGTTGGCTGGTGACCCCAGCGTTGGGTGTGTTCTTGTTGGGCGCATCCTGTTTCGTTGCCGCTTACGGTTACGCCCGGGCGAAGGTCGCTAAGAAATGATTGTTGAACGCTTCACGAAGCCAGCCGAAGAAGAGCGAGCAATCTCGTTCCAATCGCTGTTCGCACTTGGCGACGGCTACACGTTCACGACGAACTCGGGAACGTATGTCACCCAAGATGACTCGCTGAAGATTGGCACCGTCTACGCATGTGTGCGTCTGATTGCCGACACGATTGCCAGCCTGCCCATCGACTCGTTCATCCGTCAGGATGGCGTGCGGTTGCAGTATCGCCCGCGACCTGTGTGGCTTGACGCACCCGACATCGGTGTCACCAAAGACGACCACTTCCAGCAGGTTCTTGTTTCGTTGCTGTTGAACGGCAACTCATTCACTCGCATCATCCGCGACGAAGAAGGCGAAGTGCTCGCCCTGTCGGTGTTGAACCCTCAGTTCACCGAAGTACGTCGTGACAACAACGGCCGCTTGTTCTACGTCTACTCGGCACGCGACCGCATCGAAGACGTGGACATGATCCACATCAAAGACCTGTGCCTACCGGGTGAGCTGCGTGGCAAGTCCCGCATCGACCTCGTCAAAGAGAACCTCGGTCTTGCACGCGCACTCGAAGAGTTCGCTGCCCGCTTCTTCGGCCAAGGCTCACAGACTTCTGGCATCATCCAGTTCCCTGGCAACTTGTCACGTGAGCAAGCCAAGAATCTGGTTGACGCCTTCGAGGATGGCCACAAAGGGTTGCGTCGTTCGCATCGCCCAGGCATCTTGTTCGGTGGAGCCACGTTTGAAAAGACTGGTGTGAACCCGAACGAATCACAGTTCATCGAATCCAGACAGTTCGCAGTTGAAGAGATTGCCCGCGTGTTCCGTGTCCCACCGTCGATGATTGGTGTCACGACTCCGGGTGCGCAGTCGTATGCGTCGGTTGAGGCGAACCAGTTGCACTTCTTGCAACACACGCTCACCCCGTATCTGTCAAAAGTTGAAGCCGAGTATTCGGTGTTCCTCGCAGGCCGTGCGTTCATTCGCTTCACGACCGCAGGTTTGTTGCGTGGCGACATTGCTGCACGCAACGCTTCGTACCAGCAAGGTTTGCTGAACGGCTATCTGTCGGTGAACGATGTGCGCCGATTGGAAGACCAGTCACCAATCTCAGGTGGCGACATCTACCGAGTGCCACTCACCAACATTGACATCAACGCAGCGAACCTTGCCGACATGGACCGCAAGTCCGTGATTGCGCAACGACTCATCGCATCAGGATTCCAACCTGCCGCAGTTCTTGCCGCACTCGACTTCCCAGAGATTGAGCACACTGGTGTGCCGACCGCGTCGCTGCAACCTGTCGCATCGCTCAACCCGATTGCCCCAGCAACGGTCTACGACGCAGGCACTCGTGAACTGAACCTCAACATGCCTGAACAAATCTTCCATGTGTCCACACCGAACGTGCACGTGGATGCACCGATCGTGAACGTGCCTGAGACCGTTGTGAATGTGAAGATGCCTGAGCAGCGCACCGTGGTGCGAACTGTTGAGCGTGACGCTGATGGTCGAATCCTGCACATCACCGAAAGGGTTGACGACTGATGGCTACCGGCATCAGCACCTATCTTGCGAACCAATGGCTTGATGCGTTGGGCAACAACGACACTTTCGCTGTGGCAGCTGTTTATGTAAAACTTCATGTTGGTGACCCAGGCGCAGCAGCGACAGCGAACGCAGCAACCGAAACGACCCGCAAAGAAGCGTCGTTCTCAGCGGCGGCTGACGGCACGCTCACATCTGACACCGCACTCACCTGGACGAACATCGCCGGCTCGCAAGACGCAACATTCTTCTCAGCATGGGACAACATCTCGGCAGGGAACTTCTTGTTCTCAGGAACCGTCACCGCCAACGCCTACACAGCGGGCGACACGTTCACCATCGCATCAGGTTCGCTCACCGTCTCGCTGACCGTCGCGTCTTAGTAGGCAACCGTGACAACACGGTTCATCCTCAACACCTCCGAACTCAACGACGCTGACGTCGGCCTTGACGGCCC
>JBBANV010000020.1:4269-23284 GCA_040401775.1 Ilumatobacteraceae bacterium
GGGTGCAACGGCTTTGCAACCGTGAAGGAAGATGGCGAAGTCATCGGCTGCCACACCACAAAAGAAGCTGCGATTGCTCAAATGGTGGCGGTGTCGATTGCCGAGGATTTGGAACCCGGTGGCGATTACAACGAGCGAATCTCACCGAACCTGCCTGCCGCGTATCGGCCTGCGTCATCGGCTGACGTGCCTGCGAATCACAACTGTGGCAACTGCGGTTACTACAAAAACTTCTATTGCAAACGGTGGGATGCTTTGGTTGCACCTTCGTACTACTGCGCAGCATGGGAAGAAGTCGAAGGGATACCGAACGACAACCCAGGGCAAACGATTCAGACTGGCAACATCAGCGGTGAAGACGCCTACTACTCGGCACCGTTCATCAACATCTTCCGGCAACTGTCCTTCGACGTGCCGGTCTACATTCGCAGCAACGCCCGCAAAGGTTTGGACTACTACGGCAAAGGGTTGGCTGGTGACGGTGTCACCGACAAGACCGTGCGTGAAGCCCGTGACCTAGCAGCTGGTCGTGTCAGCGAAGACAAGGTTGTGCGTGCCGCTGCGTGGGGTGCACGCCACATGGTTGATCTGGATGCAGTCCAAAACAGCAACCCGAACAACGAGCAGTTCCCTGGGCCTGGTGCCGTCGCGTTCTATCTGTGGGGCATGGACCCCACCGATCCTCAGCCTGCGTTGCAATGGTTCGAGCGTCAGTCGGAGAAGGTGAAGGCTGAACGAGCCGACGCACCTGCACCAGCGAAAGACCAAATCCAAGGTTCCAAAGTGAACCCTGCTGGGTCGGCTGGTAAGGCTGCCGGGTCGAGCACGATTGAGTTGACCGAAGCGATTGAGACTGGATTGAAGAACAAAGCGACCGAGCACAACGAGTCTTTGGATGCTGGTGATCCGTCTTGGAAACGGGCGACGGTCGGAATGTTGCGTGCTGTGTATCGTCGCGGGTCGGGTGCGTACTCGACGTCGCATCGTCCTGGCATTAGCAGAGCAGCGTGGTCTATGGCAAGGGTCAACGCTTTCTTGGTACTCTTGAAGCGTGGCAGACCTGCGAATGCTGCGTACATCACAGACAATGACCTCCTTCCAAAAGGCCACCCACGATCTTCGAGGAAATGATGACCGATAAAGTTGAGACACGCAGAGTTCAGTTCAGCGAGTTTGAGATTCGTTCCACCGTTGACGACGACAACGAATACATGTCGTTCCGTGGGTATGCTGCCGTGTTCAACTCACCATCGCAACCGTTGCCATTCACCGAGATGGTGTTGCCTGGTGCGTTCAAGAAGTCTTTGAACTCGCGCAACAACGTGCGCATGTATCTGAACCATGACTCGAACATGTTGCTCGGCACGACTCGTGCCGGGACGCTACGCCTTGAAGAAGATTCCAAAGGTTTGCTAGTTGACGCTGACCTGCCACCAACCACGGTCGGCCGTGACTTGTCAATCTTGATGCAACGCGGCGATGTGGACTCGATGTCGTTCGGCTTCTCGGTGCCTCGTGGCGGCGACAAGTATTCCGACGATGGGTCAACTCGTGAACTGAAAGAAGTTCGCCTCTATGAGGTTTCGGTTGTGACTGGGTTCCCTGCCTACGAAGCGACCAGCGCAAGTGTGCGCAGCTTGGATGTTCTGGCTGAGCGCACTCAGGTTGATGCCGACAAACTTGCTGCTGCGATCACCGTGCTCGAAGCCGGGTCGGAGTTGGATGATGACCAGGCTGGGTTGTTGAGTGAAGTTGTCGGGAAGTTGCGCAAGCAACCGGAGCCGACTCCGTCGCGCATCGGTCTGATGCAGAAGCAACTTGACCTCCTGAAGACCATCGCCTAGTATTCTTTGCACAGTTGATGTGCGGAGCCGCTGCGACTGCCAGTTGAGGAGCCTCGCTGGGTGCGATACAAATCCTTGCGTACCAAAAAACCAACGTCCCTAGAAAGGACATCTCATGTCAAACGATTACATCCAACGACAAGTCGAGCAGCGTCAGCGTGCTTGGGATGCAGCGAAAGCTCTTCTCGACACCGCAGCTGCCGAGAAGCGCGACCTCACTTCTGAGGAAGAAGCTTCCTACAGCAAAATCAACGAAGACCTGAACGAGCGTGCGGCACGCATCGAAGCCTTGAAGGCTGATGTTGTCCGTGAAGCCAAGATCGAGGCCGCAACACGCGACCTGGTCGGCCAAGTTCGTACGGAGAAGGCGCAGACCTTTGATGCGGATGTCATCCGCTCAATGGCCCGTGGCGAAACCCGTGGCTACACGTTCGAACAGCGTGACGTCGTCAAGACTTCGACTGGCGCACCAGTTCCAACTTCGTTCTACAACCAAGTGATTGAGCAGGCCCGACTCGTCGGTCCAATGCTTGAGACCTCAACAACCCTCCGTACGGCTGGTGGCGAAAACCTCCAGATCCCATCGCAGGCTGGTTGGTCAACGGCAGCAATCACCGGTGAAGGCACAGCCATCTCCGAATCGGATCCGACCTTCAATTCGTTCATTACGCTTTCCGCATACAAGTATTCGTTCCTGGTGCAACTGTCGCGTGAACTGATTGAGGACTCGGGCGTGGACATCCTCGCCTTCCTCGCAACCCAGACCGGTAACGCACTCGGCTACAAGGTCAACAACGACCTGACAGTCGGTGCGGGCACCACGCTCCCACTCGGTATCGTCACCGCAGCCTCCTCGGCTGTGACCGGTACCGCCTCTGGCCCAACCTTCACCGCAGATAATTTGATCGACTTAGCGTACTCTTTGGACGGAAGTGCGCGACGTCTCCCCGGGGTCGGCTGGATGATGAACACACAGTCATTGGGTGTCGTTCGCAAGCTGAAGGACAACAACGGCGCGTACATCTTCAGCCCAGCGTTGGCTGATGGGAACGACCGTGTCCTGAGCTACCCAGTGTTTGAGAACCCAGCAATGGCCTCGAATGCTTCGGCAACCAAGTCGGTCATCTTCGGACACTTGCCTTCGTACTACGTACGCATGGCAGGCGGCCTCCGTCTCGACCGTTCAGACGACTACGCATTCAATGCGGATCTCGTCACGTTCCGTGCTTCAATGCGCGTGGACGGTAACCTCCCACAAACCAGCCACGTCAAGTTCTACAAGAACGCGAACAGCTAGTTCCAAGAGTTACCACCGAATAAGGTTTGGTGGGTCGGCACGAAACAACGCAGGGTCGTGCCGACCCATTACAACTGAATAAACCCTGCAACCTGCGAAAGGAGACTGCGTGAATGCGAGTAATCATCAAGGGAGTCCCATTGGACTTACCGGGACCGGAGGCGACCCTGCTCTTGCAGCTGGGCGCAGCACACTTGCCCGAGGAGTCAGTTTTAGATCCTCGGACGCGGTCCGTGCACTCTGGTACTCCAACGCCCCGTGGGCGGGAACGGGCTACGGTCAACAAACCCAGCAAGCCACGAAAAGGCTCATCCAAGACGGGCACGAAATCGCAATCCACTCGATCTACGGCCTCGAAGCGTCCACGTCAACGTGGAACGGAATCAAAATCTATCCGCGAGGAATGAACGCCTACAGCGACGACATCGTCGCTGCACACTGGATGGATTGGACGCAAGGTTCAAACCTGCCGAAACTGTTGATGACATTGTTTGATGTCTGGGTGTTGAAGTCACCGAGCCTGGAGAAGGTTCCGAACATCGCATCTTGGGTGCCGATTGACCATCAGCCTTGCCCACCTGATGTTGCTGCCTGGTGTCAACGTCCGAATGTGATGCCGATTGCGATGTCCAAGTTCGGGCATGAGCAACTCAACAACTTCGGTGTGCGCAACGTCTATGTTCCGCACGGTATTGAGTCGGTGTTCAAACCGACTGCCCACATCAAAGACAACCAGGGCAAGGTCATCACCGGGCGAGACATCATGGGCTTCTCGGAGGACAAGTTCGTGGTGATGATGACGAGCGTGAACAAAGGTGCTCATCCTCCTCGCAAGGCGTTCGCTGAGAACTTCATGGCGTTCAGCATGTTCGCCCAGAAGCACGACGATGCGGTGCTCTACATGCACACGGAGCAGTCGGCCTCGATGGGTGGCATCGACTTGAAGTTGCTGGCCCACATGTGTGGGATTGACGAGAGCCGCATCCGATACTGCGACCCTTACACCTACCGCATGGGCTTGCCTCAGAACGCCATGGCAGCCCTTTACACGGGCGCAGACGTGTATCTGGCTGCGAGCATGGGAGAGGGCTTTGGCATCCCTGTGGTGGAAGCCCAGGCGTGTGGGACGCCCGTGGTCGTTTCACGCTTCACAGCGCAACCTGAGCTGTGTGGTGACGGGTGGATAGTCGAAGGGCAACCGTATTGGGACCCTGCCCAGGCGTCGTGGTTCTTGACTCCTTCGGTGCCCAGCATCTTGAACGGCTTGGAGCAGGCGTATGCCCGTGGCCGTGGCCGTTCCCTGAAGGCTGTGGAGTTCGCCAAACAGTACGAAGCCGATCATGTGTATGAGACGTACTGGAAGCCAGCGATGAAGGAGATTGCAGAATGGTGCCGATTGTCCCAGTCGTAATCGTGCCGGTCTTGACCGAGCACGAGCGCGTTGATTCGATGCTGACTTCGTTTGACGTTTTCATCATTGACCTGGTCGTCATCGACAACGGCAACCATCCGACGTGGGAGCCACGCACCTCGAAGGCTTCAAACATTTATCACTATCGGATGCCAACGAATCTGGGTGTGGCTGCGTCTTGGAATCTTGGTATCAAAGCAACCTGCAAGTCAGCCGGGTGGATGATTGTCAACCATGACGTCGGCTTCGGCCACAACGGTGTCTCCGACTTCTTCGCCCAGGCATCGCCAACGAATCTGGTGTTAGGTGGCAAGCCACCCTGGTCCTGCTTCTGGTTGGGTTCACATGTTGTGCAGAAGGTCGGCTTGTTCCATGAGGGCTACCACCCTGCGTACTTCGAGGACAACGACTACGAGGTGCGGGCGTCACGCAAAGGTGTGGACATCGTGCGTTCGGCTGCCGCAATTAACCATCGGAACTCCAGCACCCTGCAATCAAGTCCGAAGTTTCAGATGCGCAACCGAGCAACCTTCGATGCGAATCGTCGGCTGTTTGAGGAACGGATGATTCAGGACTTGCCGTTGGATTGGGATTTGAATCGGCGTCTGGAGTTGGGGTGGGATTGAAACTTGTCGTCGTCTGCCCGGCGAACGCTGTGACTGGTGGGCCTGAAGCGATGCATCAGTTGGTGCACACCGCGAACCATGTTGAGCGTGGGTCGGCTGCCATTCTGTATTGGCCGTTCTTACCTCAGACAACTCCGCAGCCCTACCAGCATTATGTCTGCCCGAAGATTCTCCGAGACCAGGTGCCCGAGGATGCGTTGGTCGTGTTCCCTGAGATCTGGCCTGAGATTGCGCACACGTTCAAGAATCGTTGCGCGTTGTGGTGGTTGAGTGTTGACAACTTCGGTTCGCATGGGCAACGCAACCTTGACGGCATCTCATTGCATCTGTGCCAATCGGAGTACGCATGGGATCATGTCGAGCGGTTCGGCATGCGGATGATGTTGACCGACTGGGTGTCGGTGGAACCTGTGTTGCGTGAGAGGCAGCCGCAGGTGGTGGTGAACCCTGCGAAGGATGCTGGGTTGTTGCGACCATTTGTGGAGTCGGGTCGGTTTCAGGTTGCCCAGTTGGGTGGCATGAACAGCCTTGAAGTGTCTGAGGTGTTGCACGCCTCGAAGGTGTATGTGGATTTCGGGAAGCATCCGGGGCGGGACCGTCTGCCTCGTGAAGCTGCGTTGGCTGGGTGTTTGGTGATGTCTACGAATCTGGGTGCAGCCCGTTATTGGGAGGACATGCCGTTGCCGAACTGGTACAAGTTTGACACGTTGGATGAAGTGGTGGGCAAGGTAGCCGAGTTGATGGATCGGGAGTTGCCGTCGGCTTCTCAACTTGTGTATCAAAGTTGGGTGGCTAAGAATCGTTCGGTGTTCAAGCGTGAGGTCAAGGAGTTGCTCGATGTCTGTTGAGTTGGTGCGTCAGCGATTGGCGACTTTGAGTGAAGAGTCATTGCAGCGGGTTGAGGTGTGGGAAAAGTTGTTGGCGGAGTTCGGTTTCAACGACGAGAATGCGGAGGAGTTGCCAGCACTTATGTTGAATCGCCCTGGCTTAGGTTTGCGGATTTGGCAGTACCCATGCCAGTTCGCCCCGTACATGGCGTGGCTTGCGTCAAAGGCGTCAATGGTTCGTTCTTACCTGGAGATTGGGGCGAGGCACGGTGGGACGTTCCTTGTGCAGGCTGAGACGTTGCGTCGTGTGAACCCTGGGTTCGTGCGTGCGGTGGCGGTGGATTTGATTGACCAGCCGCCGCTGCTCACCGAGTTTGAGTATCGGCAAGAGGATACGAGGTTGGATAGTTTCAAGGCTTGGGTCGGCGACCAGTTCTTTGATGTCGTGTTCGTCGATGGCGACCATTCGTATGAAGGTGTGAAGGGTGATGCCAAGGCCACGGTGGGGCGTTGCAACATCCAGGTGTTCCATGACATCTCGTCAGATTCCTGTCCCCAGGTCCGACAGTATTGGGTGGAGCATCAAAAGAAGTATGCCAAGACGCACGACTTCTTGGAGTTCGTCGAGCAGTACGAATCTGTGAACGGATCATTCCTTGGCGTTGGTGTAGCTGTTCGCAAGGTCTGGGTTGAGTAGGATTGAGCCACCATGGCAATCACGAACGGTTACGCAACTCGGGCTGAAGTCAAGGCCGCCCTCAGAATCGGTACGGCTGACACCGCTGATGATGCGCTCATTGACTCCGCAACCGAAGCCGCTTCACGCCTGATTGACGGCTACTGCAATCGCCAGTTCTGGGCTTACAGTTCCGCAACGGTTCGCGTCTACCAGGCGAACACCGAGTACGTGTGCGACATTGACGACATCTACACCACGACCGGATTCATCCTGAAGACCTCCACGTTCGCTGACGGAAACTTTGACGTCACCTGGTCGGCAACCGATGTGCAACTTGAACCGTTGAACGGATACTTAGATGGCATCGAATGGTCGTTCAACAAACTGCGTGCCATCGGCGACTACCTGTTCCCGACCGTGAACGCCAACTACGGTGAGCAAGCCCTCGTGCAAGTCACGGCCAAGTACGGCTGGGCGTCTGTGCCGTCACCTGTGAAGCAGGCTTGCATCATCCAATCGTCACGCTTGTTCAAACGCTTGGACAGTCCGCTCGGTGTTGCTGGGTTCGGTGACCTGGGTGCGATTCGCGTCTCTCGGTTCCTTGACCCTGACATGGCTCAGCTTGTCGAGCCATACCGACGGATGCGAATGTTCGCCTAATGCCAGCAACACCAAGCCAAGTCAAAGACGGACTGAAGGTTCGTATTGAAACCATCCCTGGGTTGCGTGCGTTTGATTACCAACCCGATCAGGTGAACCCACCGTTTGCATTCCCAACCCTTGACGAGATTCGATACCACGAGACCGGCATGGGTAGCGGTGGTGTGGTCATGGACTTCACGGTCACGGTCGTGGTGTATCGCCAATCGGAACGTGTTGCCCAGGAAGAGTTGGACAAATACACGGCATTCAGCGGTGCCCAATCCGTGCGTGCTGCCATTGAAGCCGACCGAACCCTGGGCGGTGTGTGCGATGATTTGATTGTTGGCTCATCCAGCAACTTCACCAACCTTGACGCCAACGACACCCTGTATTTGACGATGGACTTCAAGGTCACGGTGTACGCTTAGACCATGGCAAAGTATCTGGTCTCGGGACCGTTCCCAGTCAGCGGCGTGAAGCCTGGCGGTCATGTGGACGGCAGCGGCATTGACAATGTAGAGTTGTTGATTGCAGCAGGCATCATCACGCCAGTCGCGGAAACTTCTAAGAAAACCTCAACAGCCGATAAGGCAGGAGAATAACAGTCATGGCAAAGTTGGTCCTCAAAGACGCAAACATCTCGTTCAACGGCACGGACATCTCAGCGAACGTCGCAAGCATCACGCTCTCGACCACGGCCGCTGAAGTAGCGACGACCGCATTCGGATCGTCAGCCGTGACACGTGTGTCCGGTCTGATTGACAACTCGGTCACCTTGTCGGTTCACAACGACTACAACGCCATCGACGGATTGTTCTTCCCACTCGTCGGCTCCACCGCAGTCACCTGCGTCGTGAAGCCAAACGGAACTGCTGCCGCTTCCTCGGCCAATCCGAGCTACACCTTCAGCGTGCTCGTCACCGAATGGACTCCAGTGAACGGTGCAGTTGGCGAACTCGCCACCGCAGACGTCACGTTCCCAATCTCCGGCGGAATCACCAAGAGCGTCGGCGCTTAGTTCTAACAACTTCACCCTGCGGAGGTAATACATGAAACTTGGATTGACCGTTCACGGAACGGACGGCAAGAAACGATTGGCTGTTGTCGCATTCCCCGACTTCGTCAAATACGAAGAAGCACACAACGTCTCAATGGCTCGTGTCGAAGCTGAGATGAAAGTGCGTGACCTTGCCTGGTTGGCTTGGCACAGCGAAAAACGCAACAAGGTGACCGCACTCGACTTTGATGCGTGGCTTGAAACCGTGGAGCAGATTACCGGCAGCGAAGGAGAGGACAGGATTGTCCCTTTGGAGAGCACTCAGCCCACTGGTTGATCGCCTATTTGGCGTGCGAGACTGGGATAGCCCCATCTCAACTGTTGGCTGAGTCACCACGAATGCTCTACACGCTCGCTGCTTACATGCGTTGGAAGACCGTGAAGCAGAACCCGAACACGCCCTACACTCGTTGACATGTCATCTGGCGGCATTCAATCATTCCGCTTGAAGCAACAGATTGGTGCACGAGGAGCTGGCATCGACATTGTCATAGTTGCCAACTACCAAGAGTTGTACAAAGTTCTCAAAGACCTTGGACAGAAAAGTCCATTGTTCGCCAAAGAGTTACGCAAGGCCAGCCAAGACGTTGCCCAGCATGTTGTTGATCGAGCCAAGCAGAACGCTTCCTCTCAATCCAAACACGGCCCAACCGTGCCTCGGTCCTCGGGCAAGTCCCAAGCACAAGTGGTAGTCAATGGGCTGCGTGCCCGACGCGACCGAATCCCAACAATCAAACTTGACCACAACAAGTTGTACCCATCCAAGTCTCGGTCAAACAAAGGTCGCGGACTAGGTCAGTTGGGACCAGCCCGATTCGGTGCGGGCGAGTCATCCCCATTCCGAGGCTTTGACCGTAAAGTCACCTATGGCGACGTGTTCTTCGGTGCCGAGTTCGGCGGCCGTGGACGTAAGACCACCCAGCAGTTCTTGCGACATCGTGGCCGCCAGGGCTACTTCTTCTGGCAGGCAGTCCGAGACTCCCGTTCATACATAGCCAAAGAGTATGTCCGGGCCATAGAAGACATTGCCTCAATGCTTGGAATCGCAGGCAAGTAGGGCTAGTCTCAGAGTCAACAATAGAGGAGCCCGCCATGCTCGACAACATTCGTGCAGTCAGATTTGACTACGTCAAGTCAGTCATTCCCAAACCGCTTGCCACATCATGGGAGCAGCTGTCCACGCTGCTTATGGTCAGCAAAGAGAACAAACACAAAGACCGTCGTGCCCTATGGTCGCCCGTGATTTACACACCTGGCACCACCCGAGGCAACGCCAACGTCGCAGCAGTCACCTGCCTCGTCGTTGACATGGACGGTGAAGCGTTTGACCACGCCCGACTAGACGGCTTGGAGTACCACGCTTACACCACCTGGTCGCATCGACCCAACGATCCGCACTGGCACCTTGTTCTACCTTTGAGCAAACCAGTTGCCGCTGCCCAATGGGCACATGTCTGGGCAAGGTTGCATGAGAAACTCAACATCGTTGGCGACCCAGCCACCAAAGACCCGGCACGCATCTTCTACTTGCCACAACATGCACAAGGCATGTTCCCCGCTCGGCTGATTCAACACGGACAAAGACTTGACCCTGAAGTGTTTGATGACTTTGACTTGCCTTCAACCTTCGAAGCCCCAAGCATCAAGCAGGTCAAGGCACGTCACGGCAACACCAAACGTGTCAAGGTTGCGATGCCTGACGCAGTGAATCCTTCGTGGTGGAGCACTCCATCAGAAACCAACCGCTACGACGGAATGACTGAGCGTGAAGCGTTGGAGCATTTCTTCAATGAGGATTGGCCGAGACTGAAAAAGGTGCTCCTCTCCGCTGAGTAGAATGTGCGTTCATGGCCGTTGAACGCGCATTCCTTGTCAAGCTGCTTGCTGACACAAGCCAGATGACCAAGGCGTTCAAAGAAGTTGGCGACGAAGTTGACAAAGGACTAAGCGGTTCGTTCAATAAGGTGGCAATCGCCTCGGCTGCGGCGTTTGCCGGGTTGACTGCGTTCGCTGGCAAGGCTGCGTTCGCAGCGGCGGAGGATGCAGCCGAGCAGGAAAGACTTGCCACCTCTTTGCGCAACACGGTTGGAGCGACCGACGAAGCGATTGCAGCCAACGAAGAGTTCATTTCTAGCTTGGCGAAAACAACGACATTCTCTGATTCTGAACTTCGTCCAGCGTTGGACAGTTTGGTTCGTGCCACGGGCAGTCTCGGATCAGCCCAGCAACAGTTGATTCTTGCTCAGGAAATCTCAGCGGGCACCGGGCGACCATTGGTTGATGTTGCCGACGCATTGGCAAAAGCCAACGCAGGAAACATGAAATCGTTGCAGGCTTTGAGTCCAGCGATTCGAGACAACATCAAAGAAGGCCAAGGGTTGAACTCGGTTCTTCAGGAACTTGCCAACACTTTCGGCGGTCAAGCATCCGCCCAAGCGCAGACCCTCGCAGGTCAGATGGCAATCCTGCGCAACCAGTTTGGTGAAGCGGTTGAAAGTATCGGTGCCGCATTCCTGCCGACGCTTCAGGGACTCGTGACATTGTTGCGTGGCGTAGCAGACATCGTTGGCGAGAACTCAACCACATTTGCATTCCTGATAACTTTCCTGATTGCCACGACTGGACAAATCATTGCGTTGTCGGCAGGCATGAAGATTTACACAGTTGCAACTGCAGCTGCAGCGTCTGCCAACTTGGCATTTGGAACAAGCCTTACAGCAACCGGTATCGGTGCCATCATCGTGCTCATCGGTGTGCTGGTTGCAGGTCTAGTAATCGCAGCTCAGAAGTCGGAAGGGTTCCGCAACGCTTTTGTGGGTGCAATCAACTTGATGCTGCAAGCATTTGAGGACTTCGTCAACTACTTCATCTTTGCCTACAACAAGGTCATCATCGGGGCAATCAACGGCATGAGTTCGCTGTTGAAGATAGTTGGCATTGACCTTGGCGTAATGGGTGAGATTGGAGAGGTCGAGTTCGGCAAGGTTGGTGGTGCTGCCGACGATGCCAGCAACAGGATCAGTATCTTCGATGCGCAACTGGCATCAACTCAGGCTGGCTTGGTGCGATTCGCTAGCGGTATTCGTGCAGAGGGTTTCGCCAGAATGCAATCCGCTGGTGCGTTGGAGGCGTACAACGCACAGGTGAAACAGCAGTTGCAGAGTTCTGGCGGTGCTCGAAAGGCGACCGAGGATGCGGTGAAACCGTTGGAGGCGTACACCAAAGTGTTGAAGGGTGCGCAGTCGGCCTCAGATTCGTACGAGCGTTCAACGCGCCGTTTGCGTGACGCAAAAGCAGGATTGAAAGATGCCGATGAGACATTGCTGGCGGCGCAAGAAGCGTTGACGAAAGCTCAGCAGGCCGGGTCATCGGCGGACATTGCTGATGCTCAACGTGCGGTGGCTGCTGCTGAACGGAACATCACCCGTGGAAGGTTCGACCAGGAGCAGTCAATCTTTGCGGTTCGTGACGCAGAAGCAAAACTCGCCAAGGTTCGTGCCGATTCTGGTTCATCCGCCCAGGACATTCGTGAGGCGGAGATTGCGTTGGAAGAAGCCAAACTTGCCGTCAAGGATGGTGAGGATGCCCAAATTGAAACGGCTAAGCGATTGGAAACTGCTCGTCGTGATTTGCGTATCGCAACCGAAGGTTTGAAGGAAGGTGACGAGGAACTCATCCCAATCAAGGATGCGGTGACTCGTGCACAGGAAGCCCAGATCAAGGCGTCTGAAGCTCATACTGATGCAATCAACGATGAGAAGGATGCGTTGGCTGAGTATCGCATTGAGTTGGACAAGTTGGCTGATGCGATTATCAAGTTCCCGAAGGTTGCTGCCCGTATCGGTTCACCTGATTTGATTCCAGTCGTGCCTGCCGCAACTACAGGTGGAGGTGGCGTCGGTGGTGGTGGCTACGGGGACGAGTTACGGAATGTTCGTATCACCGTGGACACGGCCATTGTGAATCCGTTGCAGGTTGCGCAAGAGGTTCAGGACTATCTGAATCTGTTGAATCGTTCTTACGGAATCGCCGTCTAGCCATGGCCAAGACGGCCATCTGGGGTCAGACCTACAAGGTCTTGTTGGATACCGGGCTTCTCCAGGATGCGTTCACTCTGGACACATCAACACTCAACGGCACCGACACGTTGGATGGTTCAACTGATTTCGCTGATGTCACCGAGTACGTCACGAACGTATCCATCCGTCGCGGTCGCACCACCCAACTTGACGCCATGAACATCGGGCAAGCCACCATCGTGCTTGACGACAAAGCATCAGGTCGCTCATTCGACCCAGCCAACACCGCGTCAACATACTTCCAAGGCGGCTACGGCATCGCCCCACGACGCTTCGTCCAGATCTACGGTGGCAGCGCAGGACAAGAACCGTTGTTCGTCGGTCGTGTCCAAGACCTAGACATTGACTACCAGCAACCCAACAACAGCTTCGCCATCGTCGCCTGCGTAGACGACCTCTCCTCCCTCGCCCGCACCAACCTGACAGCGTTCAACCCATCCAGCCAACTCACCTCCGCTCGCGTCTCAGCCCTCCTCGACCGACCCGAGGTTGCGTTCTCCACTGCGACACGCAGCATCGCCACAGGTATCGCCACCGTCGGCACCGTTGCCTACGAAGCGAACGACAACGTGAAGGGAGCACTCGACGCAGTCGTGCTCGCCGAAGACGGACGATTCTTCATAGATCGTGGCGGCACGGCAGTGTTCCAACCGAGAATCACTTTCTCGTTTGATACTGCTGGCATCCAATTCTCTGACACTCCAGCCGGCACCGTCATCCCATACCAAGAACTGTCCGTCGGCTACGGAGCCGAGACCCTCTACAACCGAGTCCAGATAGGTGTGCAAGGGTTCGCGGTCTCCACCGCTGTGGACAGCACATCAACCACCGAGTTCGGTGTCAGCACCCTCAGCCTCTCCGACATTCCGCTCAACAGCCAGGCAGCTGGCGACACTCTGGCTGCGAACCTGCTCGCCAAATACAAAGACCCGGTCGTTCGGTTCAATGAGATGAGCGTCATCCTCAACGGCTTGAATGCTGCGAACGGTCAAGCCGTATCGGTGCTCGACATCGGGTCCCTAGTCGAGATCAGCAAGACCTATCAGACGGGTTCACCCGGAACGGTCACGAAAACGATGTTCGTGGAATCGTTGTCCCATGACATCACGCCAGGGTTCCATCGCATCCGCCTCGGCCTCGGCCAAGCCCAACTCATCACCCAGTTCATCTTGAATACTTCTGAACTTGACGACACCAATGTTGGGCTAGCATAGGCATCGTCATGGCCACCCCATTCCCATTCACATCTGGTCAGGTTCTCACCGCCGCCCAGATGAACGCAATTACTTCGCTTCCACTCAACGACCAGACAGCGAGCTACACCGCCTTGGTCGGAGATGTCGGCAAGCGAATCGTGATGAACGTCGCCTCGGCCAACACAGTCACTATCAACAACAACGTCTTTGCTGCATCCGACACAATCGAAGTCCTGAACAAAGGAGCGGGCGCGACCACCATCACCGCCGGGGCGGGCGTCACCCTCAACGGCCTCTCGCTAGTTCTGTCGCAGTATCAAGGCGCGTCGATTACGTTTCTCTCGGCGTCCGTTGCGCTAGTATTCCCAACAGGTGGCTCCGTGAAAACTCCTCGCATCACACGATTCACCGCAGACGGCACATTCACCCCGGCAACGGGCGTCACCTATGCGGTGGCGTACATTCTTGCGGGCGGCGGCGGCTGTGGTCGTGCGTCAAGCGGCGCAGGCGGCAATAGTTCTGTTGCATTTGCAGGTGGCACGATTACCGCAACGGGTGGTACGGCGAGTAATGGTAATGTCGCCGCAGTAAGTTTTGTCACCGCAACTGCGGGAACGGTCAATAGCGGACAAGGTGCTACGGGTTCCGTATTTAGACAAGAATCAACTTTGAGCGAAGGTCATGTATGGAACGCTCGTGACGGTGCACTCATAGTTGCAGGTGGCGCAGTAACACCTGGCACAGGTATCGCAGTAGTTGTCGGTGCAGGTGGCGCCGCAGGCACAAACGGCGCAGCAGGCGGCTCAGGTTATGTTTACATCGAGACATACGAATAGTCATGACTGAACGTACTGTTGCTCATGTTGAGCCAAATGTGACGAACGGTGTCGTCGTAAACATTTCCGTAAAGTCTGCCGACTGGATCAACACCGACCCGACTCATCTCATCGAATACACGCCCGAGAACCCCGCCGCTATCGGATGGGAAGTCAAGAATGGCGTCGTCATCGTTCCACCACCACCGCCCGACGAGGATGCGCCCGAATAACAGCCTTCGCTGGCTGATCCTCGCACCCGCCATCATCTTCGTCTTCTGGCCGAAGACAGTCGCAGCCGAACCACTACCCGGACTCAACACCGACTACTACACCATCGACGCAATACCGCCAGTCAGCTCTGACAGCGAGTATCCGCTCTGCGGGTCAGAGGTTGAGAACAACATCAACCGCAGTTACGACGGCGAACCATACGAAGACTGCACCAACGACTTGTTCATGGTGCACATGACTGGCTTCATCACCATCCCAGAACACACCACCATCGAGTTCTGGTTGGCGTCAGATGACGGCGGTGAAATCAGTATCGGTGACAACACGTTCGGAGTCTGGCAAGACCAGGGCTGTTCGGCAACACTCTCGGGCAACCTTGAACTTGAAGCAGGTAGCCAACCACTCAACTTGTGGATGTACGAGAACGGCGGCGCAACATGCGTCATGCTCGCCTGGAAGATTGACGACGAAGACTGGGCAATAGTCCCCGACGAAGCATTCACACGCAACCAGGTTGCCTCACCAACCACCACCACCGAGGCCGTCACCACAACAACTGAGGCTGTCACCACTACGACTGAGGCTGCCACCACTACAACAACCAGCACTACGACCACGACCACCACGGTCTATGTCGCCCCGGCAACCACCACATCTACAACTGTGTATGTCGAGCCAGCGACCACCACGACCACTACGACTGAGCCACCAACCACCACCACCGAATCAACCACGACGACGACTGAGCCTGAGCCGACAACTACGACAACGGAGTTCGTTGATCCAGTTCCTGAGACAACTGTTGCACCTTCGCCTGATACAACTCAACCCGAAACAACCATCCCAGAAACAGAACCGTCGCTGCCATCACCAGACCCAGAAGTGGAAGAAGAATCAGCACAGCCAGAAATCCTAGTTACCGAAGAAGAAGTGGATGCCGCGATTGAGGAACTGCTGGCTGATGTCAGCGAACTGGAGGCCGAGGAGATTGTGGCTGCGGTGGCAACGGTGTTGGCTGCCGAGCCGACATCCGAGCAAGCCACGCAACTTGCCACCAGCGTCGAGGTGTTGGCGGTGGTGACCGAGGAGCAGGCTGAGCAAATCTTTGAGGCGGTTGTGGTCGAGGAGTTGACGGCCGAGCAAGGTGAAGCAATCGTTGAGGCTGTGCAGGATGCACCGAAGAAAGTGCGTGAAGCGTTCGAGTCGGCCATCAACGTCTTCACTGGGCTGTTTGATTCGTATGTGATGGTTGGCTCCACGATTCCGGTGGAAGAACGAAGGACGCTGGTGGCCGTGTCTTCTACAATGGTGGCTGTCGGTGCGAGCCTGCGTAGGCGGATTCAATAATGTTCAAGAAGATACGTGACGAGATGCTCGCCCTGGGCTTCACCCTGGGTGCGTCCGCGATCACCATCATGACGTTGTCCGGGTCGGTTCAGAGCTGGGCACTCTTCTTCACCGCTTTGTCTCTCGTACTACACTTGGCAGGAACAGCAACACAGGGAGATAGCGGAGATGACAACTGACATGGGTATGAAACAGAATGCCACCGTGGCCCGATTTTTTGACCTGGGTCAAAGACTGTTCTCGCTGTTCTTGGCGCGTGCGTTGCCAGCAGTAACGGGCGGTGCCTTGATCGGCGTGTCGGTAGCCAAGGCTGCCATCCTTGCTGGTGCAATGGCCGTGCTCGAAGTCGTCCAGAAACTCGCCACAGCGTCCACTGACGGCGAACTCACCACCGAAGAAATCAAGACGGCGTTCACCAACGGCAAAAAGTAGAAGTGAAGCCTTACCCAATCGTCAAGGTGACACTCCCTTCAGACTTGAAGGGATGCAAGTCAGGAGAGATACCTGCTGCTTTGCTGCGTGCGATTGAAGGGAAGGGCAAACTACATCACCTTGCGGCTGACGCATACGAAGCGATGGACGCGGCAGCAAACAAAGAAGGCATCGACCTGGCACCAACATCCATGGCCGACACCTACCGAAGTTTGGAAACCCAAGAGTACGGATTCTTCCAGCGACACACGCTCACACCGAACAAGAAGTTGATGAAGCAGAAGCCGAGGATCTACCAAGGCAAGCTCTGGTATCTGAAGAAGGGTATGGCACCGATGGCTGTGCCAGGCACCAGCAATCACAACTGGGGCATCGCTATCGACATTGCCAACGCATCCGGCAAGCGGCTTGACTGGCTGCTCGCCAATGCTGACCGATTCGGATTCTCATGGGAGTTGCAATCAGAGCCGTGGCATCTCAGGTATGTCTGCGGCGACAATGTGCCAGAAGCCGTCAAAGAATGGCTCGCCAACAAACCAGCAGAAGACCATGCTTGACCAGGGTTGGGCGTTCCTCGTTGTCGGCGTGAGTGCCGCTGTTGCCTCAATCATCGTGGCAATCATCCAACAGTTCAGGCGTGAGAACCGTGATGACCACGCAAAGGTGATGGATGTGCTGGATCGGGTATCCAACACGGTGGACCGTGTGGAAGGTAAGGTGGATTCACACCTTCAATGGCACATAGAGGAGACAGGCAATGGGAGAGTTTCTAGACGCACTACGGCAAGAGCAAGCAAAAAGGCCGCAGGCAAATAAAACCGAAAACCGTCTGCGAGAGTTTCTCGGAGATGCAGGTTGGAAAGACTTTGAGAAGGCGTGCAAAGACCCTTCGATAAATAACGCCGTCATCCATCGAGTATTGAAGGGCAAAGGGTTGCCGTTGTCTTACTCGGCTATCGCCAGAGTCCGTGGCGAAATCGCGGCATCATGACCGAGTACGACGAGCAGGCCCAAGTTGACGAACTCCAGAAGCTCCTCAGGAAAGCCCAGGCGGAAGCGGCCCGCAACAAACGTCGAACCGACGACATCGTCGGAGCCATCTACCAAGCCGCCTATGAGGCCGCTAAGGCATCTGGGCGAGGCGCAACTGTCAAGCGACCTGCCTTGGATAAGCGACGCAAAGGGCATGAAGTCGCATTGGTTCACGCCACCGACTGGCAGTTAGGTAAGCGCACCGCGTCCTACAACATTGCGGTTGCTGATCGTCGCATCGCCGAGTTCACCGACAAAGTCATCGCCCTCACCAACATCCAACGCAAAGACCACCCGGTAGACGAGTGTGTGCTGATGTTGGGTGGTGACATGGTTGAAGGTGGCGGCAACGTGTTCCCCAGCCAAGTCTGGGAGATTGAAGCCCACCTGTTCGAGCAGCTCTTTGAGACCGCTCGCATCATCGAGCAGATGGTGCGCACACTCCAAGCGAACTTCGCTAAGCCGTTGCGGGTGGTGTGTGAGTGGGGCAACCACGGTCGCCTCGGTCGCTACGGTGACGGCACCTATGCCGGGGACAACGCCGACCGGATGGCATACAAGATTGTCCAAGACCGCACCAAAGACCTGCCCGTCATCTGGCAACACTCCGACGCCTGGTATCAAAGATTCTCCATCGGCAACTACCACGTGCTCCTCGTCCACGGTGACGAAGTCAAGTCGTTCGGTGGGAACGTGCCAGCGTTCGGCATCATGCGCAAGGTCAACGCCTGGGCATCAGGTGTCATCGCCGACTTCAACGACTGCTACATGGGCCACTACCACCAGAACATCACCATGACCCTCGCCAACGGCGGACGGGTCTTCGTATCAGGCAGCATCGAATCAGACTCGGAGTACGCCAAAGAGTTCGTGGCAGCCACCGGCAAACCATCCCAACGACTGCACTTCGTCAACCCCGACAAAGGACAAGTGACTGCGGAGTACGTGGTATGGCTGACCTGAGCGACATCAAAATAGTTGAGTTGACGTGGCTAGATGCCCACGCTGAGAACGCCTGGATGGACATCGAGGACCTTGACCAAGAGCCATACACAGTGAAATCCATCGGTTGGCTGATGACCGACGCCAAACCCGATCATGTTGTCCTAGCCCAAAGCATGGGCGGCGACGGAGCGGTAGACGGAGTGCTTTGCGTGCCGGTCGGAATGGTCGTCAAGATAAGGATTGTGCTTCCTACCGACTTCAAGTAGGGTTCAGTTTGGACATCCCAAGGAGGTGTCCACTATGCTGGGCATTGGTCAGTCCTCTGCCTCGGCGGGAAAAGAGTTGACGGCCCCGCACCAGTTTCCTCCTTGGCTGGTGCGGTCATAACCAGAAGGGAATACACCCCATGAAGACCCTCACCATCGCCCTAATGCTCGCCTTTGGCGGCCTCCTCGGCCTAGTCCCAGCCATCGCAGCAGACGCCCCACAGAGCGCACCAGAGCCTCTCAGACGCCTCGTGGCGTCAACTACACCCAGCACCACCACAGAGCC
>JBBANV010000021.1:0-5897 GCA_040401775.1 Ilumatobacteraceae bacterium
TGGGGACGGTGTCGTCAACACCACGAATGCGAGTGCCTTTGCCGCCGCAGAGAATTACTACTCGAGAGTTGGGCTTAAGAAACGACATGGGATTTCTCAGCTCGGTGAGACTCTCCAAGTCTATTGCCTCTATGATTTGGCCGTATTCCCCGTACTCCACTCTCCCGGACCGTAAGTTTCAATTCCTAGTGAAGTGAGCAGAGTGCATAGTTGTGAATTGCCAAAGTCGAACGGCATCACAATTTCTCGAAGACGGCGAGAAGCAGAATCCCACTCTGGATCGCTGACATCAATCACATAGTTGATGACTCTCGCAATTTCTTGATCTGTGGCGCTATCTGTCCAGAAAGAACCAGTCAACTGAGTGAGTAAGGGGTATCCAAACTGACAGTCCCTGATGTGATGAAGTCCCGAATATTGCATTCGTGCTGACACAAACGCAACACGAAGACCTCGAGCAAACATCTCGTAGCCGAAAGTACTGTCAATGTTGACGAGAAAGTCATTGTTGGCTACTGCTTCATAGCTTGACGCTTCAGTTTCAGAGGCTTGGTAAATCCACTCAAAACCGTTGAGGGAATCTGCGAAGTAGGCGTACTCACCCTTCTGCCAAGACGGTCGCTTGCCAAGTACTCCAAACTCGAGTCCACGACTTTGTGCAATTTCAGCACAGCGTCTTGCAAGAATTCCTTCGAGCCGATAGAACTCCGCAAAAGTTACGGGCGTCCCCTGCCAGTAGCCGAAAATTTCTGTTGCCCTCTCTTCCAATACTCCCGCAGCACCAAGATTTGGAAAGCTAGAGATGTAGAGGAGTCGCCCACGCGACCGCCGTGTTGCGATACGGAGAGCGTTATTCTTGACACTTCCAATCGAAAAGACAGATGCTGGAGCATTTCGAAGGGCATTTCGATAGTACGTTGACCATGGTTCACCATGTGTAGCTATCACGTCAGGACCGCGAGCAACCGCAACAGAATCACTGATGAGACTCCAGATATTCTTCGAGGGATGGTGCGAATAATTGTCTCTGCGCCCATTCTGAACACACAAGGTCTTACAAGAAGATTGATATACCTTAGTTAAGTAAAACTCCAGAGCATTGTCCTCATATGTAATGACATACGACGGTTGGACTATCGCGAGAAAGGTTTGATAATAACCTCGGGCTGACCATCGGCCGGTGAGAAATGCTTTAAGTCCAACCCAAACATTGCATTCTTCTCGCACCGAACGGTAAACCACAAAATCAGTTTCTGCAATGTAAGTTCTCAGTAGCGAGTTGCCGGCGACACCTATATAGACCAAGCGTCGGCGTTTGGGAAACGAAAACCGAAGTTTAGGAAACGACATAGTGAGTTGACTATCGTTGTTTGCCAGCAAGTAACGTCGCTAGCACGTGATTGGCGAGCAGCAAGTCCTCTGGAGAGTCGATCTCCAAACTCCGAATTCTTGGCATAACCGAATAACCGATTTTTCCGAAGAACCGATGTCTGGCTCGCAAGAAGCCCTTCACTGACATGAGATAGGCAGCTCCGTTTTCCAGAAACTCCTTGTTGACCATGTCTTGTCTCCGCATTCGTAGATGTGGGTCATGGTTGACTCCCTCCAACGAACCGTCAGATGTCTCACGCCAGAGAAAGCCGTGAGAGTCCGTCACCGTTAGGCAAGAGTCAAAACCTTCCACGGAGTTCACAAGTGTTCGGAGGTCATCCGGTTGCAGTAGAGGGGTCGTGGTCTGTACGAACAAGAGAAGACCATCGGTGATGTTGAGGGTTTCCAATGAGTAGAGCAGTACACTCTCGCTTGAGGCGTGGTCGGTCGCAAGATGTCCGGGCCGCGGAACATGCTCGGCACCCATAGCCACGGCATGAGAAGCAATTTCTGGATCTTCGGTACTGACAAAGACTGCATCAGCAACACCACTTGCAATGACCGTATTGATTGCACGATCAATAAGCGGAACTCCTCCAATGAGTTGGAGGTTCTTTCTCGTAATGCCCTTTGAACCACCTCGCGCTGGAATGATGCAAGTTATTGACACAGCGACGCCACGATGATCACTATTTGGAAATCCGCCTGAGCTTCTTCTTTACTGCGACTTCGGTTTCGTAGACGACTTTCTCACCATCTCCAAGTGAGGCTTCGACCAACCGAATGTCGCGGACAAGTCGCTCCAGCCCACCGGGCTCAACGCTCGCAGCATGGTCGGTGCCCCACATCGCCCGGTCGAGCGTGATGTGCCGTTCAACGAAGACCGCTCCGAGTGCAACTGCAGCGATGGTGGTTTGTAGACCGGTTTCGTGGCCGGAGTAGCCAACTGGCACGCCGTAACGCTCACGAAGCGAATGTATTGCTCGCAGATTCAGCTCTTCGGGCTTGCAGGGGTAGGTGGACGTAGCTTGACCGAGGATCAGGTTCGCACGGTCAAGGAGTGACACTGCATGGTCGATTTCGGCGAGTGTTGACATTCCCGTAGACATGATGACGGGCTTGCCAGTGGCTCGAATTGCTCCAAGCAATTCGTCATCGGTGAGGCAAGCAGACGCAATCTTGAATACCGGTGTGTCAAAGCTCTCGAGAAACTCCACTGACGGAACATCCCAAGGTGATGCGAACCACGTGATGTTGTTGGAGCGACAGTACGTATCAATCTCAGAGAATTCTTCCGCACCAAACTCGATTCGTTCCTTGTACTCCAGATAAGTCATGGTTCCCCATGGAGTCTCCCGGGGGATTGACGCTTGATCAGGGGGTACACAGATGGCGGGAGTTCGCTTCTGGAACTTCACCGCGTCACAACCAGCAGCGACGGCAACATCGATGAGTCGCTTGGCGATAGCAACATCGCCATTGTGATTGATACCGATTTCGGCGATGACAAACACCGGTTTGTCGGCACCAACTGACGTAGAGCCGAGTTGCACCACGTTTATGGTGGGCGAATTGGAGGGGCTCACCACAAGTTCCAGATTACTTCGCAGATGTCGGACGCTGGATGTGCAGCAAGTTGTCGGCGACTTCACGAATTGCGCCACGCCCGCCAGGCTTCACGGTGACGATGTCGGCAACGGCAAGCGCCGACGCATGGGCGTCACTCGGAGCAATGGCAACTCCGACAAAATTCATGCACTCCACGTCGTTGATGTCGTTACCCATGTATGCCGTGGTATCCGCAGTGGCACCGACACGTGTCATCCACTCGCGCAACACGGGCAACTTGTCGTCACAGCCGTGGACGACTTCAAGCGACAACTTCTTCGCTCGAGCAGCAACAACGGGATTCTTCTCCTTGGAGATGATGATCATGTGGATGCCCGCATCACGTAGCAGACCGATACCCATGCCATCAGAACGGCTGCACAACACCGACTCTTCACCGGTTTGTGACACCAACACGCGGTCGTCGGTGAACACACCATCAAAGTCGAATGCGATTGCAGTGATCTTGGCGAGAGCAGCAGACGACATGCGTTAGTTCAGTCCCGAGGTCAGACCATTAAGCAGGGCGAGCAGGGCGAGAGTCAAACCGACGCCAAGGGCAAGACCACTCACGCCGGCAAGTGCAAGAAGAAAAGTGGCTCGTGATGCAACATTCCGGGGCCGTGAACGCAACCATCTGGCCACTCCTGAATGCTGAGACAACCAAGGAAAGCCAGGAGGCGAGGCTGTGGCGGATTCCGTCCTGTTCACGACGACAAACGTGGAGCCATGATGGCGGTTGTTTGCCGTGGAGTTCCGCATAAGAAAGAGGAGTCCAATGAGTGCCAGCCCGCCCACGATGGCGATTCTGGTCGTAACCTCAGTAACGGTCATGGACGCCACAACCAACAACGACGGCATCACGGCACTTTCCAGCGTACCCCTGCCCCCACCGCCACCCCCGATTTCACGGGCGTCCGCTCGGCGCGTGTGGTGGGCCCTTCCTCTGCTCACGGTGGCGTGGCTGTTGATGCTGGTCATCATCGTTGGATCTCTCACTCGCGTGCGCCTGTGGGAGCTCGCGCCAGGTGCGGCCGAAGCGGTGGCACCACGGATGTCGTTCGGCGACGATGCATTGGCGTTCGCGACGCGATACGAAACGGCTGGCGAAGTCATGTTCGTGACTGCACTTGGAAGTCGTTTGTCCCTGCTTGATGTGATTGCAGCGTGGCGTGATGATGACGTGAGAATCCTCACCTTCGAGGAACGATTTGGAACCCAAACACCGGCTCAGCAGAGGGAAGGAAATGCCCGTGCGATGGTGTCGTCCAAACAGATTGCCGAGTTCGTGGCATTCACTCGCTTGGGAATCGAGTCGGAATTCGTTTATGGCGATGTAGTGATTGACGAAGTGGTGTGTGAAGACATGCCAGATCCTTTGAGTGCATGTGAACAGCTCGCGCCAGGTGACACCATCGTCTCGTTTGATGGTCAGCCGACCCCAATCCTCCCTGCACTGATCGAGTTGGTCGTTACCAAGTCACCGGGCGATGTCGTACGAGTAGGTGTACGACGTGAGGGTTCAGACGAAGTGGTGACGCTGAACATCAAGTTGATTGCAGCCCCCGACGACAGTCAACGAACCATCGTGGGGATCATGCCGCGCGACACCCGAACCGTGAAGACCCCGTTCGAAGTGGGAATCGACACCGACTCCATCGGTGGACCATCGGCAGGATTGGCATTCACGCTCGCACTGATAGACGAGCTGTCGCAAGGATCACTCACCGGCAACGTGAAGGTCGCGGTCACTGGCACCATTGATGGCGATGAGAGCGTCGGTGCGGTTGGTGCAATTCCGCAAAAAGCGGTGGCAGCGCGCGATTCGGGTGCGAAGGTATTTCTCGTTCCAGCGAGTCAGTCCGCCGAGGACATCGCTCTGGCTCGCCGAATCGGTGGTTCACAGATGCGAGTAGAGACCGTGGGCACATTGCAAGATGCACTGGATGTGTTGCGTGGCATCGGCGGAGACCCGTTGACTGATTCCACGAACCTCGATTAATTCAGGCGTACTCTTGGGAGCATGGCTCTCGACTTCCAGCGACCGGATCCCTCGTCGCCTGCTGCGGTCGCCTCGGCCCAATTTACGATGTCGCGTCGCGGTTATCGCGAGGAGGAAGTGCGTGATTTCCTTCGCCAGGTATCGGTGGAGCTGGCCAGACTCCTCGAGCGTGAACGTTTCTTGGAAAGTGAGTTGAAGGCGCTACAGGCACGTGGTCCGGTGGATGTCGCCGCAATCGACGAAGCAGCCGTCACCGAACTCCTGGGAGCCGAGGCAGCTCGAGTACTCACCTCGGCTCGTGAGGCGGCCCAAGCCATGCGTGACCGCGCAGCAGAATCAGCCGAACAGATCGTCCGCGATGCAACTCGTGAGGCCGCACGGCTCCTCGAGGAATCCACGGTGGAAGCTTCACGACGTCGCAGTGATGTCTCTGGAGAGGCCGAACAGGAACTCGAGCTCGCCAAGCAACAGGGGCGGGAGATGATTGCCGAGGTGCGCGCCTATCGCGAACGAGTACTGACAGACCTCGCAAAACGAACGGAAGAAGCTCGACGCGACCTTGAGCGATTGGTGCACGAACGTGAACGATTGCTCGGCGCATTCGAGCGAGCCCGCCACGCTGCAACTGATGTGGTGGGTGACCTGAACGAGTTCGACCAGACATTGCGTGGCACCGGAGTGACTCCACCACTGGTGCCGCCCGATGCGCCACCGCCACCACGTCCTACGCGAGGTAGCGATACTCCGATATTCGATGCCAAGGAGTACGCACATGAGTTGGGTGTGGCACATCGTGATGCGAATGAGGAGGTTGCCGAAGTTGATGTCACCGAAGTGGTTGTCACTGAAGCGGTTGTCACTGAAGGTGCCGGTTCACCGGCGGTTGACACGCCGTCATCGGCTGAGACTCCACTGG
>JBBANV010000021.1:5997-21446 GCA_040401775.1 Ilumatobacteraceae bacterium
GAAGGTGCCGGTTCACCGGCGGTTGACACGCCGTCATCGGCTGAGACTCCACTGGAACACGAAGCCCCGCCGGTATCCGAAGTGTCTCAGGAAGTTGGCATATCTCGGGAAACCGGAACACCACCGACTCGTGACAACCCCGAACACATCGCCGAAGTGGTGAACATTTTTGATCGTCAGCGCAAACGTGAAAACTCGCGATCCACACCGGCAAACGACGCACCTGAGCATCCGGTGTTTGAGCGTGTCCAGGCACAGCCCGAGGACGAACCTCAAGCGCCGATAACGAATCGCGTCGATGAAATCTTTGCCCGCTTGCGAACCAGTAGCACCGATCGGGTAGCGAAGGCGGTAGTGAACGATCTCGTGGAGTCTGACAACGAACCCGATGAGCCCGCGCCGGAATCATCGTCGCCCAAGATCAATCCACCAGCGGTGAGACCACCTGGCATAGACGAGTCGGTGTTTCGTCGTCGCGATGAGGTAGTGACACCCGCAGTCGAGGCAATGACGCGAGCACTGAAGCGTCAACTCGTGGACGATGAAAATGCGGTACTCGTCCATGTGCGCGCGAAGCGAACCAGTCTCACACTCGATGCAATGTTCGCCTCGGTTGTTGAACATACTCAGCGTTATGAACGAGCCGTTCACGAGGCCGCAATAGGCGTAGCCGTTGATGCAGCACGTTCACTCTCGGATTCACGGCGAGCCGATTTGCGTTCCACCATCGCACGAGGTGGTGTTGTGGAGGCAATCTCCGAGATGTTGTCGAATGATTTGCTCCGTCCGCTTCACGAGCGAATCGCTGCGGCGATTGATGCAGCATCCGGAGACCGTGATGCACTCGCCGCTGTATTGCGTTCACTCTTTCAGGAGTGGAAGTCGCAACGACTCTCGCTCGTAATAGCCGATATCGCACACTTCACGTATGCACGTGGACTGTTCCTTGGCTGTGATGGATCTACCGCGGTGTGCTGGGCAGTTGATCCGAATGGACCTGCATGTGCCGACGCCGAGGACAATGCACTTGCAGGCGCAACTCCTCACGGCGAAAAGTTCCCGACAGGGCATCAACATCCACTGGCACATGCCGGATGTCGCTGTCTTGTTGTTCCCCTCGACAAGTAGCCTTCGGCGCTATGCGCATCCCTGGAGATCTTCCTCGTCGTCCCGTTTTCCCGAGTGGAGGTTTCGGATTCCGACGTCCTCGTCGAAGTCGCATCGTCCTTTCGGTGGTGATGTTTGCAGTGGTTGCGGTGTTCGTTTCAGCGCGAAGCGTTGCTGGGTTCTACATCGATGTGCTCTGGCATCAGTCACTGGGTCGAACGGATGTGTTCTGGGGAATTCTGTTGTCTCGATTCGGTTTGGCGGGGGTCTTCACGTTGGTGGCCGCGCTGATCTTGATGTTGAACATGTGGGTGGCTGATCGCCTACGGCCCGATTTGGTTCCCACCACCCCGCAAGAGCGGGCGCTTGCCGGGTACCGCGAACTTGCGGCGAAACGTGCCTGGACTTTCCGAATCATGGTGAGTGCGATTCTGGGCTTCTTGATCGGATCGCCTGCAGCTGCCCAGTGGCAGGACTGGACGCTTTTTAGGAACGCCACCAACTTCGATGTGAAGGATCCATTGTTCAATCAGGATGTCAGCTTTTATGTGATGCGGTTGCCCTTCATCGAATTCGTGGTCGACTGGGCGTTTGCTGCTCTGGTGCTCATCACGTTGGTGACTGCAGGCGTACACGCACTGAATGGCGGTATTCGCTTGCAGATTCAGGGTCGCAAAGTGACACCACTTGCGAAGGTTCACCTCAGCGTGTTGTTCGCGGTGCTGTCGGTAGTACGAGCCGCTGATTACTGGTTCTCGCGTTACAACCTCACACGATCCACACGTGGTGTCGTTCAAGGCGCCACGTACACCGACGTCAACGCACAACTTCCTGCGACACAGTTGATGATTCTGGTGTCGCTGGCGGTCGCCGTGTTGTTCTTGGCAAACTTCCGTCAACGTGGTTGGCGTCTTCCGATATTGGCGACCGTCTTGTGGATCGTCATCGCCGTAACTGCAGGAGGCGTGTATCCGGCAGTGGTTCAGCGATTCATCGTTCAGCCAAACGTGAGCACGCGGGAGCTTCCGTTCATCGACCGCAACATCGAGGCAACCAAAACTGCCATGGCACTGGGTGGCATCACGCGCGAGACCCTCGATCTCCAGCCGCTCACTGCAACGAAACTCAACGAGGATCCCGCTCCACTTCGTAACGTTCGCCAGCTGGATCCGCTGCAGATGCGCGATCGCTTCATTCTCGACGAGGGCCAAACATCGTTCTACGCAGTACGCGACCTCGATGTGGATCGATACGAAATTGATGGACGCCCGCAACAAGTGCTGGTTGCTGCACGAGAACTGAACTCTGAAGGCATCCCCAACCGCACCTGGGTTTCCCGACACCTCTTGTACACGCATGGCTGCGGTGTGATTGCCGCACCGGCAAGTCGTACGACGGTCGACGGTCGACCCGTGTACGTGGATCTCGGGGTTTCTCGCCCTGAGTTGTACTTCGGTGAAGGCATCGACTCATATGCGCTCGTGAATACCGAACAAGTGGAGCAGCCGTGTGTCGGTTCAACGTCCACTGACTCGACCACGGGTGGCGTGCAGTTGTCCTCCGCATTGCGTCGCGCTGCCTACGCAATCCAGTACAGCGAGTACAACTTGTTTGGCTCTGGTTTGGTGAATTCGCAGTCTCGAATCATCCATGACAGAAACGTGACAGCTCGCGTCGAGCGGCTGGCGCCATTCCTGCGCTATGACGCGGATCCCTACCCGGTGGTGGTGAATGGCACGGTGCAGTGGGTGTTGGATGCCTACACCATCAGCGACCGGTATCCCTACGCGCAGCAGGCAAACATCGACCAATTGTCCCCAGGTGGTGGCCTCAATACATCGTTCAACTACGTGCGCAACAGTGTCAAGGCAGTAGTGGATGCATTCACCGGTGATGTCACCTTCTATATCGTCGATGCGAACGACCCCATTGTCGCCTCATGGTCGAAGGCCTTTCCAGACCTGTTTACGGATGTGAGCGAAGCCCCGGAAGAACTCACCAGCCACTTCCGTTATCCCGAGGATCTCTTCCGAGTTCAAACCAACGTGTACGGCCGATACCAGTTCGATGACGCCACGTTGTTCTTCAATCGAGATGCCGCATGGAGTGTTGCACAGGCTCCAGCATCTGAACCCGAGTCAGTCACCGGCGTAGTTGGCGGAGTGGGTATTGGAGCGACGGAAGGCATCGATGTGCGTGACGCCAGCGTGCTTCGCTTCGAGCCGTACTACACGATGTTCCACGGGGGTGATGGACTCGGTACACCAACGTTCTCCATGCTGCGACCGTTCGTGCCGTTCTCTGCCGACAATGCTCGCAAAGAACTCCGTGCACTCATGGTGGTATCGAGTGATCCCAAATCGTACGGAAGGATTCAGGTGTTCGAACTGCCCGAGCCACTCCCGGAGGGACCCGCAACAGTGGCCGCAGAGTTCGGCAGCGATCCGGTGATTGCGCAGCAGATTACGTTGCTCGACCAACGTGGATCGCGTGTGATCTTCGGCGACCTGCAGGTGGTTCCCGTGCAACAAGGACTCATGTACGTGCGGCCGTTGTTCGTTCGACCGGATGATCCGTCAGCCAAGCAGATCTTCGTACGTAAGTTCTTGGTGTCTTACGACAATCGCGTAGTGATGACCGACAACCTCACGGAGGGCGTCGCACGTCTCTTCCCGGGATTCACTACCGATCTTGGTGAACGCATCAATGACGGCTCGAGTGCGCCTGCCGATCCAACGCCCGATGCATCGAGTGGAACTACCACTACGACAACCGTCCCGAGCGAGGACACATCGGCATTCACTCCTGGTGAGTTGTTGATTCGTGCAGAACAGTTGTTCGACGAGGCGAATCTTGCCCTCGCAGAGACTCCTCCCAATTTTGCGCTGTACCAATCCAAGTTGGCACAGGCCAGAGAGCTCCTCAGACTTGCGATTACACAAGTCGGGAGTTAGCCGCGCGTTCTCCGCAACAACTCGGCTAGCTCTGCGAGATCTTGTCGCAACGTGATTGCATAACGTGCCTGTTCGCTGGCGATTCGCACTTGGTTGCTACGCAGGTCGGCAACGGCCTGAGCGCTTGCGGCGTCGGCACTCTGTGCGAGTTGCTCGAGTTCCGAGTTGAGTTCGTGGAGTTGATTGGTGATTTCGGTGGTCATCTGAGTTACCCGTGCATCGGCGTTGCCCAGGCGCTCTTCGAATGCTCGAATTTGTGAGCGGATTGCTTCGATGTCGCGGGTTCGTTGCGCGATGTCGCTTCGCAGGACTTCAATCTGGCCGTGCATCGTTTGCAGTGACACCTCAAACGTTTTCCATTTCTTGCCGAACATCAGATTCCCTCGCCGTGAGGGTGGACCCCGCAGTGACGGTAGGATGACCAGACCCGACGCGGGGTAGAGCAGTCCGGTAGCTCGTCAGGCTCATAACCTGAAGGTCGCAGGTTCAAATCCTGCCCCCGCCACCATTGAGCATTACTTGTTGACATGCCGATCCTGCGGCAACATTCGACGGCGGTGCCATCGAAGTCGAAACGGAGTAACGGCGAGTCTCGACGTGAGACCGATGAGTGCAGTGAAAATCAGCGCACGGACAAACACCGACAGCGAACCCAGTGCGGGCCCCAACACGATGGTGAAGCCGAGTGCCAGCGGATACACCCATGCAACCTCGGAGAGGAAACTGCCGAACTTCGTGCGATGGGGCGCTACTTGCGTCTGTGCGGTAAAGAACTCCTCACCGCCCGCGGTGACGGTGACGCGTTCGGCTGAAATGAGTTCGTCCGACTTTGCCAGGATGGTGTTCCGCTCAGCGGAACGTTCCCACTGTCGAAGATGTACGGCATCTACGAATCGAAAGATGATGTGGTATTCGTCGGAGTCCTTACCCGGATGCAAGACCGTTGCGCCAAGACATCCTGGAAACTTCCGCACCGTTGAGATCATCTCTTCGGACCATGTGGTGAATTGCGCTGAACAGCCTGGCTTTACGGTGCGCGCAATGGTGACGGTCACCGAACCCGGGGCAATACGGGGCAGTTTTTCCGTATCAAACGATCCCGTCAATTCAGGCACGCACTTACAGTAGTTCTCGCACCTACGACATTTGCGCCGCCCCACGATGATGCAAAGGTCACCTCGTAGAATGACGGCATTACTTCTGCATCGAGTGCATCCATCCTTGATACCGGCGTCAAAGTGGTACGCAATGTCGGGGGATTCACCGTAGGTCGTGGTTCGCTGGAGCAGCTGCCGGCATTCGTCGATGTTCGGCGTGATGTGGTCGGCGGAAATGCGAGAGTCGTGTATCTCGTCGACTCCTTCTTTGCCGATAAGCCGAAGGTGGTATCGCGGCTGGGTGCTCGAACGAACGACATCATTCGGTATGTTGACGCGGCCGACGAGCCGACGACGGACGGAATTGACCTCATCACCAACGAAGTTCGCGGACAACTCAATGACCTACCTGCAACGATCGTTGGATTCGGGGGCGGCACCACGATGGATACGGCTAAGGCAGTCGCCAATTTGCTGACGAATGGGGGAAAAGCGGCCGACTACCAAGGCTGGGACCTCGTCAAGGTACCTGGAGTTCACAAAATTGCGGTGCCGACGATCTCGGGTACGGGTTCCGAGGCCACTCGCACGTGTGTGATGACCAACACGGCTTCAGGGTTGAAGTTGGGCATGAACAGCGACTTCACCGTCTTTGATCAGATGGTGCTCGATCCGGATCTCACTGCGACGGTGCCGCGTAACCAGTACTTCTACACCGGGATGGACGCGTACATCCACTGCATCGAGGCACTGGCTGGTTCTTATCGCAATGCCGTTGGTGATGCGTACTCGCGTGAAACCGTGAACTTGTGTAGACAGGTGTTTCTTGCCGACGACATGATGAGCGCGGAGGCCCGCGAACAACTGATGGTGGCTTCCTATTTGGGTGGATGTGCAATTGCTACCAGCTATGTGGGAGTGGTGCATCCGTTTTCGGCAGGGCTCAGCGTGGTGCTTGGCTTGCACCATTGCATCGCCAATTGCATCGCACTCAATGCGCTAGGTGAGTTCTATCCGGATCAGCACGCCGAGTTTCAGGTGATGATGCAGAAACAGAACGTGTCGTTGCCTAATGGTGTGTGCGCGAACCTTTCCGAAGAGCAGTACCAGCGTTTGGTGGCCTCCACCGTGGTACACGCGAAACCCCTCACGAATGCACTCGGTGTTGATTTTCGTTCGATACTCACCGATGAACGCGTCATCGATATCTTCAAGAGAATGTGAACGTGATCGCGATGAAGATTTAGCCATGCCTGGATTTGAGGTAATCGGCGCCGAAGAGCAGGCCGAAATCAACGACATCTTTGCTCGGGGCGGTGTGCTGTTTCGTCACGGGTTCGACGCAATGCGCAATGGCTCGTACAAGGTGCGTGAGTTCGAGGTCGCGTTCGCAGAACATATGGGTGTGCCGCACGCACTTGCGGTGACGTCGGGAACCGCAGCATTGCGAGTGGCACTTGCCGTGCTCGATCTGCAACCAGGTGACGAGGTCATAACGCAGAGTTTCACGTTCGTGGCGACCGCCGAGGCGATCATTGAGTCGCGCGCAGTTCCGGTGTGCTGTGAGATTGACGGAACATTGAACATGGACCCCGTTGATCTTGAGCGTCGTATCACGTCGCGCACAAGAGCGGTGATTGCAGTACACATGCTGGGTACGCCAGCACGACTTCGGGAAATCTCAGACATCTGCCAGCGACACGGTGTAGTCCTCATCGAAGACGCTGCCTGGGGATGTGGTGGCTCGCTCGACAACCGCGCGTTGGGCACGTGGGGCCGAATGGGAACGTTCAGTTTTGACTTTGCAAAGACGATGACCACGGGGGAGGGTGGCATGATCGTGTTCCACGATCGTGCCGACTATGAACGAGCGGCAGCCTGGCACGATCACGGGCATGAGAACAATCCGAAGGTGCCGCGCTGGGAGGACACTCGTTCGGGAAGCGGATTCAACTATCGGATGACGGAGTTGCAGGGTGCGGTTGGTTTGGCGCAACTTCGCAAACTCGACGATGTGGTGCGTCGCCAACAAAGCAATCGTGACGCAATCTGGCGTGCGATCAAGGACTTGCCGGGGGTCGTGGCGCGCGACGTTCCGTCGGGCTCCGTGGAAACCGCGGATGCACTGGTCTTTGAAACTCCATCCGCCGATGTCGCGCGTGAAATGCGTAATCGATTGGTTGCAGCAGGACTGGCAACCAAGATTCTCCCAGAAGCCGTCACTTGGCATTTTGCAGGGACCTGGTCGCACATGCCCGAATTGGTTGCGCATCACGGTGATCTTGCAACGGCGTTTCCCGCCACCACAACCCGCTTGGCACGCTGTGTGTCGCTTCCCGTGGTGGTGAAGATGGACGAATCAGTGCCGGCACGGGTTCGTGCTGCCATTCAGCCCGTGTTGGTGTGAGGGAGTCGTAGCGTGAACGGTATGCCGTCAAGCACGTTGGTGTCGGTGATCGTCGCCGCACATGATGAAGAGCGTTACGTAGGGCGCTGCATTCGTTCGCTATTGGCCCAGCGCTTTCCGCGTGAGAAGTTCGACATCATCGTTGTGGATGACGGCAGCACCGACCGAACTCCAGCGATTTTGGCAACGTTCGGGAACAGCGTTACCGTGCTACGAAACGATACGAACTTGGGATTGCCGGCCAGCCTCAATCGGGCGATTACGTCAACCCACTCCAAATTCATCGTTCGAGTGGACGCAGACGACTATGTGAACTCGTCATTTCTTGATGTTCTGTATCTCTTCTTGGCGGAGAATCCGCAGATGGATGCGGTGTCGTGTGACTATCTGTTGGTTGACGATCGAGAAGAGGTTCTCCAACGAGGCGATGCATCGAAGGATCCGATTGCCTGTGGCATCATGTTTCGCACCGAGCAGCTGATCGATATTGGTCTCTACGACGAATCATTCCTACGGCACGAAGATCGCGACCTACGCGTTCGATTTCTCGACCGATACACCATTCATCATGTGCCACTACCCCTCTATCGATATCGGCGTCATGACGACAACATCACCAACGATGTAGAGATGATGGCGCACCATGAGCAGAGATTGTTTGAGAAGCATCGGGGACGTACTTCGTGACAGCCGGACATGCGGCGGTGCCGGCCCCAAAACCCAGTATCCAGTTGGGCACACGACGCGTTGATGTCGATTCGCAGCCGTACATCATCGCAGAAATCGGTGTAAATCACGAAGGGTCGCTTGATCTCGCAAAGCGCCTCGTGGAGTTGGCGAAAGATGGTGGTGCCGATGCCGCCAAGTTCCAAACCTACAAAGCTGAGACGCTTGCTTCACGTCACTCGCCGGCGTACTGGGATACGAGCAAGGAATCCACACTCAGCCAGTACGAGCTGTTCAAGAAGTATGACGCATTCGGCGCTTCGGAGTATGAGGCACTTGCTGAACACTGCACGAAGGTGGGAATTCAGTTCGTTTCGACGCCATTTGATGATGATGCCGTCGATATGTTGTCTCCCTTGGTGCCGTATTTCAAGGTGGCCTCGGCAGATATCACCAATACGCCCCTGCTTCGCCGAGTCGCACGAACGGGGAAACCCGTGGTGCTCTCGGTGGGTGCCGCAACCTTGGATGAGGTTGATGGTGCTTTGGCGACGTTACGCACAGCAGGGGCGGAAAGTATCGCCTTATTGCACTGCATTCTCAACTACCCAACCGCAGACGAAAACGCAAACCTTCACATGATCGGTGATCTTGGTCGGCGCTATCCAGAGTGTGTGATTGGTTACTCCGATCACACCACCCCGAAGCCAGGATTGCCATCGTTGCTGGCCGCATGGCTACTTGGTGCAGTAATCCTCGAAAAGCACTTCACCCACGACATCTCGTTGCCCGGCAACGACCACTATCACGCAATGACCGTTGACGACATCCGAAGTTTTCGAGCAGAAGTCTCTCGGGTCGCGCCACTTCTGGGATTGCATAGCAAACAACCGCTTCCGAGTGAGGAAATCGCACGAAAAAACGCCCGACGCAGCATCGTGGTGGCACGTGACCTCGCTCTCGGTCACCGAATCGTTGAGTCGGATATCACGTACAAACGACCGGGTACGGGTATCAGCCCACTGTCATGGGACGATGTCATTGGCCGCGTTACGACTCGGGCACTGGCCGCTGATGAAGTGTTGCAGTGGGCCGATCTTTCCGACGCATGACGCGCACCGTTGCGGTAATTCAAGCTCGACTCGGGTCGCGTCGTTTCCCGGAGAAAATGTTGGCACTGCTCGGTGGGCGGTCACTGTTGGAGTGGGTGGTGACGCGCGTCCGCCAAAGTTCGCTGGTGGACCATGTCATCGTCGCAACCACCACAGAACCACGTGACGATCGGCTGGTTGCCGAGTGTCAACGCTTGGGAGTCGTCGCAGCACGCGGATCGACTGACGACGTGCTTGGTCGAATAGTTGGTGCCCTAACCGGCGATTCATGTGACACGGTGGTGAGGGTCTGTGCTGACAATCCGTTCATTGACGGTCGTTGTATCGATGAGGCCATCACCACACATCACAATGAAGAAGTTGACTATACGTTCAATCACCGACCTCACGGCTCGTGCAATTACGCCGACGGCTTTGGAGCTGAAGTGATCTCCAGAAAGCTGCTCGAGCAGCTGCATTTAATGCCACTCTCTTTATCCCATCGCGAACATGTGACTCTGGCCGTGGTCGAGGGTGTTGTTTCGGCATCCATTCATGGATGTCTTGCACCACCCGAACTCGCACGCCCGGATATGCGATTTGACGTCGATCTTCCGGGGGATCTCACTCGCCTGCAACAGTTGGTGACGAGTGGAAATCTGACACCAGAGTCGAGTGCAATCGAGGTGTTGGCCGTGGCGGACCGCGTCAACGCCATCAAACCCTCATGAGTCGGCTCTTCACGTCGACCGAACTTGCTGCTGCCGTAGCTCAGTCCCGCCGCATGGTGCCCGTCGCGGTCGATGCACTTTGCGAAGTGATTGCAGAAATTACGGGAAACCCGCCGGATCGGCGTCGTGTGGAATACGTTTCGCGCTTCTGGCTAATGCATCTTTGCGACAGGGTGGTATTCGATAACCCAGCCGACGATGGGGTACCGGGTCCTCACGCTCGGCAATTGAAGCCCGACACCCCCCCTATGAGCGCGGCCTCGCGCCGACGTCAGCTGTTTTCGACGATCGGTACAACCGACGCACAGGTTCTCGTTGTTGATCCATATTTGAAAACGAATTTCGCAGCAGAAGTGTTGGGGGCGTTGTGGCTACGCCGTATCGCGCGATGGGGTGATATTCCTCGACCAATCATTGATCAGGGAGTTGGGGATCGTGAATCGCTCATCGGGAGTGGCATGGAAGACAACATCGTCCGACGCTTGGTGGCCCTTACTGCACCCCTCGAATTGGTGGAGCACCACCATGAGTTGTCAACCTGGGCAACCGAAAACACGCGTCCTCATGTGAAGTTGGTGTACACCGCAAATGCGCACCAGTCATCAACTGCGTTTCGACATTGGGCATTCTCGCAGCGACAACTCGGCACGAAGGTTGCCATTCATCAGCACGGCGGTGGTTATGGAATCGACGAGACACACTTCGGTGAAGAGCACGACATCGCCGTGAGTGACGTGTTTTATACCTTTGGGTGGAGTCGGCCGGATATCGGGTCGCGAGTTCAATCACTACCCACGGCAATGCCTCAGCGTTCCCGGCGCAGTGGCACCGATGAATTGTTGCTCATGAGCTTGCCAGTGACTTCGCGCTTCTACAGGCTTCAGCCGTTCCTTTTACCGACACATATCACCCGATCAGTTGACGAGACCGTGGCATTTGCGAATGGACTTTCGGCATCAACCAAGTTGCGAGTTCGATCGTCGGGAAACGATCGGTTTCCGTTGGAGAGACTTGCTCAGTCCTCGGCACGGATAATGGAAGACACGAGCGGAGGTAGAGGTTCCGTTGCGGCATCACGCGCGAAGTTGGTGATTCACAATTATCTCGGCACCTCGTGGCTGGAGACATTGGCCATGAACATCCCAACGGTGTGCTTCTATGATCCAGCGATGTATCGGCCTCGTGCTGCGGCACAGCCGTTTATTGACGCTCTCGCGCGAGTGGGAGTGATTCATTACACCGGAAAGGAAGCCGCGAAGTTCGTGAACTCACTGCGTGGTGAGCCGTCGACGTGGTGGAAGTCCGCCGAGGTGCAGGAAGCACGCGAAGCGTTCGTGGCGCGATATGCCAACTTCAGTGACAACTGGCTGGAAGCCTGGCAGGAGGAGTTCGAGACGCTTCTTGCCGAGTGAGTTGTCGGGACCGTGATTCCCAAAACAACCGAAAGGCATGGTGTAGAACCAGTACCAGTTACATGTTCGGCGCGAGTTGTCCTCGTCGATAGTGGTATCGACACAACAGCTCGTATCGCACGACGTCACCGAAGAGAGGCTCTTTTCGAGTAGTTGCGGTGTCACCCACGACAACGGTCTCGCCCTCGAATACCACCTTGTCGTTCACCAGTCGAGCATTGTTGGTGGCGCGTGCACCACACCAGCAGCGAGCCTCCACCTGCATTTCGACGCGTTGGTCGGCGATTTCCAGCATGCGCCTGGTGCCGTCAAAAAGCAGCCCGCGAAAGTCGGTAATGAGACCGAAGGAGTAGACGTCGATGCCGAGGTCATCGACGATGGTGGCGAGTTCGTCACATTGTTCAATCGAGTAGAACTGCACTTCGTCGCACACCAGGTAGTCGAGTGGCATATGTTCACGTGCCAGTGCAATCAGGCTTGGTGTCACGCTGATGTCCACTGCCGGGGATGAAACACCAAGACGGCTACTCACCTGCGCACCGTCGCGATCCAGCTTGGTGATGAGCAACCCTCGCAAACCTCTCGTGGAGAGGTTGTGATGAATCTGCAAAGCGAGGGTGCTCTTGCCCGAACCCATGGTGCCAAAACTGAAGCGAAGGGTGGCCATCACGAACCTCAGTTGCGGGAGAAGCCGCGCAACGGCAGAGTGGGGCGTTGTAGCCAGTTGTCGTCGAGGTAGTTCGCTGCACCATCGATGGCGTGAATCGTGTAGGCGTGGCGTGGTCTATCGCTGGTGTTGGCTGCCGACAGGTGAGGGACCGCACCATCCAGCAGTACGAGCGTGCCTCGTTTCGCCTCCAAACACTGGAGATTGTCGAGTGGGTAGGGCTCCGGATCAAGCACATCCGTGACGGTTGCCGTGCGCGACTCGTTCAGGCGTGAACGCGAACGAACGGGAAGCTTGTGTCCACCAGGAACAGCCCACATACAGCCGTTTTCGTTCGTCGCGTCATCTATGGCGAACCAGAAACCGACGACACTTTGCGGTTCGGTCCACAGATAGGTGTGATCGGTATGGCACGTGACTTCGCCACCGATGTGTGGTTGTTTGAAGATAAACATCGACTGGAGGAGCAATGGGTCGCGCATTCCGAGGTCCGCAGCGACATTGGCGAGGTCAGGCGTGCGACTGAAGGAATCGAACACCGGATCCAAGTCGTGCATGGCATGGCCAAGCTTGTTCAATGCAAGATGAGGCTCAGCACGAAGATTGCCGCGCTCATCGAAAGCATCTTTTTCGAAGAAGCATCGAATCTGTTCGCCGCTGGTGAGGAAGTAGTCATCGCTGGTGTGCTGAGGTTTACCATCAGCGGTGAATACGGTCGCCTCCTCCGGCGATGGTACGTACTTCTCGGCCAACATCATGGCTCGCTCACGGAGTTGGAGACAGCGTTCGTCGGAAACGAAATTGGGAACCACCAGAAAGCCATCATTACGGAACGCTTGGATCTGTGTGTCGGTGAGATATCGGCCCATCGTTGATTACCTCGATGAGTTATTCGGATTGACAAAGTTGGATGCTTCTGGAAATGCATGTGGAAGCAGCTCGGTCATTGGAACCGGCTCACCATCGACTTCCACGAGGAGTTCTGGTCCACCGTGCTCCCACAACAATTGTCGGCAGCGTCCACACGGCGTAACGGGCTCGTCGTTGCCAAGCGTGCATACGGCAACAAGGCGCCCACCACCCGACCGCGCGAGTTCACTGATCATTCCACACTCTGCACAAAGTGTGAGTCCGTACGACGCATTTTCCACGTTGCACCCAGTGACGATGCGACCATCGGTAGTGAGCCCTGCCGCACCGACCCGAAACTTGGAATACGGGACGTATGCAAGCTGCATGGCATCCCGTGCCGCTTGTCGAAGTGCATCCCAGTCGATGTTGTTCATTGCAGGCAACGATAGTGAGTCGGGGGTTATTGAGCGCGCTCGAGTTCGTGCAATACAACCGAGCTGTTCTTACGCACCCAGAGCCCGATACCTACTTGAGTGAAGCTTCGCGAGAGGCGACGTCGATACCAGTCCCCAGTGCGTAGATGGGCATTGAGGTCGGTGGCCGCGCGATCAACCGTGTACTTGGCGTCGAACGAGGTGAGCGCATCAAAATAGAGCAGCGTACGTGTTGCCTTCGTCAGGTTACGCAGCGCACGCGTGGCGTGATTATCATCCAGATATTGCAATACGTCCATACAGATCACCAGGTCAAAAGGCTTTGTTGGAGACCAGGTCGCAATGTCTCGTTGCTGATGGCCGTAGGTGGCACACGCATGTTCACTCACATCGACCGACATCACGCGAACCTTCGGCTGCATGGCTCGGTACCAATTGCTCCAGTCGCCCGGCCCCGCACCAACTTCGAGTACCGAACGAATCGGGGAGTTCCACCAAGTAGCCAATTCGTGCACGGCAGTGGCAAGATGTGCGACCTCCTGCAGTGAGCGAACCGGGCGTTTACCGTAGTAACGGTCGAAGTAACTCTTGTTGAATCGTTGATTTGCCACGCATCGTGTGTAGCAGCATCGCAAGTAGCCTTCCAACCATCAACTTCAAACAAGTGAAGAGGCAACGTACATGTCGGTGTTTTCCGTAAAGATCAAGGGGCTCACATCCCAAGATGAAGTGCTCGCCAGTGTCGCCAACAAAGTGGTCTTGGTGGTGAATGTCGCGTCCAAGTGCGGGCTCACCCCGCAGTACACCGGGCTCGAGGCATTGCACAAGGAGCTTGCACCAAAGGGATTCAGTGTTGTTGGCGTCCCATGCAATCAATTCGGCGGTCAGGAGCCAGGCTCTGCAGAGGAAATCACCACGTTTTGTTCCACCAACTACGGAGTCACGTTCCCGATGACCGAGAAGGTCGATGTGAATGGTGATGCGCGACATCCGTTGTACGACGTGTTGACCGCAACCGCGGACTCCGAGGGACATTCGGGAGACATTCGCTGGAACTTCGAAAAGTTCCTGATCGGCAAGGATGGTTCCGTGGTCGGACGCTTCAGTCCGATGGTTGGGCCCGATGACGCAGCACTGCGCGCTGCGATCGAGAACGCGCTTAGCTGAGCATCTGCATGATGCGCGTTGCTGCACTCCAGATGTCGATGGCGACGGATGTTGCCACCAACATCGCCACTGCCGAGCGGCTCGTACGTGTAGCTGCTCAAGATGGCGCCCAGGTGGTGCTGATTCCGGAGTTGTTCGAGGGACATTATTTCTGCAAGGACCAACGTGCGGAGGAGTTGCAGCGTGCGTTACCGGTGGCCGGACATCCGACGGTTGCCCACTTCGCAGCAATCGCGCGCGAATTGGGCGTGGTGCTTCCGCTCAGCATCTTTGAGCGCGCCAACAATGCGCTCTTCAACACCGTGGTAATGGTGGATGCTGATGGCTCGACGATGGGGATTTATCGCAAGAGTCACATTCCCGACGGCCCTGGATATTCGGAGAAGTTCTACTTCTCACCGGGAGACACGGGGTTTCAGGTATGGAGGACTCGATTTGGTGCAGTGGGTGTGGGTATCTGCTGGGATCAATGGTTTCCGGAAGCCGCACGCAGCATGGCTCTCCTTGGTGCCGACGTGATTCTGTATCCCACTGCTATCGGTAGCGAACCACAAAATCCATCATGGGACTCCAGCGGTCACTGGCAACGAGTGATGCAAGGTCACGCTGCAGCCAACATCGTTCCAATCGTGGCCGCCAACAGAACCGGGCGAGAAGTGGGGAATCCCACCGAGGTGACGTTCTACGGCTCGTCGTTCATCACCGACGCGACCGGCGCCAAGGTGGCCGAAGCAGGTCGTGATGACGAGCGAGTGCTCGTTGCCGACATCGATACCGAGGCGAATCGTTCGATGCGCGCCGCGTGGGGTCTTTTTCGGGATCGTCGCCCCGACTTGTACGGTGCGGTTACGAGCCTTGACGGCA
>JBBANV010000022.1:0-13110 GCA_040401775.1 Ilumatobacteraceae bacterium
TGGAAAGTATGACCCGCCTGGTGGAAGAAGAAGCAGCACTCGAACGCGAACAGCATCGCGACACACGTCGCAGATAGCTCTAGAGAGTTCCGGCTTTCAACATCGCCAGCACATCGACGGCTCGTTGCTGAAGTTCCTCGCCATCCTTGAGTTTCTGTGCTGCCCGAACTTGGGTGGACATCCGTGGATTCTTCACGAATCGTTCCGCATGGCGTAGGAGGAAGTCCCAATACAACGTGGTGAACGGACATGCATCATCTCCGACCCGTTTGGTGCGGTCGAATGCACATCCTTTGCAGTAGTCGCTCATGCGATCGATGTAGGCACCACCAGCGGCATACGGCTTCGACGCCATCATCCCTCCATCGGCATGCAACGACATGCCAATCACGTTCGGCACCATCACCCATTCGGCTGCATCAACGAACGAGTCCCACATCCATTGCGTGAACTGTTGAGGGTGCACTCCGGCAATCAACGCCAAGTTGCCCAACACCATGAGTCGGGGAATGTGATGCACCCAACCCCGCTCGCGTACATCATCCAGAATTCCCGAGACACAGCGCATCTTCGTTGGGGCTCCAGTGAAGAGCGGAGGTAGATCAAGCTGCGCGTCGAGATGATTGAGTTCCGCATAGTCGGGCATGTGTCGCCAGTAGAAGTTCCACACGTACTCGCGCCATCCAATGATCTGACGAATGAACCCTTCGGCAGAATTGATGGGAACGCGGCCTGCGCGAAACTCCGCCTCCACCCGATCGCATACCTCACCGGGAAGGAGCAGTCCGAGATTCAGATAGGGCGAGAGCACCGAGTGTGCAAGATGCCAATTGTCGGCCAGCATCGCGTCTTCGTGCGGGCCGAACATCGGGAGCACGCGGGTAATGAAGAACTCGAGGCGCTGCAATGCTTCGGCTCGTGTGGTGGCCCATACATCCACTGGGACTGGCCATCGATCGCGGCCATCCTTCGGTGGTCGTTCACGATTGAGCTCGTCGTAGTTCCACTCGCCACCTGCGGGCTGATCGCCATCCATGAGATAACCGAGTCGTTTGCGCTGCCAACGGTAGAAGTCCTCCATCTTGAAGCTCTTTCGTGTTCCTGCCCATGTCGCAAAGTCGTTCGGATGGCACAAGAACTGGTTGCTCATCACGATGTCGCACCCGAGTTCCGCTACCAAGCGGCGAGCCGTAACGGAGTTGGGCTCGGTCACGACGACTCGTTCGGGGCGATGTTCCGCACGATGCGCTGCAACACCTTCGCGCATGGATGCCGCATGACGATGATCGACGTTGAACCCGTATTCACGCAACTCCTGAGCAAACGCTTCGATCGCTCGCGTGTACAACGCGAGGCGCGCAGGGTGCCATGGTCGGGCTGCAAGCTTGTCGGCAGCCGTGATGAGCAGAACACGGTGTGTTTGTGGAGTTGCAGTTGCGAGTGCACCGATATTGCGATTGAGCTGATCGCCAAACACCCACACCGTGTTGCGTGGCGTCATTGCGCCGACGCTACTTGTCGGTGATGTCGTACTCCGTTACGAAGCTGGCCCAGCCTTCTATGCGACGCACTCCGCCCAACCAGCGGAGCGAAGTCGTCATCAGTGAGGTTCGTGGCTCCATGCTGACGTGGACCGTCAGCATGTCTTCGTTCACGGTCAGTTGCCACTGCGTGTCGGATCTGCCGACGTTGGCAATGGTCATCGTCACGCTCTCGCGTGCCTCGTCGATGTTCGAAGCCTGACTGGCCCGGCGAGCTGCATCGCGGGCCAGCATGTCGACATGAAGTTGACCGCGTGCAATCGCCACCACATCGAGGAGTGCAACCATCAAGAGCACGAAGAGAGGGAGGAGGAGCGCGAACTCCACCGTTGCCTGCCCGCGGTCAAGCGTCGTGATCCGACCTGCACGTAAGCGATGCGACGTGAGCCGACTCACTCCTCGATGGTTTCGGCTCGGCTGAGCACGTTGGACAGCACGTTGTCGAAGAGCTCGCCGATTCTGCCTGCTCCACCACCATCGGTGGCCCACGCCACCACGAGCAATGCAATCACTGCTGCACCAATGAGCACGAGTGCATACTCGGTGGTGGCTTGACCGGGATCGGTGCGGATGGTACTCCCCTCGGTGGATTGGCGGCGAGAGCGTGTGCGAATCATCATTCCTCCTGGTGTCATGTCTGCGGGTCGAGATGGACCGATGAGAATTGCGAGACCAAGAGTGGAACCACGGCCAGCATCACATAGGCCGGCAGGATGCACCCAACGAGCGGCATCGTCAAACGAACGGGAAGGGCTCGGATTCGGGCATCTACTTCGCGTCGTCGTTGGGTGTGTGCGTCGGTAGCGAGACGTTCGAAGAGCTGCCGAGGTGGGAGACCGTCTCGCTCCGTGTCAATGAGCCCGTCGATGAGTGCTTGGGCGCGCAAGCCGAACGAGTGTCGATGTGTGGTGAGCGCATCCACGAATCGGCTGCCGGTGTGCAGGTCGTCAACGACTCGACGTGAGATGCGGCCGAACTCACCCGGCGCATTGTCGGCTGCGGTGAGAAATGCGAGTGCCGGAGGCTTTCCAGATCGAAGGTGGACGGAAACAACATCGATGAAGTCGGGGATATCGGAGTCCACTCGGCACGCCTGATTGACCATCCGACGTACCCACCGACGACCAACCCCCTGCAATGCGCTTCCCAGACACAGACAGATCAATCCAGGCGGAGAAAACAGGAACGCTCTCGCCGATGGATGACGTACGAACAGCCACAGCACCAGAAGCAGGGGCACCCAGGTGAGTACTGCAATGGATGCTTTGGTGTGGGCAACTGCAGTCTGTGATTCAGCCGCGATAGCGGCGGTGGCGCGTAGTGCTCTCGCCGCCGTCTCCACAGCGTGTACCGCGTCGCCACCCTCGGCGGCGATAACGATGGAGCGAAGTGCGAAGGACTCCGGTTCGTTCCGTGCGCATTGCGTTAGGTCGGTGAGTGTGCGACCGTCCCCACAGATGGTCGCAAGCCAATTCCACTCATCGAGCTGATGTCGATCCATCGCGCGAAGAACGGCAGCGTGAAGAGAGGCACCCAACCGAAGCTCTCGACCGATGGCATCGAGAACGTCGGCGTATCGTTCGCCTTCGGATGTCCGAGTAGAGGCTCTGCGTAACCGCCAACGTTCGCGGACTGGTGGGCGATGCCTGGAAGCCAACCGACCACGGGTCACCAATCGGAACAACGTCGGTTCGACCACGTATCGGGCAAACACCAACGACGTCACCGTCCATGCCCCGGTACCAACGAGGAGGTACATCACGGGTGTACGGCCCGCGACGGCGTCACGAACGTCCACGCGAGAGGCGTGCGACCGATGCGCCCTGAGTCCAGATGGTCTTGGTGCCTAGGACGTCGGGCCGCATCGATACCTCGGTAATGGTGGCCACTCGACGATGACCATTCGGTGATCGCTCGACGTGAACGATGACATCCACTGCAGCCTGTAGATGCTCGCGAACAGCTGCAAGTGGCCACTGCGGAGCTGCTTGGAGCACCATCGACTCGATCCGTCGTAGTGCATCATCCGGAGAGTTGGCGTGACACGTGGCAAGCGAACCGTGGTGTCCGGTGTTCATCGCCGTCAGCATGTCGAGTGCCTCGTTACCGCGCACCTCCCCGAGCACGAATCTGTCGGGTCGCATTCGCAATGCACTACGGAGCAATGTCGAGAGACCTACTTCCAGCGACCCGTCGTAGGTTGCCGGACGCGCTTCGAATCGCAACACGTGCTCGGTCTGCAGCCGCAACTCCGCGATGTCCTCCACCGTGATGAGACGCTCCCCTTGAGTGACGCAACCGCAGAGTGCGTTGAGCAGTGTGGTCTTTCCACTCGATGCTGCACCGGCCACCACCACGTTGCATCGTTGCAACACGATGTCGCGCAACAAGGAGACCACTTCGTCGCCGCCGAACGCCGATAGGGGAAGATCGCGAACATGGAACCGGCGGATGCTCAGGCAGGGACCGTCCACGGCGACGGGTGGGATCACGATGCATACCCGGGAACCATCCGCAAGTCGGGCATCAACCACTGGAGATGCCTGATCGACTCGTCGTCCGATTGGCAGCAAGATGCGTTCGATGATGCGGGAGAGTTCTCCGTGCGCAAGGACACCGACGTGTTCAACACCGCCCTCGCGCTCGATCCAAATCTCTCGACCGGCATTCACCATGATCTCGCGGACGAGTGGGTCGGCAAACCAGCGTGATAGTGCCGACGTGCGGGACCAGTCGCTGGAAAGCGCCACCACGTTGCTCACAGCAATACCCTGAGTTCTTCGGCCAGCTGTTTTGGAAGGCGGGTTGCAAGCAGACCGGCATCCACGCTTCGGGCTACGCCATCGGCAACCGTGATTTCCGCAACGACCGGGGATCCCACCACCGACTGCACATCACGGGTGGTGAGTGCTCGACTGGGCTCATTCATCAACACCACGCCGCGTGGTCGGGAGTGAAGTCGCGCCGCACGACGCAGTGCGAGATAGCAGGGTCGGATCACCAGCCAGTCGGCGTGTGTTGCAGCCTGCAGTGACGAAGGTGGCCGTACCAATCCGAAATCGATCACCACCGGGTGGCCGTGCGTGGTGGACAACAGATCCTCCAGAGCGCGCTCATCGAAAGAAGTTGCCGAACCAGCAGGAATGACATGAAGCCGAGAGGTGGCTGACACGCGCATCGTGAACAGCTCGTGCGCGTCGCGGTCTGGACTTGACAACCAGTCGCGTACGCCACGTCCTGCTGGTTCGGCCATGCCGAGCACCGAGGGCACATCACCGCAAAGGTCGATGATGGACGCCTCGCCGTGTTGCTCGGCAAGGGAGAGAGCGAGCGCAGAAGCAAATACGGTCGTGCCACTTCCGCCCTTGACCGACCAACATGCGTACATTTCGCCCGTCCCTCCGGGTGGCATTCACCACCCGACAAGGTGTGTGCCGTGGCAGACGAGAAGTGGAAAAAAATCTAGGACAAGGTCGACAAGTCGACTGCTAGCGCTGCGGCGAGACGAGCATTGTTCTCTGCCAGTGCCAAGTTGGCGCGCACGGCCTCGCCACTGGTATCGGCAGCAATTTCTGCCAGCACGACGGGAGTGACACCAGGTCCACTGATTCCACGGCTCGCGGCAGCTTGCAATGCGCGGTCAATGACGGCATCCATCATGTGCGCATCGAGTGCGTCAGTGGCTGGCACCGGAGTGCACACCAACATTCCACCACCCAGTTGCAAGCGAGTGTGGGCAATGCGTGCGAGCGTTGCCACATCGTCAACACGGTGCGTGAGAGATATTCCACTCGACGGCACGGTGAATGCAGGAAACTCGCTACACGCATACCCGACCACCGGCACGCCGAGCGTTTCGAGCATTTCCACCGTACGCGGAAGGTCCAGAAATGACTTCGCTCCCGCCGACACGGTGACAACGGAGTGTCGTGCGAGCGCGGGGAGATCGGCACTGACGTCGCCATGCAATTCCGCACCTCGGTGAACGCCACCGATTCCACCAGTTGCAAACACCTTGATGCCAACACGGGCCGCAAGCGCAAGCGATGCCGACACGGTGGTAGCGCCGAACTTCCAGCACTCGCCGATCGCCACCGCCAAGTCGCGTTCGGCAACCTTTCGTGCTGCACCAAGGATGCGTTCATGTTCGCTCTCTGCGATTCCCACTCGCGCCATGCCATCGAGCACTGCAGTGATTGCTGGAACTGCACCGTGTGATCGAATCGCAGCAATGCAACGCTGAAGGGCTTCACCGTTGGCGGGTGATGGCAGCCCGAGATTGGAGAAGATGGTGGACTCAAGAGCCACGACCGGGCGGTGCGTACGAAGCGCTTCTTCCACTTCAGGGGACACGTGGAGAGCGTTCATGACTCCTCCAGCGTCGCACCTGCGCGAGTCACCACGCGAGCAGCCACCGATTGGGAAGTGGTAATGCAGTCGGCCAGTGGAGTTTTGCGAGCGTGCGCCGTGAGGAAGGCCGCCGCGAACGCATCGCCAGCACCAGTGCCATCCACCACGTTGCCCACTGGGCGAACGGGGAACGATGCTTCGGGAAGACCGTCGCCAAATACCACCACCGGATTGATGCCATCCTTGACCACCACCAGACGGGCGCCGTGCAGATGGTGAGTGTTCACGCCAACCGCCTGGGCTTCGGCATGCGTGCAAAACAACACATCAGGACCGACATCCGTGAGCAGTCGTTGGACGGCTGGAGCGCCAAGTTGCTTTATGAGCGTGACGGAAGACAAATCCACGGACACGACGATGCCGCGCGTGTGCGCTTCGCGAACGAGAGTGTGAACGACGGCGGAGATCGGTTCGTGCGAGAAGGAGTACAGCGGAAGATGCAGTGTGGTGACATCATTCAGCCACGAAGGATCACTCGTCGCAAGATCGGTTGCATTCCCGCGATCGGTCAGCATGGTGCGCACACCGTCGGTGGTGGCGAGTACCACGATGCTCCCGGTTCGCCCGCGTCGTTCGCCTCGAACGTCGACTCCGTGTTGCGTCAGTTGGGTGATGAGTGAGTCGCCGAGGGGGTCAGCGCCGACACAGCCCACGAAACGAGATTGGCCGGCGAGTTTTGCAGCGAAGTATGCGACGTTGGCTGCACTGCCACCACGACGCCGAACGATGGTTGCCGGAGTGTCGCTGTCGGGTTGTATGTGGTCGCGCAACTGCACGACGACGTCTTCAATCAAGTCTCCAACCGCGCACAGCACGGTGCGACCGAAGTTAGACCGAGAGGAGGTCGCGAGCGCCGGTGTCGCTCGATGGATGACGCAACTTGCTCATCGCACGAGCTTCGATTTGGCGGATGCGTTCGCGAGTGAGGTTGAACGCTTCACCAACCTCTTCTAAGGTGCGTGGCTCGCCACGATCGAGACCGAAGCGCAAGGCGAGGATTTCGCGCTCGCGAGGGTCGAGTGGCGCCAACAGTCGGTTGATCTCCTCGGGAAGCATCGCGGTTGCCGCAACCTCGAATGGGGATTCCACCGAACGGTCTTCGACGACATCGCCAAGTTCGGCATCGCCGTCTTCACGAAGCGGTTCGCTGAGTGAGAGTGGCTCGTTGGCGAAACGCAGTGCCTCGGTGACCTTGTCTTCAGGCATCTCCACTTCGGCAGCGAGTTCGGCCAACGTCGCTGGGCGACCAAACTTGAGCTCGAGACGTGAGCGCGCCTTCTGCAAGCGTGCAAGGGTGTCGCCGGCGTGGACTGGGAGGCGAATCGTGCGGCCGGTGTTGGCGATGCCGCGGGTGATGGCTTGACGAATCCACCACGTGGCGTAGGTGGAGAACTTGAATCCTTTGCGCCAGTCGAACTTTTCGACGGCATGCATGAGTCCCAAGTTGCCCTCTTGGATGAGGTCGAGCAGGGGAAGACCCGAAGCCTGGTACTTCTTGGCAATCGACACCACGAGACGAAGGTTTGACTGCACGAATTGGCGCTCGGCGCGTGTGCCGAGACGAACCACCTTGCGAAGTTCACGTTTACGAGTGGCGCTCATTCGCGCGGAGTTCTCGAGCTGCTTTTCTGCGGCTTTTCCTTCTTCGATTTCCTTGGCGAGGCGGACCTCGTCGTCTTTGGTGAGGAGTACGTATTGGCCGATGTCGGTGAGATAGAGACGTACGAGATCTTCTTCGTCTCGATCGATGCGATCTTTGGCCATTGCGTGCCCCCACGTTGTACTTGGAACCGAATATGACAATCGCGCCCTGGTGGGGGCGCGAGCGCGCTCAACGATACCGACACCCACCAAATCCACAACCTCGAATTTCGGGAATTTCAGCTGGTGTCGAAGAGGCAGCCTGTAGCGTCACGACAAGATTGTCTCCCTCGCTACAGCGTGACGGAGTTGTGGAAAATCAGGCGTGTTTTTCTTGCCGGTATTCCTTACTATGAGGGTCATGTCCAACCCCGTCCTCAATGAATCCACGTTCGACAAACTTCGTGAGCGTCATGCTGGAGAAGCTGGCTGGGCCGTAGCCAGCGGTCAGCCTGCAGACACCTGGGCGCCGCCAATGACCGATGGTCCGGTCAGCAAGTACCACGGCGGCGTCATGACCGTGAGTGGAACGGCGAGTGCCAGCATGGTGTTGTTCGCGCTGCTCTTGGTTTCGGCTGCCGTCGGTTGGATCGCCGTCGCCGAACCGCAGCCTGGAGTGTTGAGCTTCCCGCCGATGGCCTTCGTCGGTGCCATCGTGGGATTCATTGCCGTGCTCGTCACGATGTTCAAGCCAATGACCTCGCACATCCTTGGCCCGGTGTATGCCGTTGGCCAGGGTCTGTTCGTTGGAGCGCTCTCCAAGATGTTCGACGCCACTTATTCGGGCATCGTGTTGCAGGCCGTGGGTACCACCATGGCGGTGTTCGGTGTGATGTTGTTCCTGTATCGCACGCGAATTCTGCGTGTTACCGACAAGTTCCGCCGCATCGTCATCGGAGCAACCCTTGGCGTGGCGGTGTTCTACCTCGCGTCGTTCGTCTTCAGTATGTTCGGGGCAAACGTCTCGTTCCTCTCGAGCAGCAGTGGCGTTGGCATCCTGTTCAGCTTGTTCGTTGCCGGTTTGGCTGCATTCAACTTGGCACTGGACTTCGACTTCATCGAACGTGGCGAGTCGATGGGCCTGCCGCGTCGCATGGAGTGGTTTGCCGCCCTCGGATTGCTCGTCACCCTCGTGTGGCTGTATCTCGAAGTGTTGCGTCTGCTCGCCAAACTGCGCGAACGTTAAGCCTCTCTGCGTGACGCAGGGTCTTCGTTCGCACACCGACGGTCGACTGCGTTGTTGGTGGTGTGGTGACGATCCGTTGTACGTCGAGTATCACGATCGCGAGTGGGGTCGACCGGTGCACGACGATGCGCGACTGTTCGAGAAAATCTGTCTGGAGGGTTTTCAGTCCGGGCTGAGCTGGCTCACGATCCTGCGCAAACGTGACAACTTTCGTCATGCCTTTGCCAACTTCGAGATCGCTCAAGTGGCTCGATTTTCCAACGACGATGTGGAGCGCCTCCTCGGTGATGCCGGAATCGTTCGACACAAAGGAAAGATTGCATCAACCATCAACAACGCGCAACGCTGTGAGGAGCTCATCGAGGAGTTCGGTTCGCTGGACACCTTCGTGTGGGGGTTCGTGACGAATGCACCGCGCTCGTCGGATGGTATTCCGACTCAGAGTGCAGAGTCGGTGCAACTGTCGAAGGAACTCAAACGTCGTGGCTGGAGTTTCGTTGGACCCACCACCATGTATGCATTCCTGCAATCAGTGGGCGTGGTGAACGATCACCTCAACGATTGTTGGGTGCGTCAAGACGCTCGAGCATGAGTTCCACTTCGGCGAGTTGCGCTTCGATCTGGTCGAGGTCCACCAGTTCGCCTTGCTCGTGATCGTGCTCAGCGTTGCTCATCTGCACCAAGCGTAGATGGTGGTCTCACCGCTAGCGTGGCTCGTCATGCCTACACAGTTCCCACCATTCGACGGATCCGCACAGAAACAACAGCGATTCGCCGAGCCGCCCGCAATGGGTATCGACAAGAACAAGCGGTACACCGCAACGATGAGCACCTCGCTCGGTGAGATGGTGATTGCGCTCGACCCCGTTGCTGCGCCACTCACGGTGAACAACTTCGTGTTCCTTGCCTTGCACCACTACTACGACGGCGTCATTTTCCACCGAATCATCAAGAACTTCGTGTGTCAGGGCGGCGATCCTGAGGGTTCCGGTCGTGGTGGTCCCGGCTACCGCTTTGGTGACGAACTTCCGAAGCCAAACCAGTACAAGGTTGGTTCGTTGGCGATGGCCAATGCCGGCCCCAACACCAACGGGTCGCAGTTCTTCATCATCAGCGGACCCGATGGCTGTCGTCTCCCACCGCAGTATTCGCTGTTCGGTCAGGTGATCAAGGGTCTCGATGTCGTGGAAACGATGCAGAACGTGGCCACCGGTTCGGGCGATCGACCCAAGACCGACGTGGTCATCAATTCGGTAACCATCACCGTCGCGGAGTAGTCAATGGCATTCACCAGTGATGGTGAGTTGTCGATTCGCGAGGCCCGCCACATTGCGCTGACCGCCCAGGGTTTCGCAAAGCAGCATCGTGGCACGGACGGCGCCCGACTTCGTTCGGTGCTGTCACACATCGGTCTGCTGCAGATCGACTCCGTCAACGTCCTGGTGCGGAGTCAGGAGCTGCCACTTTTCGCACGACTCGGTGCGCACGATCGGGCAGTGGTGCCCAACGCCGTCGAGCGCGGCAAGATGTTCGAGTACTGGGTGCATGAGGCATCGTTGGCGCCGGTGGAACTTCATCCGTACATGCGATGGAAGATGGCACGACCCCATCCGTGGTTCGGAGATTTCTATTCACGCAACAAGACACTGACCGAACGTTTGTATCGTCGCATTCGCGACGAGGGTCCGTTGAAGGCAGCAGACGTTTCGCTGCGGGTTGGCAAGAAAGGCACCTGGTGGGACTGGGACGATGCAAAACGTGCTCTCGAGTACCTCTTCTATGCAGGCCGCGTCACCACGCGTCGTCGCGATCGTGACTTCGCTCGCGTGTACGACCTCACCGAGAACGTGATTCCCGCCAGCATCCTGAACGTTCGAACGCCGCAGGAACTGGATGCACGTCGTGAACTGTTGCGACGAGCCGCCGCGCACTTGGGTGTTGGAACCTTCACCGACCTTGCCGACTACCACCGCCAAAAGCCACGTGAAGCCAAGTCCGCACTGCAGTCGCTGGTGGAAGACGGTACGTTGCGCACGGTGAAGGTCGAAGGTTGGAATGAGCCTGCGTATCTGCCAAAGGGTGTTCGTTCAGTAGACAAGGTTGCCGCATGCGCGTTGTTGTCGCCGTTCGATTCCTTGGTATGGAATCGCGAGCGAAACGAGCGGCTGTTCAACTTTCATTATCGAATCGAGATCTACACACCAAAACCCAAGCGGAAGTTCGGCTACTACGTGCTCCCCATATTGTGTGGCAACACGTTGGTGGGTCGACTCGACATGAAGTCCGATCGCGCCACAGGAACACTTCGAGTCGAGGCTGCATTCGTGGAGCCGGGAACCAATGCGAACAGCGTTGCAGGTCGGGTTGGCAAAGCGGTGCGCAGTATGGCCACGTGGTTATCGCTTGAACATGTTGCAGTGGGAAACCGTGGCAACTTTGCCACGGCACTCGGCAAAGCAGTTGGTGTTCGCAGCTCCCGTAGATAGCGAAGAGTGCGGGCGATGACGCATCCGCATAGCGTGAGGGGCGTGACACCGCTCATCGCAGTAGCTGGACGAACCGGCGCACCGAGCAAGGTGTCACGAGACGAAGTGGCATTCGCCGGCAAGCGATATCTGCACTCGTTGTTGCGGGCAGGTGGAGAGCCGGTGGTTGTCGCACCCCAGACGTTCCAAGGCGATGGTGCGGCCGAACTCATGCAACGTTTCGATGCCCTCGTGCTGATGGGCGGCCCCGACGTGGACCCATCGCGTTATGGACAGACTGCGTCAACACATGTATATGGAGTGTCACCCCAACACGATGAGTTTGAATCAGCGCTGCTGCATGGCGCCATAGCCAATGGCTTGCCCGTGCTGGCGGTGTGTCGTGGGATGCAGCTTGCAAACGTGGTCCTCGGCGGCACGCTCGTACAACACCTGGCGGATCTGCCGAACGCAGCATCGTTGGTGGCACATGCTCCGGGTGAATTTCCCGTTGGTGCGGAGTTCGTCGTACACGAGATCACACTCGCCAACGACAGTTGGTTGGCGCGAGCCACCGGCGCCAACTCGGTGCAGGGAGCCTCGTTTCATCACCAAGGAATCGACCGATTGGCACCGGGATTTCGGGCCGTTGGTTACGCGCCGGATGGTCTACTCGAAGCGATCGAGCACGAAGAGCATCGCATCGTTGGAGTGCAGTGGCATCCGGAGGACACGTCCGCCGAAGATGCGGCGCAGCAGGGCATTTACGACGCGTTCGTCAAGCAAGTACGCGGACGTTAGGTAGCCGCGATTGTCCTTGCGGTGATGTTTACTGTGTTGGTCGTGGAGGCATCGCCCATCGCACCGCCCGGGTGATTGCATCACCGAGCGGTCGCAGCGCGAGACGCTCAGTTACCGGCAGATACGGTACACCCAGATGCGGACGAGACCAGCGGGGAAGGGTGGAGAGCGTCGCCGCCACCAACAACGAGTAGGCGGCACGGGCGACGGGTGGCAACGGTGGATCAAAGAGCAGGTAGCGCATGGCATCACGAGACTCCTTCGTGCCACGAACCTCTGCTCGGTACGAGGAGATCTGGTCTCGTAGTGCACGAACCGATTCAGGGGGTGCAGGCACGCCGAGCTTGCGCGCAATGAAGGCAGTGTCCTTTACGTAGCCGTCGCACCCGCTGGCGTCGAGCGGAAACTCCCCGAATCGTTGATGTGCGGTGAGGAAACTGTCGATCTCCACGATGTGCACCCAGCGCAGCAAGTGCGGATCGCGCGCCGAGTAAGGCCGGCCATCGCTCGCCACACCCACCACGCGTTCGTGAACACGGTTGATCACGTCGATCGTTCGTTGGGCTTCGTCGGCTGGACCGAATGATGTAGTCGCAAGAAAATCAGCTGTTCGTTGGAGACGCCCCCACGGATCGTTCCGGTAGTCGGAGTGTTGCGCGACTCCCGCCATTGCAAGGGGATGCAACGATTGCACGAGAAGTGCGCGGAGTCCTCCGATGAACATCGCCGCATCCGCGTGGACTCGTCGAATTGGTCGGTCGTCGGCAAACCAGCGTGGGGCACCTGGATTCATCAGCTGCATCATTCGCTGCTCGCCGTTTGGTCCGGCAACGCGATCGCGTAGTGCTCGCCCCAACGACTCGCGCACCGTATCAAGTGCGTCATTCAGCGATGGGCGGTCAAACTTCACCTCTTCATCGTGCCAGCACGTAATCCACCAAGCCTCACGATGCCCATCGGTACTCTGAACGTGTGACGGAAACTCCCTCCACCCAAAACTCCATGCCACACTGGGTTCCCCGTGCCATCGTGTTGCTCTGGCTGGGCTTTCTGGCAACGGTGTTGG
>JBBANV010000022.1:13210-20129 GCA_040401775.1 Ilumatobacteraceae bacterium
TGGGTTCCCCGTGCCATCGTGTTGCTCTGGCTGGGCTTTCTGGCAACGGTGTTGGTCCAGGAACTCTGGGATCGCCTCTTTGGCTTCTTCCTCCTGCTGGTGATTTCGCTCTTCCTGGCGTTGGCCATCGAGCCGGGCACCAACCGGCTGGCGCGCCGCGGGATGCGTCGTGGCACGGCAACCGGACTGATCCTGCTGGGCGTTGCCGTGGTGACGATTGGATTTGCTGCCGTGATGGGCACGTTGGTTGCCGACCAGGCAAACGAACTTTCCAACAATCGTGATCAATACGTCACCGATGTCGCGGAATTCCTCAACGACAACTTCGGCGCCAATCTCGACGCCGCCGAGATCATCGAGTCGATCGATGACCCGAGTGGTCCGGTTCGGGAATTCCTGAACTCGCAAGCCGATCGTGCGGTGCAACTCGGGGTGTCGGCATTCAGCACCTTGTTCCAGGCGTTTTCAATCCTGCTCTTCACGTTCTATCTCGCAGCTGATGGTCCACGACTTCGTCGCACCATTTGCAGTTGGCTGCGCCCACAGCGCCAACGTGTGGTGTTGGATGTGTGGGAGCTTGCGGTGCAAAAGACGGGCGGCTACTTGTCGTCGCGTGCGATTCTGGCCGTCGTGTCGTCACTTCTGCACTACGTGGCATTCGAAGCAATCGGCACTCCTGCGCCAATTGCCCTGGCGTTGTGGGTTGGTGTGGTCTCACAGTTCTTGCCGGTGATCGGTATCTACGTTGCAGGTGCATTGCCGCTGTTGCTCACCGTGATCGACTCGCCGATCAAGGGTTTGTTCGTCCTCGGGTTCATCGTGGTGTACCAACAGATCGAGAACTTCTTGATCGCACCGAAGATCACTGCACAAACCATGGAGTTGCATGCAGGAGTTGCTTTTGCTTCTGCGATCATCGGTGGAGCAGTTCTTGGTCCGACCGGCGCAATTCTCGGACTCCCGGCAGCGGCAGTCATTCAGGGAATTCTCAGTTCCGTTGGGCACCGCTATGAAGTCGTTGACGACTCCACCGATGGAGCCGAATAGTGCGACGTTCTCTTGGTGCGTTCTTGTGCTGTGTGGTCGTTGTTGCCGTCACCTCTCAAGTCGGAAGTATGTCGGCGCTCGCCGCGCAGGACTCGGGGTCTGATTCGGCGACAGGCACTTCACCCGGGCAGGGTGGCGTCGATGTTTCGCCGTTGCCCTCCATTGCACCGAGCATCACGGAGACTCGTCGATTTGCGCCACGATTGCCCCGAAACACCGGGACGGGTCGTCGAGTGGTGTACAGCAATTCCTTGCAGTGGGTGTGGGTAATCGACAAGAACGAAGACGTCGTGCGTTCGATGCCGGTCTCGGGACGACGCGGCGTACCCGCACCAGGAAGTTACAAAGTGACCAGCCAGTCGCTGTGGTCGTACAGTTTGGACTTCGAGGGAGTGGACTTTCGTTGGATGACACGGTTCGCACTCGGACCAGAAGGTGGCAACATCGGCTTCCATGAGATTCCACGCAAGGACGGCAAGCCCATGCAAACCGAAGCCCAGCTGGGATCATTCGCCGGTTCAGGCTGCGTGCGTATGGCTACAGCCGACGTGAAATTCCTCTATCAGTGGGCCAAACCCGGCACACCGGTGGTGGTGACACGGTAGCCAGACCGTCCTTCAGTCAGACCGCACGTCAGCCAGAGCGCCCGTGCGCCTGATGAACTTAGAACCTCGCCATCTCCTGTTTGAAGAGATCGAGTCCAAGGTTGCCCAAGTCCAATGCATAGGTGTGCCAAGCACGCAAATCGAATGACGCACCGTGGCGTGCCTTGGCTTCGTCGCGCAACTGCAACCACACGCGTTCACCCAACTTGTAAGAGATTGCCTGTGCGGGCCAACCGAGATAGCGATCCACTTCCGAGCGGTTGAAGGCTTCGTCGCTCGATGAACGAGCAGACATGAATTCGAACGCCAATTCTGGAGTCCATGCTTCGCCCGGATGCCATGGCCAGTCCTTGGGAATCTTCTTTTCACAGTGCATGCCAATATCCACCACGACGCGCGCTGCACGGAAGGCTTGCGCATACAGGTAACCGAGTCGATATTCCGGCCGCTCCAAGAAACCAAACTCATCCATCAACCGCTCGGCGTAGAGCGCCCAACCTTCGCCATGACCGCTGACGAATTCGTTGCGTTGAAATCGGGACAACTTCTCACGGTTCACCACCGCCATACCGATCTGTAAGTGATGTCCGGGGACGCCTTCGTGATACGCCGTGGTGGGTTCGCTCCACAGCGGGAAGCGGCTTCGACCGTTGGCCGGGTACCACGTGCTTCCTGGTCGCTTGAGATCTTCGCTGGGCGGCATGTAGTACTGAGCTGCAGCACCACCAGGAGGACTGATCTTTGCTTCGATCGTTTGAATCGACTCTGGGATTGCGAAGTGTTCGTTGGTGATGAGGAAGTCCATGGCCTGGTCCATCAGATCCTGCAACCATCGGCGGAGGTTGTCCTCACCTTCGATGGAGTGTTCCGGCGATGTGTCGAGGAAGTTACGCACCTCATCAAGCGATGCCCCGGGCCGAATCTGTGCCGCGCACTTCTGAAGTTCGGCATCGAGGCGTCGGACTTCCTCCAAGCCCCATGCGTATGCATCGTCGGCATCAACATGCATCCCCATGTAACGCTGACGAGCAAGAGCATGGCGTTCCTCACCAACCCCGTTACGTGGATCAGCGACCGGTGCGTACTCCTTGCGCAAGAACTCAGCAGTGGTCAAGAGTGCCACTGACGCTTGGCTTGCCGCAGCACGCAATGCTTCTACCGGTGCCCCCGACACGGTGGTTGACTGTTCGGCGAGCGCCGGAAAGAATCCCGAAGTCTCGTAATTGCCTGCCCAACCTTCGAGCATCTCGGCAACTGCCAGGACTTGTCGACGTGGTGCCACGACGTTGCGTTGCATGCCGAGGCGCCACGACTCCCGCATCCCGGCAAACGCTTGTGGAACGTTCGACATTCGTTCTGCAATCACCTTCCACTGCTCGGCCGTTTCAGTCGGCATGAGATCGAATACTGCACGGGCATAGTCCACGTGGCCTGCCAGTACACGAATGGCGCGGAGATGTTCACCTGCAGCAAATTCACGCTCGGCCATTTCGAGCGAGTTGCGCAACACGCCGGCTGCAAGTCGATCGGTGGCGCTCGTTTGGTCGAGCGAATTGAGTTTGGCCAATGTTTGCCGGTTGAGCGCCTCTTGCGCCTCGTGCCCGGCGGGACTGAAGTCGGTCATCAAGTGGTCGCGACCGGGAATACCGAGGCTGGTGGCAAAACCAGGATCAAGTTCGGCGAGTCGTTGGATGTACTGGTCGGAGAGTGCGAATACTGGTGAATCCATGACGCTCACACTAAACGCCAGGGGATGAGTTCTTCGCGAGACTTGCCACGTGTGAGGCAACCGACGTCTCGGTGTGCGAGGCTCGGAGTGTGGGAAGCTCACCACATCGCAGACGAGTACTGGTGACGGGGGCATCGTCGGGGATCGGAACCGCGTTTGCGGAGTGGTACGCCGACCTTGGCAGTGAGGTGGTCCTCGTGGCACGCGATGCTGCGGCCCTCAGCGATGTGGCGGAGAACGTTCGTCGTCGCGGTGGCACCGCACAGGTGATCGTTGCCGACCTCTCACACAAAGAAGGAGTCGATGCGGTGAGTGCGGCATGCGGTGCACTCGATGTGTTGGTGTGCAATGCCGGAGTCACGCATGCAGCTGCGATTGGAACATCGAACCGCGATCAACTCGACTCACTTGCTTATCTGATGTCGACGGGAATCGTTCGACTGTGCGAGGCGGTGGTGCCGGACATGGTGAAGCGAGGAAGTGGAGATGTCATCATCGTGTCGAGCATCGCCGCGTTCACACCCATGCGCAAAGCGGGGGCGTACGCAGCGACAAAAGCCCACTCCACCGCGTATGCGCGAAGTTTGTCGTTGGAGGTGCGCGACAAAGGCGTCCGGGTCGTCGCAGTGTGCCCCGGCTATGTGCGCACGGACCTGCATCGTCGTGCCGGGTTGGAGCACCTCACGCGCAAGGTGCCGAATTGGATGTGGCTCTCGACGGCGGATGTGGTGCGAGCCGTCGATCGGTCGTTGCGACGCGGTCGTGTGGTGGTCGTGCCGGGGTGGGTGTACCGCCTGACATTGCCGTTCTTGTCTTCTTCCCTTGCTCAGGCGGTGTGGCGTCGACTGACGCGTCGCACCTAGTTGGTGGACTTATCGCGCAGGTGTTCCCCGACGTGGCCGATGACGATACGACGCTGCTTCACGTCCATGTAGAAGTAGATGCGTGCTTCGTTGCAGCGAATGTGTGGTCCGAGCTGTACCGGTATCCCGTTCCATACCATCGTGTAGTCCTGACCGAACTTGTTGATTGCGTTGTCGCTCACCGACGGCGCAAAGTTGAACTTCTCGGTGCAGTAGGTGTTGAAGAGATTCGGCTCGATGTCGCCCCGACGTAGGCGAGCCGCCAAGTTGTTGAGCTCGAGCAGACTTCCAAAGATTCGTTGGTTGGTGGCGGGTGGATACTGGACTTTGCCAAGTCGAGACTCCACGTCGGGGTGAAAGTCCAACATCGTGAACGATTGCTTTGCCATCAACACCACCTGGGCGGTGTTGTTCCATTGCTTGGCGTCATCACGGAGGGTGAGCAGGGCGGTGAGTTGATCGCGGTACCGGTCGCGATCTTCGGCCATCTTGGCGCTGAGATGCTCCGTGGTGGTGAGATTCTCGATCAGGCTGTCGTTTTCGTCCCGAACTTCGCTGAGTTGTTGCTCCAAATCCTGGTTCTTTCGTCGCAAGTCACCGACTTCGGGTGACGTGGTGTTTGCGACGACTTGTTGAATCGGAATGTTCGGCGTGGTTTGGGGTCGCGCAGTTGGCCGTGGAAGCAAGGGCAGTGCCCCGACGGCGGCAGCGATGAGCTCATCGACGAGTCGTTCGTCGTCGCGTTGCGGGTACTCCGTGGTGGTGATGCCCCGAGTGGCGCGTGGCCAGGCGACGAGCACCCAACTGGAGCTGGCCTTACGGTTGCCGTAATAGTCGTTGAAACCCTGTTCGGCTTCGGCAGTCGCGAGATGGCAGACATGGGCAATTCCGGTGAGGACCCGTGCCGTGTCCGACGTGGTCATGACCCCAAGACCCTTGGTGCTGGTGCACTCCACGACGAGGGGAAGGCGTCGAGACGGCGCTTCGATCAGTGCCGCGATTGCGGCACCGTCATTGCTGCTGGTTGCACGAATCGGATTTCCGGAGACGAGTTGTTGGGCATCCCGGATACGAAACTCCTTGGTGATATCGGCCACCAGCGACGTGAGCGCAACGGGCGGCCGTTCGCTACGGGTTCGAGGAAGGATGAGTGGGCCAGTCGGGCGCACTTCACGACGGATGTCGATGATGACATCGCCGCGCAGATTGTTGAAGAGCGACACCAGGGTGACCTGCCGAGCATCGTCGGTGGGGTGTTGCTCGGAGACTTCCATCCGGAACACCTTCTCGGTGACGCTGCCTCGAGCAGTTACCTGGGTGGTATTGGTTCGCTTGCTCTCGGGCCATGTACGTTCCAGCCACGGCTCGATCAGGCGACCCACGGTTTCTCGGGCTGCGGTTTCGGTTGCAACGTCCTTCGGTTTGGGCAGAATCAGCGTGACGCCGTACACCGTCAGCATGGTTTATCGCTCGAGCACCAATTGAAATTCGAGTATTCCGAAGTCCTCGGTGGAGATACCCGGGATCGAAGGATTGGGTATTCCCCACTCACCGAACGTGACCGTTGTTTCACCAGTCACCACGATGCGGCCATCGCGTACTTCACCGATGACGGAAATCGAAATTGGTTTGGTGGTCCCGCGCAGTGTCAGCTCACCCGATGCGGTGTTCGTGGTGGAAGATGCCGTTGCGTTTGCAGCAAGGGTGATGGGCGAAGTGAGGACGAACGTGGCAGTCGGATAGTTGATGACGTCCATGATGCGGCTCTCGAACTGAGCGTCACGCTTTGGATCGTCGCTCTTGACGGTGGTCATATCCACGACGAATTGCCCGGAAGTAACCACACCGTCATCGATGACGAGAGAGCCGGTAACCGCGTTGGTGCGACCCACTGCGGTGACGTTCTGGCCGAACAGCACCTCGTCGACTCGGTAACCCACTTGAGACGTGTTCGTTACTTGCCAGGTTCCACTCGGGTCATCGAGGGAAATGGTGGGAGCGCTCGAATTCACCGTGGTGTCGCTCGTTGCAATGGTGCTGGTACTGGCTTCGTCCAGGAAACTCTCTGCCGCCGGCTCACGAATGAAGTTGATGTAGACCCATGGCCCACCAACGAGTGCCGCAGCAATCACTGCCACGAGGATTCCGGCAATTTTCAGGCGACGCGACATGGCTCGCAGGTTATCGCTGCGTGTTGATGTGCTCTAGCTTCGTCGGGCGAGCAGCTGGGTGGTGGCGCTGAGACCGTTGTGATACTTGCCTTCGGTGATTTCGCGCTCGACTTCACGACCTATGACTATCTCGACACGGTCTTGTGAACCAAGAGATTCGAGCAACTCCTCCAACTCCACCGTCATGTCGGGATTCTGTGGGCCTCCCACACCGCGCCCGATGTTGGCTCTTCGGTAGGCCTCGAATATGAAGCATCCGTTGCTCGCCAGTGCCCGGGGAATCGCTTGGTGTACTCGATGTCGTAGATCGGGTGGCAAGTGACAAAAGATGGACACGATGCAGTCCCACGTGCCAGTGCCCAATTCGTACTGCTCGAGATCCGCGACCTGGGCATCCACGTTGACACCGCGCTCGGCAGCCAAACGTCGGGCTTTGAGTACACCGACCGGGCTCAAATCAATGGTGGTGACCGTGTGGCCGAGTCCTGCCAGGAACACCCCATT
>JBBANV010000023.1:0-19810 GCA_040401775.1 Ilumatobacteraceae bacterium
ACACGTGGTACGCCACCGTCTCGTTCTCGTCGTAGCCGATGAAGACGCGAATCATGACCTAGTACGTAGTTGGCTGTGGGCCACTCACCGCGACAGCTTGACGAATCAGCAACAACTGTTCCAACAACGGCTCCATGCGGTGTAGTGGAATCATGTTTGGCCCGTCGCTGGGTGCCGTGTCGGGATCGGGATGGGTTTCCATGAAGAGACCATCCACCCCAACTGCCACCGCAGCGCGGGCCAGAGCACCCGCATACTCGCGTTGTCCACCCGATGATGTGCCCTGTCCGCCTGGTTGCTGTACTGAATGCGTGACATCAAAGATCACCGGCGCAGAACTTGCTCGAAGTTGTGGCAGGCCGCGATAGTCAACAACGAGCGTGTTGTAGCCAAAGGATGTTCCGCGTTCGGTGACCAGGACGTTGCGTGCTCCCCCGCTACGCAGTTTCTCCACCACATTCTTCATGTCCCATGGGGCCAGGAACTGCCCTTTCTTTACGTTGATTGCTTTTCCAGTGGCAGCAGCTGCCATCAACAAATCGGTTTGGCGACAGAGGAACGCTGGAATCTGCAACACATCTACGTGTTTGGCAGCAACTTCCGCATCGCCACTCTCATGAATGTCGGTGAGCACGGGCAATCCAAACGTTGTGCCGATGTTGCTCAGCATCGACAACCCTTCATCACGTCCTGGTCCGCGAAATCCCGATACCGAGGTACGGTTTGCCTTGTCGTAGCTGGCCTTGAAGACGTACGAGACACCAAGCTTTCCGCAAATTTCCTTCATCGTTCCCGCAACATGTTCAGCTACGGCTACCGACTCGATAACGCATGGTCCGGCAATCAGTACGAGTGGTTGCCCATCGCCACAGACAACCCCCTTGCCCAACTGGGTGAGCATCGGCGCTACGCCGGAAGGAGCAGCCAAGGACGACGTCACGACAACCCCGCTTGAATCAAGTCATGCATACGCAACATGCCAACGACATTCTCGTCGTCAATTACTGGCAACACGGTGATTGCCTTCTTGGCATTTCGCTCCATCAGTGTGAGTGCCTCAATCGCAGGGACTCCCGACGACACAAAGATGGGGGTTGCCGTCATTAGCTCGTTTGCGGTGATTGCACCCCACTTGTCAGCTGGTGTGCGCTTGAGTGCCCGACGCAGGTCGCCGTCGGTAACAATGCCGTCCAATGTGCGCTGGCTCGTGGGCTGAGCAACCAGCACAGCACCGATGGCTTGGGTGGTGAGAGCATCCACCACCTCGGGCAAGGTGGCAGATGGGGTCACCATCACCAACTTCTCGAGTGGAATCATGAGATCACGGACCATCAAGGTGAGACGACGACCAATTGCACCTGCAGGGTGATTCATTGCAAAGTCGGCAACTGACACGCCCTTGGCGGTCATCCACGAAACCGTCAGTGCATCGCCAATTGCCATGGCGACTGCCGTACTTGAAGTGGGAACTTGGTCGATTGGAGCTGCCTCGTGTGCGACTGATGCATCAAGCACGGCATCGCAATGACCAGCCAGTGACGACTCGCGCTTGCCGAGAATTCCCAACATCGCTGCAGCGCGCTTCTTCACGTAAGGCACGATCGCCAACAACTCACTGGTTTCACCGCTGTTGCTGATCATGACGATGACATCCCCACTGCCGACTACCCCGATATCGCCGTGGAGCGCATCGAGTGGATTCAAATACACCGACATCAACCCCACCGAGGTGAGGCTTGCTGCAATTTTTTGTGCAACAAGACCCGACTTACCCACACCAGTAAGAATCACCTTTCCGGTGCACTTCAAGAGGATCTCGACGGCAGCTGTCGACTCGCGCGAATCGAGACGATGCGCTGCCGCAACGATGGCCTCGGCCTCGGCGAGCATTACTGCCGACAGCGGCGATGTTGCAGTCATCCGTTCACCAGATCTCGCGCGCGTTCAAGATCTGCCGGGCTGTCGACGGAGAGCGTGTTTCGGACATGAGCAACGATCTCGTAGGTATCAATGGTAATTCCATTTTCCAGCAGGCGGAGTTGCTCCAATTTTTCGGCGTTCTCTAGCCGCGACGGCGCAAGGCGTGACCACTGACGCAAGATTTCGGAACGATAACCGTACATGCCAACGTGCCCCCAATGGACCCCGAGATGTTGCCACTGGCTGGGCTCGACACCTCGCACATGCGGCACCTGCGCTCGGCTGAAATACAACGCTCGATGCTGCCCACCAACGACCACCTTCACTACGTCGGGATTCGCAAGCTTTTCTTCAGGAAGTGAATAGACAGGTGTTACCACGTCTGGCGTTGGTGTCCGATCACGAAACACCGCGCACATGGACTCCACGATGTTGGGATCAACGAACGGTTGATCGCCTTGTACGTTGATCACGACATCCCCTTGCAACTGATCAACGACTGATGCAATTCGTTCCGAACCCGAGGAACATTCGGGCGAGGTCATGAGCACGCGATAGCCCCAACTTCGAGCATGGTCGGCCACTTCGGTGGAATCGGTACACAACACCACCTCCGACAGCGATGGTGCCTTGCTCACCCCATCGAGCACTCGGCGCAACATTGGTTGACCGCCGATGTCAGCCAGGACCTTTCTCGGCAAGCGCGTGGACTCCAGTCGCGCTGGAACCGCGACGACGAATTTCAAGTGGACAAGATCCTTAGCAACCACCGGCGACGGCCGGCACGATGGAGACGGTTTGGCCACCCGATACCTCGGTGTCGAGACCTTTCAAGTAGCGCACGTCATCGTCAGCAACGAACACATTCACAAACTTGTGCAGATTCCCCTGCTCGTCCAACAACTTGGCAGCAAATCCCGGATGGGCAGCTTCAAGGCCCTTCAGCACCTCACGCAAGGTGGATCCGGTCACCGTCACCGTGCTCAATCCGCCGGAAAGTGGACGCAATGTGGTGGGAATGCGAACGGTAACCGACATAACTTTCAGGCTATCGCTCACGGTATGAACGCAGAATGAGTTGCGACACCATCCTCGCGCTCATCGTTACCAGCGGTAGACCACCACCCGGGTGGGTAGCGCCGCCGACGAGATACAGCCCCTTGCGTGGTCCTCGCATTGCTGGACGACGAAATGCCCCGTTACGTCCATTGGACGAGGTGCCATAGATTGCACCACCCGGCGAGCGATACCGCATCGCGATGTCGTGTGGCCCGATGACTTCTGCGAATCGAGCACGGCCTCGCAGATCCGGGCCAACTGATGCCAAACGATCGAGCAACCAGGGTCCATGGTCACTAGCACTGATGGAGGTATCCGCTGGCGTATTGATGAGGAGAAACCAGTTCTCACAGTTGGTCGGCGCCTGCGATGCATCAGTCACGCTGGATACGCAACCGTAAATGGTGGGCTCGGTTGGCACACGACCTGCCCGTAAGTCGGCAAACTCGCGACGATAGTCATGCGAAAACCACACATTGTGATGCCCGATCAATGGCGTACGTCCTTCAACTCCCACCAACACGGCAATGCCACTCGTGGAGCGCTCGGCGCGCTGCACGGAACGAAGACGTTTCGCATGCGGCAATAAATCGCGATACACATGTTCGGCATCGGCGTTGACAACGACCACGGGTGCCACCACTGCTTCGTCTACAAGTCGTAGTCCGGTCACTTGTCGCCGGGTGGATTCGATCGCCACAACTTCAGAACCCACACGAAACTCCACGCCGACTCGTTGTGCAACCCGCACCATTGCATCGCGTAACGCTCCGAGGCCACCGCGTACGTACCACGAGCCAAAGTCGGCTTCGACTGCTGCAATACACGCGAGCGTCGCCGGTGCACGTGCGGGATCCGATCCGCTGTATGTGGCATAACGTCCGAGCCACTGTTGGAGTCGCGGATCCTCAAATGCCCGCTTGCCACGTGACTGCAATGTACGAAATGCGTCGATACGTCGAAAGTCCCGTGGCGACTGCATGCGTCGTAGAAGCGACAAGGGAGATGCCATGTCGCCGGCAAAGAACGTCCGCTCGCTTACTTGCCAGATGGTGCGAGCGCGTGCAAGCAACGCCAGATATTCCGCACCCGAACCAGGACTCAAGGCCTCCAGGGCCTCGGCAGTGGCAATCGGTTGATCACGAAACGTCACGGTGGAGGCATCTGGCCAGAAGTATCGAAACGACGGATCCAACCGTTGCAGGGTGACTTCGTTGTCGAGGCTCGTACCGGCCAGTTGGAAGACGTCATCGATCAACGACGGCAAGGTCAGTAACGACGGACCGGTATCGAAGGTGAAGCCATCGCGTTGCCGCGATGTGAGTTTTCCGCCGAGTTCATGGTTGCGCTCGAACACCACGGTGTGTCGGCCGGCAGCAGCCAGACGAATGGCGGTCATTATTCCACCTACTCCGCCACCCACGACGGCTGCATCGCAGGTGATGGTCATTCCACGGCACCGATCGGACGCACACGTAGCACGACGGCGCGCCAGAGGCACCACCCCATGGCGATGGCGCCGACGAATGCAACGACAATGTCACCGAAGAAGAATACGAATCCGATGGTGTACATCACCGTGAGTGTCGCATAGGTAATCAGGGGAATGCCGATGCCGTTCGAGGAGTGCCGTGCAGTCGACGTCCGGCCACACAGCGCTACCACCGTCACCGATGTAACGAGTGCCGTCGCACCCCAGCCGGCGTAGTTCACCAACGGAATGCCACGAAACGCGAGCGACGACGTCTCCCATTTCCAGTAACCCTCTTCCACCATTTGCGGATCCAAGAACACGTCCCAAGCTGTGATGGACGCAGCCATCAGTACCACGCGTTGCCACGTGGCACGCGGTGCACGGTGAAACATGCCGTGCACGATGAGCGTGATTGCTGCCCATGCACAACTCACCAGCAGTGGCACTCCACCGAGACGAGGAGACAATGCCGTGGTGTAGTCGTACTCACCAAAAGGAAAACCGGTGCTGCTCCCCAAGAGCTCCACTCCGAATGTCAACACCATGACCGACACTGCGGCAACCACCGACCGGATTCCATGGGTCGCCCATGCGCTGAAGACGCCGACACCCAACAGCCCCAGCACCACCACATTGGCGAGCAACTGGCGCTCGTTGCCACCGCGTGGAAACAATGGCGTTGCAATCATCGCCAACACCGTGATTACCAATGACAACGACGCAGCAGGTTGCCTACGAAAGACCGCGCTCACACGTCCTCCCACATCAGCATCACTTCCACACAACGTCTAACTGCCGAAAGGCAGCACCAGTCGCGCCACCATGAGCGCTTTTTGCACGGTCGAGACTGACGCACGCTTGGCAAACACGTCATATTGCTGTTGCTCGATCCGATCGAGAATGCGGGAATACAACACCCGCGCTGCGCGAATGCACCGAGCAGATCGATTCGGCAACATTGCGATGCCGTTGTCGGCCGATGCATAGAGGGAGCGACAACGTGCAATTTCGAACTTCATGAGTTCTGAGAACTGCGGTGTGCACTCCCGTCGCGACAAATCGACCCCGAAGCGCCTCACATCCTCCTGGGGTATGTATACGCGCCCGCGGTCCAAATCTTCGTTCACGTCGCGCAGAAAGTTGGTGAGTTGAAATGCGTTGCCAAGGTCACGGGCGTGGCCGAACGCTGCTGCGTCGTGCGGTTCCAAGATGGGCAGCATCATCTCGCCGATTACCGCGGCAGAGCCATCCATGTAGTGCAGAAGGTCCTCCCATGTTTCGTACTTCTCGACGGTGAGGTCCATGGTCATGCTTCGCAGAAAACGACGGAAGCACTCCGGGTCTATTGGGAACTTGTGCACGGTGTCAACCACCGCCATGAGGATGGGATCCGTCGAGGCGCCCGCAGCCAAATCGCGAAAGAATCGCTCGCCAAAACTGACGAGTGCAGCTTCACGCTCTGCAATCGGCACGGGACCAAGGTCGTCCACGATGTCGTCGGCGTACCGGCAGAATCCGTATAGAGCATGTACATGTGGACGTTTGTCTGCAGGCAGCACCTTGGTCGACCAGTAGTACGTGGTTCCGTGGCGTTTGTTGAAGTCCTTGCATAGCGCATAGCTCTGCGCCAGGGTGACGGGGCCAGTCGGCAGCAGATGCGTCGTTGGTGTCGGCGGTTTTGGCACTACTCACCTGCCGTCGCGCTGGGCGGCATAATCCGCAATGCGACGTGCCGCAAGTTTTCCCGACACCAACACCATCGGTACACCCACACCCGGCACGGTGGATGAACCAACGAAGAACAAGCCGGGTACACGCTTGTCCTTGTTGTTCGGTCTGAATGGACCAGTTTGAAAGAACGTATGGGCCAACGCGAATGGAGTTCCACGTTCCATTCCCAAGCGTTCCCAGTCGAGCGGATCGTAGATGCGCTCGACCACGACGTCGGTCGGGTAGCCAAGCTTGCCCACCCGCTCACGAACGTCGGCCACGATGCGATCTCGCTCACGAGACCAGTCGATTTTTCCGTCCAGATTCGGTGTTGGCTCCAACACGTACAACGCAGTATGGCCTTCGGGCGCCAAACCAGGCGTATCGATGGAGTGGAGCGTTACCAAGATGGACGGGTCGGGCATCCGCACACCGTCTTCAATGAGTGCCTTGAATGAACCGTTCCAGTCGGCACCGAAGTGAATGTTGTGATGCGCTGCATTGGAGTGCGGCAAGCCCTTGACACCTGCCACCCAGAGCAAACAACTTGGGCTGTACTTGCCAGTACGTGCCGCACGAGGTGCATCAACTCCACCGAGCAAGGTTCGATATGCCACGGGGAGATCAGGGTTGCACACGACGGCATCGCACGTGATGCGCTCTCCATCTTCGAGTTCCACCCCAGTGACATATCCATGTGAACCCGTCGAACGCAATATCCGTGAGACGCTGGCACCGTAACGAATGCTGACACCGGCCGTCTCCACGGCGCGAGCCAAGCCGGTGGCCATCGCGTGCATACCTCCTTCGGGAAAGTACACGCCTTCGACGGAGTCCATATAAGTGATCACCGCGTACAGCGACAATGCTTCGTACGGCGCCAATCCCGCATACATCGACTGAAAACTGAAGATGCGCTGCAAACGGTCGTCCTTGAAGAATCCACCAACCTTCTTGTCCAACTTGCGGAAAGCCCCCATTCGCACGAGGCGCAAGCCGTCGCGCCATGGACGAGCCAGATCCAAGACGGAGTCGAAGTTCGTGTCGATGAACGACGACATCTCCGCTTTGTAGAGATCCTCCAACCACGAACAGAACTTGATGAACGATGCGGCTTCCACCTTGTTGGAGAATTTGGCGATCTCTTCGGCCATTGCTTCACGACCATGGCGTACCAAGAGTTCACTGCCATCCTCATAAACGGCGCGATACATCGGATCGACTTTCTTGATCTTTACGTAGTCGGCCATGTTGGCTCCAGCGGCCACAAACGCGTCTTCCAACAGCCCGGGCATGGTCAGCACGGTGGGACCGTTGTCCAAACGGAAACCGTGCGAGGCGATCACGCCGGCACGACCACCTGGAATGTCGTCACGCTCCAGCAAGGTCACGTTGTGTCCACTTCGTGAGAGATACGCCGCGGTCGACAACCCGCCGAGTCCGGCACCAATCACCACTACGTGCATGGGCCTGCTTGTCATGCCGTGCAGCTCATGCTCGACGATCGCTCACGAAACGTGCGAGTTCCACCAGCTCGGTGCGTACTTCGGCATCGATTGATGCGGCACTGATTGCATCAATCGCTTCGTTGGTGAGCCGCTCAATGGTGGTTTCCATCTCTGCCAGTGCACCACAATCGACGATGGCTTGCTGCACTCGTGCCACATCTGTGTCGGAAAGCACGCCTACACCCACACGCGACAACACCTCCCGTTGTGACTGCGTTGCTCGGGACATTGCCAATGCCATCAATGGTGTGGGTTTGGCCTCCCGCAAATCATCACCTACGGGTTTGCCGGTCACCGAGGAATCTCCGAAGGCGCCAAGAACGTCATCACGCAACTGGAATGCATCGCCAAGTGGCAAGCCGTACGCCGAATACTTCTCAAGGAGTGGTGTTGCCTCATCGGCGAGCAATGCACCGAGATGAAGTGGCCGCTCGATGGTGTACTTGCCACTCTTGTACCGACAAATGCGGGCTGCCTTCTCTGGACGCCGTTCGTTCTGGGCCGAGCCGAGCATGTCGAGATACTGCCCGATGTTGAGTTCCACTCGGAGCTCGTTCCACATCTGCCATCCACGCGGGCCGAGATGCGACAACAGCATGTCGGCGTACACGAATGACAGATCGCCGATGAGAATTGCGGCACCGTCACCGAATCGTCGCGCGTCTCCCGACCAGCGACGGGCTCGGTGCTCTGCCTGCATGCTTTCGTGCGTGGTGGTGGCACCGCGTCGAGCAACGGAGCCATCCATGATGTCGTCGTGGAAGAGTGCGAAGGCGTGCAACAACTCGAACGCTGCACCTGCATCAATGACTCGCGGGTCCGTGGGCGAACCCCCGGCACCGACGAAACCCCAATACGTGAACACGGGGCGCAAACGCTTTCCACCACCCACCACCATGCGCGCGAGTTCGGCAAAGGGGGTGGCGAGATCTGCATCGAAACCCACCCAACGGGCCTCTTCCTCGGTGAGTAGTGCACGCAGCCGGTTGTCCACACGAGTGGCGATATCGCGCAGCGACGCTGGTGCCGAAGTCACGAGACGAGGCTACGCCAGCAGCAACCTGCTGGATGCCGGAGGACGGCTTGCGTCAGCGGGATGCTTCGGGAAGTTGAATCTCCTTGACTTCCAGGCGGGCAGCAGCGATGCGTTCGCGACACACCTTCACGAGTTCGGTGGCACGTTTGACTCGTTCGGCAAGTTCGTCCACGTTGATGTCGTCATCCGACAGCGCATCAAGGATTACCTCGAGTTCGGTGACGGCGTCCTCGTAGCCAATGTTGTTGTCGTCTTTCTTTCGCGGCATATCTGTTGCTACTCCTTTGCATTCTCTTCGTTGAACTTCGATGGTGTGCTGCCAACGACGGTGCTCACGATGGCGCCGTCCGCAACACGTGTAGTGAGGCCATCGCCTCGTTTCGCCTGCTTCACCGACTTGAGCACCTTGCCGTCGGCGTTGTACGTAATGCTCCAACCTCGCCGCATGAGAACGACGGGATCGAAACCGGCGATTTCGGTTGCCAAGAGATCGATGCGCGATTTTGCGGCATCCAACACAGTCAAGCGCAGCGTTCGCAGTCGCCCGACGGCGTTGGCAACGCGACGCTCACTGTTGGCGAGTGCCGCCAACACCACGTTGGCGATGCGCTGTGCGGCGGAGTCCACTTGGCGCACGAACTCGTTCACTCTTTCCACGATTGCCACTGCGCAGGCCGTGGGGGTTTTGTTCCACGAGAAAGCCACTTCGTCAGCAATGCTCTTGTCCACATCGTGACCGATTCCGGTGAACACGGGTGCTCTGCACGTTGCAACGGCTCTCGCCACGATCTCATTGTCGAACGTGGCCAAGTCCGTGCGTGAACCTCCACCGCGAATGACGGCAACCACGTCGACGAGTGGCTGACTACCCAACAGCGTGATTGCTGCGGCTACCTGCTCGGCTGATCCATCACCCTGGACTCGGACGTCACACAAGGTAACGGTGAATCCGATGTTCGACTCTTCGAGCGTCTTCATGAAGTCGGCGTGCGCGGCAGAACCTTTGCTGGTGACCACGCCGATTGACAGTGGTACGAGTGGCAAAGCCAGATGCCGGTTGCGGTCGTAGAGTCCCTCGAGTTTCAACTTCGCAATGATCTCGTCACGTTGGGCAGCAAGGTCGCCGAGCGTGAAGCGAGGGTCGATATCCGACATCTTGAACCCGAACTGTCCCGACGCTCCATATACGTCGGGGGTGCCGCGGATGCGCACCTTGATACCAGAAACGATGTCCATGTCGTGTTGCTGCATTTTGGGCATCAACCGCTGGCGCACACCGCGCCACAATTTGACCGAGATCACGTGTTTTTCGCCGTCGTTGTCCTCCACAAGATCGAAGTACACATGTCCGCTACTTGGCAGGCTGACCTTGCCCACCTCGCCATACACCCATACATCGCGAAATTGACGAGTGAGAACGGCATTGATGGCATTGATCAGCTCCGAAACACTCTGGGCGGAGTCAGCGATACGGTCGCCTGTGTGATTGGCGCTGTCATCAATGATGTCGTCGAAGTCGGTCATGGGTGTCGTGGCGTTGTGAGGTGCGCTCCCGCAAATCTAGGCTGACGGTCTCATGGTGACGATGCGGCGTCTGGTTCTCGTGGTTGCCACAGTGCTCGTGATGACGAGTTGCGGTGAGCGCCTGGTGTACGAATCCAGCACCGATCCCACCATCGAAAGCGGTGATGCCAGTACCGCAACCACCAACGATGGCACGAATGACGATGAAGGCAACCCCGCGACTGCAGTCCCCGGTGCCGACACCATCACTTGGGGCCCCTGCGACACCCCATTGCCCTCCGGCACGCTCGAATGCGGACGCCTGGCAGTGCCATTCGATTACGACAACCCGAGTGCCGGCACCTTTTCCTTGTTTCTCACACGCCGACTTGCCGACATTCCTGCTGAACGAATCGGGTCGATGTTGGTGAATCCTGGTGGCCCGGGTTTTGGTGGCTCCGATGTTGCGGCCAGTGCGGAGTGGTACGTCAGCTCACAACTCACCGACAGGTTCGATGTTGTCGGCTGGGATCCCCGCGGCACCGGCGAATCCACTCCGGCAGTTGATTGCACGGAGGACTACGACCGATTCTTCGGTATCGACTCCCCTCCCAACGGTGCTGCAGCCAAGCAGGAGATGATCGACATCACACAAGAGTTCGTCGACCTTTGCATGAAGAACAACGGCGAGATGCTCAAGTACATCTCCACCGAAGCATCCGCTCGTGACATGGATTCCATCCGCCGTGCACTCGGTGAAGACACCATCACCTACTTTGGATTCTCCTACGGCTCCGAGCTTGGCGCTACGTGGGTAACGATGTTCCCCGACACCGTGCGGGCAGCAGTGTTTGATGGAGCATCCGACCCCAATGCGAACGGCTTCGATCAAGCCGTCTCACAGTTGAAAGGGTTCGAGCAACAACTCACCGCATTCCTGGCTGAGTGTGCCAAGCGCATCACCTGCAAGATCTACAACGACGGCAATCCTGCGGCACTGTTCGACCAACTCGCCATCGACATCGACAAAGCACCAATCGTCGTAAGCAGTGATCGAACGCCGGTGACCCAAGGTGTGTTCTATACCGCGGTAGTACAAGCGATGTACAGCAACACGCTGTGGCCACAACTAGAAACTGCCCTTGCCAATGCGGTGAAGGGCAACGGAGCACAACTCCTTGCGCTCTATGACGACTACTACCAGCGAAAGTTTGATGGCACTTATGGCAATGAGCTGGAAGCATTCTTGGCGATTTCTTGTTTGGATGATCCCGAAGGCTCCACCATTGCCGACGTCGACGCCGATATCCCCAAGTTCGCTGCGGCGGCGAAGCGGCTCGGTGAGAACTTCGGCTACGGATATGCATGCGCGCTATGGCCCTACCGCGTGGACTCACGGGTTGAAGTCACCGGAAAGGGTGCCGGACCAATCGTGGTCATCGGCACCACTGGTGATGCAGCCACTCCGCTGTCCAGTACTCGGCAAGCTGCAAAGAATCTCGAAGAGGGAATCCTCGTCATCGTTGAGGCAGATCGACACACGGGATACGGTCTCAACACCTGCGTTGTTACGACGGTGGATGACTATCTCATCTCACTGACCGTGCCGAAGGACGAAACATACTGCAAGTAATCGCGTGTACCACCTGCACGCATACAGTCGATACGTCTCTTCAGCGACGAGCGTGAAAGAAGTCCTCGAGTACGGTTGCGCACTCAGTTGCCAACACTCCATGGCGCACGGTGGGTTCATGGTTGAGTCGCGGATCAGCCGCGATGTTGTACAACGACCCCATGGCACCAGCCTTCAAATCGGCTGCACCAAACACCACGGTGCCAACACGGGAATTCACGATTGCGCCGGCGCACATCATGCACGGCTCGAGCGTTACATAAAGCGTGCAGTCATCCAAACGCCACGTACCGCGTTGGCGAGCAGCTGCTCGCAGTGCGAGAACTTCGGCGTGCGCTGTCGGATCACCGAGTTGTTCACGCTCGTTGCACGCACTCGCAATGATCTCACCGTTGCACACCACGATGGCACCAACAGGCACATCACCAAGGGTTGCAGCACGATGTGCCTCGTTGAGCGCATGGCGCATGGCGAACGCATCATCCATGCCACCACGGTACGCCCAGTACCGCCAGCCAACTCAGTACGCTGAATACGTGGCAACGCGTCCCAATCAGGGAGCACCGTCCAATGTGCTCGTACTTGACTGCACCCTGCGAGACGGTGGCTATTACAACGACTGGGACTATTCCTTCGATCTTGTCAAGCGCTACGTCGACGCCATGGCGGCAGCCAAGGTCGACATCGTCGAGTTGGGGTTCCGAACATTGCACACCAACCAATACCTCGGTGCTACGGCCTATACCACCGATGCGTTCATCGAGCGACTTGCCGTTCCTCGACACCTTTCACTTGCGGTGATGATGAACGCGAAGGAGCTCGTTCAGTCGGCGGATCAGCGCGTTGCCGTTCGGAGCACCTTTGCTCGCCGTAATCATTCCCAGGTGTCGATGGTGCGTATTGCCGCCAATCGAAACGAGGTTGACCAACTCGGACCAGCGATCGAAGAACTCCGTGAACTCGGCTACGAGGTTGCTCTCAACTTGATGCAAATATCCGAAATCGAACGGCCTCACATCACGGCGTTTGGCAAGCAAGCCAAGTCGTTCGATGTCACCTATGCCTACATCGCCGATTCGTTCGGCTCACTTCGTCCGGCTGACATCGCCCCGATCATGCACGCACTCGCTGATGGATTTGGTTCTGCGATTGGGTGCCATCTGCACGACAACATGTCCTACGCGCTCACCAACACCATGGAGGCCATCGATGCTGGAGCCGTCATCGTGGACTCCACCATCCAAGGCATGGGTCGTGGACCAGGCAATGTTCGCACCGAGTACTTGGTGATGGAACTTGCGCGACGTGGTCTCACCAAGGCAACCGTGCAACCCTTGGTGAACCTTGTTGAACGCGACTTCGCGGATTTGAAGCGCACCTACGGCTGGGGATCGAGTTTGTACTACTTCCAATCAGCGAATCTCGCTGTGCACCCAACGTACGTAATGGAACTCACCAAGGATGATCGCTATTCCCCATCGGAAATCACCACGGCACTCGGCCGTCTCAATGAACGTGGGGCCACGAGTTTCGACGTGCGCCGACTCACCGAAGCCGTACAGGGTGAGCCATTGCATTTCGCGGGCGGGAAGAACATCGACGACTGGTGCACTGCGCGTGACGTGCTGATCGTGGCCAATGGTCCCGAAGCACGTGCAAAGAGCTCCGAGATCGAGATGTTCATTCGAGAGCATCAACCATTCGTCGTGGGGCTCAATGCGCATCTCCCAATCGACATGTCTCTCGTTGACGCGGTTGCAGTGTGCCACCCGGAGCGCGCGATGCTCGATGCGTCGGCCCTGCAAGAACTCGACTGCGAAGTGGTTGCACCGGGCGGATTGCTCGAGTCGTTGGGCATCAACGTGAAGCGACACCGCGATGTTGGCTACCGAGTTGCAGCAGCGCAACTTGGTTTTGATGGTGATGGCGCCATCATCCCTCACCCAATCGTGGCGGGGTACGCACTGAGTTTGATTGCCCACGGGGATGCCAAGCGAATCTTTCTCGTCGGTGTCGACGGCTACAGCGAAACCGATGCAAGGCACATCATGATGCAGGAAACTCTCGATCTTTTTGGCGAGCAGTTCGGTTCGGTGCCGATAACTGCTCTCACCAAGTCCAGTTATCGGGTGCAACAGCGATCACTGTTTGCTCCTCTGTGAGTGCACCACTGCCATCGTCGTATGTAGTTGTCATACCTGCACGCTTTGCGTCAAGTCGATTCCCCGGAAAGGCCCTCGCGGATCTGGGCGGAAAATCCGTACTCCTGCGCTGTGTCGAGCAAGTTCGCAAAGCCGTACCGAACGAATCGATTCTGGTGGCTACCGATGACGAGCGGATCGTTGCCGAGTGCGAGCAGCATGATGTCAATTGGCGGTTGACATCATCGTCATGCCTCACCGGAACCGATCGGGTTGCGGAGGTTGCTCAACGAAGCAACGCTGAGTGGTTCGTAAATGTCCAAGGAGATGAGCCATTTCTTGATCCGGTCGGACTCAACTCTCTATTGACCGCCGTCTCACACGCCGATGCGAGCGTCGGAGTGATCAATGCCTATTCCACGATTTCCAACGAAGCAGATTTCCGAAGTTCCACCGTTCCCAAAGTGGTGGTTGACCAACAGAGTCGATTGCTGTACATCAGCCGAGGTGCAATTCCCACGGGTAAGTCGCTGGAATTTTCAACAGCTAAACGACAGATCGGCATGTACGCGTTTCGCAAGAATGCACTTGAGCTGTTTTCGGGGAGGACTTCCAAGACACCCCTCGAGCACATCGAAGATATCGAGATCCTTCGCTTTCTAGAACTCGGTGTGAGCGTCAAAATGATCGAAGTGGAGTCCGTGGGTATCGCAATTGATACCCCGGAGGACTTGGCTCGGGCTCGCCAGTACTTGGCAAACTGCTAATCGCGAATCACACCGGCAAGAAGCGCCCGCCAGCGTGGCAATGAGGCGTCGAGCGAGAAGTACCGTTCAATCGGCGGCGTGAATTGAGGTGCCGATTGTGCCGTGAGCATCCATGACACCGCGTCACTTCCGTCGGGGGCCGTGTGAAAGTGCTCGCTTTCCTCCACGGGAGTCATCGATAATCCAGATGGTGTGCGGAGTGAACACGACGGTACTCCGCGCAAATACGTATCGAGGGGTGCTGCACTTCCCACCATGAGTGCGACCGAAACGTCACTGATGAGTGCAGCTAGGGGCTCATTGCTCACCCTTGCATTGTTGGGCAACGCAACGGTGGGTTTCCCGCACTGAGGATGCCATTTGATCACCACATGCGGAGCCACGTGCTGTGATTGCATGGCGGCAAAGACACCTTGTAATTCGCGATTGGAACGTTCACATTCCGCCCCACCAACAACGAGCCATTTTGCGTCACCCGAATGCAACGTAGACCTCTTCGGTGAAGTTGCGCCGAGATGTCCGTATCGCAGTGCCTCCACCAGAACGAGAGAAGACTGCAAACCTTCGAGCTCGCTGTGGTCGTGCTGCCCATGCACCGCCAGTTGGTGTGGCGGGAACTCCTTCACGAACGTGCGGGCTCGCAAATCCCATGGGCGCAACATGGTGTGAAGATACGGAATCCACGTAGACGAGGACTTCTCAACATTTCGCGCAAAACACGCTTCCCAACTCTGACCCTCAAAAGCACTCAACCACACGAGCGCCTCACTGTTTGCGTGCAATGCTTCGCAAAACATTGCGGAGAGCAAACTCGTTCGCACCGAGTGCGTACCTCGAACTGACTCGTCGTACATCGCTCGCCACGTGGGCCAGATACGAGAAAGGTCGGTATCAGGGGTTACGGCAGTATCAATCTGGACAACGCTTGGTGCATGCCGTTGAATGGCGCGCCATGAACACCACGCCTTCCACCACACACCAAGGGTGAGGTAGTCCGTCAACAGCACATGCGGAATCTCGTTTGAGGTGAGCCGACGGCGCAACCTTCGTATCGCACGAGGTGCCTTCGTTACCGGTCCTTCGGAGTGAATATGTAGAAAGCCAACGGAGTGCCCGAGTTGTCGAATCTCGACTGGCAAACTGCCGAAGTACTGAGACTCGCCACGTTGGCCCACTGCATACGTTGGCGGTAGGTACTCCACGAACACGACCTTTCGAGACACCGCCGCAGGACGCCAACGCACAGCGTGCACCAAGGCTCTACCCCATGCGGCAGTTACCCGAAGTCGACGTACTACCCCCTGTGTCGTTGAAGCAACGACCGCGGGGCGATTCTCGATCAGCAGCGTGAGACGTTCAAAAAATCTGTCATCCGTCCACAAACTGCTTTCACGGACACTGCTTGCGAACCACAAATCGTCGTGGTCGTTACGCAAGCGACTACGCACACTGCGACCATCGACTTGCGTCGAGCCGAGGTCGTCAAGTGCGCTGAGGTAGCGATGAATCACCGCCAGGCGGGAACTGCGATCCAGGTGTGCCTCCCACGTTCCTCGTTACAGAATGGCGGAAGGGGTGGGATTTGAACCCACGGTAGGCATACACCCACAACGGTTTTCGAGACCGTCCCATTCGGCCGCTCTGGCACCCTTCCGTCTGGCAACGCTATCTGTGGGTTCGTCACGTGGTTCCAGTTGGCGCGTGGCGGAGGGGGTGGGATTCGAACCCACGGAAGCTTGCGCTTCACGCGCTTTCCAAGCGCGCCGATTCGGCCGCTCTCGCACCCCTCCGAATCTTCATCGTGTTGCAATGCAACGCGTGAACGAGGGCAGGCTATCTGAGCACGACCGTTAGCCTCTGGCGTACCGACATCTCGTCGAGTGAGGTGGCGGTCGGGTCCTGTGCAACGGATGCCCGAGAATCAGGTCAGGTCCGGAAGGAAGCAGCCTTCATCGGAAGCTGAAGTGTGCCGCAGATCGCCTGGCCGTCACTTCAGTCGGCGCGATTGCCGACGAAGTGTTTACCGCAACGACGCGGCTCGCTCGCCGAGTCTTGGAACTCCCCACTCCGTGGTGAGTTGGGCAAATTCCGGCCGTGGGCCACTCCACTTCCACTCATCCACCGTTCCAACCTCGACGGTGTCCACCAACGTGGCCAAAATGCGAAACAGTTCAGCGTCAGCACGATGCTCGCGCAGTGTCGTCGCCAACTTCTCCGCCCCACGCACCTTCACACCATCAGCAATCCACTCGGCGTGATCGGCAGGAATCGACATGAGGTCGCCGTATTTCGCCAGCACGGTTGAGGCACTCTTGGCACCCCAGCCGGATAACCCAGGAAAGCCATCGGCGCTGTCGCCAACGAGTGCCAAGTAGTCGATGATTGAGTCGGGGCCAACACCAAATTTTGCTTGCACGGCAGCTTCATCAATCAGCACATTGTTCTTGCGATCGACTTGCACAACGCGACGTCCACTGACGCACTGCCCGAGATCTTTGTCGGGGGTAAGCAGTTGTACCTGGTGGACTCGACGATCCTCGCAGGCAACACGCACTGCTGAAGCAAGCGCGTCGTCGGCTTCAAACTCCGTCATGGCCCATACCGTCACCCCCATTGCCATGAGAGCTGCCTCCAAGACCGGAATCTGTCGCAGGATTTCCGGCTCCATCCCCTCACTGGTTTTGTAGCCGGGCCACAGATCATTGCGAAAACTTTCGATCACATGATCAGTGGCTACACCTATATGCGTGGCCCCGTTTTCGATCAGCTGCAGCGTGCTGGTGAGCACGCCAATGACACCAGCATTTTCGTTTTCCTCGGTATGGCGACCGAGTTGTCCATAGAACTGTCGATACAACTCGTACGTACCATCCACGAGATGCACGATCACGGCAATGAACCTAGACGCTCAGCACCAATACGAGCCATGCCGCACCCAAAAGGTGCGGACCGAAGGGAATCATGTGCGACCTTTGCGTCATGAGGCTGAGAGCACCATGAATCGCGCCAGATACGGAAGCAACGAGCAACCACACCAGGGTGTTCTGCGGCGAAACGTGTGAGACTGCGAGACTCAGCGGCGCTACCAGCAACACGTCTCCAAGACCGAGCGACGTGGCAGAGAGTCGATGAAGAACACCAAACCCGGCCACCACAGCGAGACACATCAACACGGTAAGAAGGGCGTGAGATAGCGCCGCCGAGCTGAACGCATCCACCGCGACAATCCCCACTGCGGCAATGAAGCCGCCCACCGTCACTGGTCGCGATAAGCGCCGTGTTTGGAGATCAAGTGGACCCTGTGCAAGGAGGAGCAGCGATACAACGACCAAAAGCGAGCGATCAACAACTGAGTTGGACTGGTGCAACATCCATCCTGTGACTCCACCAACAATCGCACCAACAACGAGCATCGAAACTCGAACATATGACGCCTGGCGAATTGGCTCGCTGCTCAACGATTCACGAATAACGGTGGCTGTATGCAGCGACCACAGCACTGCAGCAGCCCCGACAACTCCGCCAAGCACGATGACAACCCCGACCACGGGTGAGTGTTTACTCCTGAACGAGTTCGATGAGCGTTCCGAATGATCCCTTGGGGTGAATGAACGCCACCGTCGTGCCACGCGAGCCCGGACGCGGCACCGTGTCGATTGGTGTTGCACCGGCAGCAACCATCGACGCGAGCGCTGCGGCGCAGTCGGCAACGCGATAGCCGACATGATGCAAACCCTCGCCGCGCTTGTCGAGCGCCTTGGCCACGGGAGAATCGGGACGAGTTGGGGTGAGCAACTGAATGTAACTGTCGGCCACCTTCATGAGTACTTCTTCAACGCCGTCACGCTCCACCACTTCGCGATGGTCGATGGTGGCGCCAAAGGCACGTTGGTAATAGTCGACGGCTGCCGCCAAGTCGCGTACTGCGATGGCAACATGATCGATTTCGGTGAGCATCATCGGCGGAACCTGCGCAGTCGAGTTTCTCCAACCTTGGCTCGCAACTCGTGGTCGGTCACGCCTTCACCTTCGTTTTCTGCCAGGCACAACACTCCGATTTTTCCTTCGTGCATGTTGCGATGCACCTGCCACGCGGCTTCGCCTGTCTGAGACAGGGGGAACGTCTGGGAAATCACCGGATCAATCATCCCTTTGGCAATCAAACGATTGGCTTCGTATGCTTCTCGATAGTTTGCGAAATGTGAGCCGACCAAGCGCTTGAGGCGCATCCAGAAGTAGCGGTTGTCGAACTCCAGCATGAACCCACTCGTTGCTGCACAGGTCACAACGGTGCCACCTTTTTTCACAACGTACATGGATGCGCCGAACGTGCTGCGCCCCGGATGCTCGAACACGATGTCAGGATCCTCGCCCACGAGAGCGCGAATATCGCCACCAAAGCGACGCCATTCACTCTCATTGTGCGTATTGTCGTCATTCCAGAACTTGTAGTTGCCCTTGGATCGGTCGATGACCGCCTCACAACCCATCTCGCGGAGGATGCGCTCCTTGTCCGGCGAACTCACCACACCAACGGGAATGCCGCCGCCGTTCAATACGTACTGCACGGCGTATGCGCCGATGCCGCCCGTCGCTCCCCAGATGAGCACGACGTCGCCTTGTTTCATACGTGCACCGTTCTGCGACACCAACATGCGATAACTCGTGCTGTTGCACAGGGCGTTGACTGCAGATTCCTCCCATGACAAGTGCGCGGGCTTGGGCATCAGTTGGTTTGCCTTCACCACAGTGAGGTCGGCCAAACCACCAAAGTTGGTTTCATATCCCCAGATGCGTTGGTTCGCACCAAGCATCGAGTCGTCGTGTGCGGACGGATCCTGGTCGTCTACATGGTTGCAATGGATGGTGACTCGATCACCGGGCTTCCAGTTACGAACAGCGGTGCCGACTCGTAACACCACCCCAGAACCGTCGCTTCCAACGATGTGATATGGCAAGTCATGTCGTTTGGCCCATGAGCTCTCCCGTGCCAATCGTGTGAGAGCACCAAACGTACTGATTGGTTCAAAAATTGCACTCCACACCGTGTTGAAGTTGA